>JAJZZI010000229.1 GCA_021797635.1 Bacillota bacterium | reverse complement strand
CCCTATATTTGGCCGGTTCCAAGTGGGATGGTTACCACACAGTCATATTTGTGTGGTCGGGAGTTCGCGCACTGGTTCTCCGAAAAACCATATCTTCAGGTAATCAACCCCCGCGATATCTGATGATGCCGAGGTCGCCGCGAGCGAAACATCAAAGGAGTGAGACGGATGACCCGTTGGAACCGCGAAGCCATCATTGCCGTATTACAGAAGGTCTATCAGGAACATGGGTACTGCACCTCGTACCAATGGATGCGAGATCGGCACTCTCCGCATTTCTATACCATTATTCATTTCTTTGGAAGCTGGCATGCCGCGTGGCAAGCCGCGGGCTATGATGTTCCTCACCGATTGGCGCCTAAAGACCGCATCGTAACGCGTGATTTGGTGGTGGAGGCATTAAAAACAGTAGGACATTTTGAATCCGAGCGGACGTGGAGTACTAATCATCGCATTCCTAGCGCCCCTTCCATTCGAAAGATCTTTGGTACTTGGCAAGAGGCTTGGGAGGCTGCTGGCCTGTGGGCCCCTCCTGCCTCACCGAAAGAGCGCATCTTAGCACGCCTCTTGGAAGTTGGCAGCTATTGCAGCGAAACCCATTGGGACCAAATGGGATACCGGCCCGTGGCTCAAACCGTCCGAAACCACTTTGGCAGTTGGAGCAATGCTTGGAAAGCCGCCGGGATCACTCCGACACCGGCTAAAACTCATTGGAGTCGAGAGCAGATTGTTCACAAATTTAAAGAGTACGGCAGGTATTGCACCGCACGACAATGGGATAGTCTGCATACGGGCCCCACGTCGCGCACCATTCGCAAACTCTTTGGTTCCTGGAAAGGGGCGTGGGCAGAAGCAGGAGTATCCTATCCAGCAACACGGGCCACCGTCACCCGAGACACCGTCATTGAAGCATTTCGTCAGTATGGCGAGTACGTCTCCGCACAATACTGGGACGCCAGCGGCCAAAAACCCTCTTCGCACACTATTCGCAAACTGTTCGGATCCTGGGCCGACGCATGGAGCGAAGCGGGATTGAGCAGTGCAAGACCGGGAACCTCTATTGTCACCGCTCAGGAAAAGCCGACGCATGATCTGAACGAGCTCGACGCGCTTCTGTGGAAAAAGCGCCAGCAAGGCTTCACCTTGCAGACTCTCAGCGAACAGTTTGGCTTAAGCACATCCACCATTGCTCGCCGAATTCTCCGTGCCCGAGTTCCCCACTCCTCCGGAGGCTAACGTTAGGCACCTTTTCCAGCCAACGGCCCCGCGCCCTGGCATGGCCTTCAACGTTTGATGCCTAGGCGGTAGACGGCGATACTCAAATATTCTTGAAGGGCTTCTGCGGTCATGTCCAGACCCGAGGTGGATGGTAGCAGATCGACGGGGGACCACCGGAGCGTCTTCGGGGTTTGATAGCCGGTAGGATAGGGAATGACATGGATTCCCTCGTACCGAAAGTCCTCCCGAGCCTGCAGCATATGAAAGGCCGAAACCACCAAAATAGGTCGGTGCCAGTGATGGGCACGCAAGATTCGGGCAGAGTCCGCGGCATTTTGATAGGTCGTCTGACTTTTGGCGTCCACGTAGACGTGGTCGATGCCTAGTCCGCGCAACACACTTCGACCAATCAATGCTTCGTTGCCATCGCCAAAGGAACCTTTGCCGCCGGAAACGAGGATGGGCAGGTGAGTCATACGTTCAAGCCGAACCGCGGTAAGAAACTCATTGGCCATAGAACCGGAAAGCGATCCGCTGCCGCGACTTTGCGGGGTATTGGCCACCGATCCTTCGCCCAGCACCACTAAAACATCCCCCTTGAGATGCTTCGGTCGCGAAATCGCATATTCCAGCCCGTGCACCATAACCATTCCTAACCATGGCGTCATCATGACCCAGGCAAGAAAGAGGCCTATAACAAGCGGCCATCGCCGGCGATACCGAAGAGCATAGCAAACGACCAGCACACCCAGAACGAGAAAGTTGGCTGGAGGCAAAACAAATCCTAATAACTCTCGTAGAATGTCGATTAGCACAGGGCACGTCGCAAAACCGCGATCCAGGGTATAACCAGCCAGCTTGTTACCACTGCATCCCCCTCCATGGCGAATCATGGTATATTATATAGCAATAATTGCCAAGGATTTGGGTTTTGCGTGACAGCTCATCCCTGGCACATGAAAGGAACCGATGCTTGGTGTCCATCCCCCCCGAACTGATGCCGGCCGACACCCAAGGGGAACCGTCGGTTCATCCTCTAAAACTTAGCGTGGTATACGATGTTTGGATTAGCTTCTTACTCGTCTTTGCGCTTACGGCCAGTATTTTTTTCTTTCCCCACCAAAGCAACGCCGTGAGACTCGGTTTAGGATTGGCTATCGGACTATTTGTGCCAGGGTATCTGTCAACATTGGTGCTCTTTCCGAGCCCCAAGAGTTTAGACGGGATCGAGCGAACGGGACTAAGTTTGGTCCTGAGTGTGGTCTGGATTCCCCTTTTGGCTCTGTTCTTAAGTCTGGCCAAACTCCGCTTGGATGCCCCCCATCTGGTGTTGGCCGTGAGTCTCGTTTGCCTGCTGATGGGAATTTCAGGGCTTATACGGCGAAGCGCCAGCGGCATCCAAAGTCCACCTCCCGTCTATCCTAGTGGTAAGATCGCACTTTATTTAGGAAGTCTGGTGGTTGGCCTAGGCGTGCTCACGTGGGCGATCGTGGCCCCTAATCTCAAAACCCAGCACCTTGCTTTCGCCGTGCTGGGACGCCATCAGCGGCTCAGCGGCTACCCCTTTCAGGTCAGCATCGGAGAACGATACCCGCTCATCGTGGAAATTCAAAATCCTAGTTCCCATCGCGGAAGTTACAAGGTCGAGCTCGTCGCTAACGGCGCGCCTACCCAAACCCTCCAAGCCCATGTGGCCGCACAGCACACTTGGAAGACCATAATGCCTTTACCCGCCAATCGGCCAGCTCGCGCTGAGACGGCCCGTTTCCTACTTTTCCCAGAAAGGTCAACTAAACCCTTGCGAACACTCTGGATTCGCTATACGATCGTGCCATGATCTCGACAAATATTTCCAGCAACACCATCGGTCAAGGCCACGCGTCTCCGCTCAGGAATAAAACGGGTTGGGACAAATGGGAACCCTGGCTATATCTGCTGGCCCTTGGCTTTAGTGAAATGGTCTCCGATACCTGGGCGCCCGCCATAGGAATATGGCTTCATGCCATATTGGCTGCGTGGCTTATGATTCGCGGTGGCCATCAACTACAAACGCCTCGGGGGAAATTTTACATTGCCATCAGCACCATGGCGCTCATCCGCATCATTAGTTTTGCCATCTCGCCCACCATTGCGCCGGGAGTCTGGTATTACACTTTTGCCGAAATTCCGCTAATGCTCTTTGCTGCCATCGGCACCAGGAGTCTTGACCTCCCCTGGCTTAAAACGTTAGGTGCCGTATGGCCCAAAGGATGGCTGGGTTGGAGCATCTTGGCCGTTTTAAGTGGCCCTCTAATCGGGTGGGGAGAAGGGCATATCCTGCACCCTGCCGCCCTATCCGCCAACGGAAGCCTAAGCGCCATAATCCTGCCCGCTATTTTGTTGACGGCATTTACCGGATTTAGCGAAGAGTGGCTGTTTCGGGGCCTGATTCAAACCACGGCTTCCCAATGGATGGGCCCCACGGCAGGGCTGTTCTTTACGGCGTTTGGCTGGAGCTTACTCCATATCGGCTGGAACTCTGCCCCTGATGTCGTCTATGTGTGCCTGGTAGGATTGTTCTGGTGCTGGATTCGAACGAAGACGGAGAGTACTTGGGCTACCGGAATCGCGCACGGCACGGCTAATATCGTGCTCTTTTGCGTGCTGCCTTGGCATACAAACCTATATTTCATCCCTACCCTTTGGCATTAACCTGGTTAGAACAACCTACAATAATCTCCTTCGGCTTTTCTCGACCCCGCACAGGAGCCCCAGGACTCGCTGTAAAGCTCGTCGTCTCCTTCGCTCACCGCCAAGGATCCCAGACGGACAGTCCGTCCGGTGGTCCCGGCCCTCACCAAGATGCCCCGTCGCTCCTTTCGCCACGTGGTGGCGACGGGGGATATTCCCGTTATTCGGAAAGGATTGCCTCACGATATGCTAACCAGCCGTCTAAATACTGATGCTCTCGTGCCAACGTCTTCGTCACCGTGTGTTTCATCCGTGCCCAGGTCCTCCAATCATTTTTCCGATTCAGGTTCATTACCTATGGCGGCCGTTGCAAGTCCCGCTGCTTCCTCTGCCAATCGCGCCTCGCCAGCTGAGGTCATCAGCCATCCTGCAGTGGAATGAGCGCAGGCGCTGCCCACCGGGTCATGCTTAGGCGTGCAAGCTTCGGAAAAAAGAGCGACGGAAAACCCGGCGAAAACGCACGTGCCAGTGACTCCCACGTGGTGGACCCCAATTTTCTCTAGGCATAAGGAGCCCACTGGCCATGCTCAAGAATTGCAATCGACCATGGAAGGCATACTAAAAATCGCAGGCCTGCCTCCGATGGATTGGTCAACACCCAGGCCATGGGGTATCAATCGAAAAGACAGCGGACACTACTTTTGAGCAACGACCTAAGGAGGCCGTTTCATGGACGATTTCTTTCATTCAACCAAGGGTCAGGTCGACCCATCGCAGTTGACTAGCGAGGCCCAGAAAACAGAGCATTTACAAGACGTGAGCGCGCACCGCGTGGAGAGTCGCCTGGTGGTGCAGAAAAAAACCGTGACCTTAGACATAGGCGCCCACTCGAAGGAAGAAGGTACGGGAATCTTTCACATCGGCGCAATGGATGACCCGCGCATCATCATGCCGCTGGGTTGCGACGTGACCATCCAATTTTACAACTGGGACAGCAAAGAAGAACACGGATGGCGCCTCGTTGACGCAGAGCCTCCCTTCGATCATCCCGAATCTCTGGATCAAATCTCCCCGGCCTTTCCTGGGGCCGACATTCCCGCTACCGCGTTCGGGTCAAGCCGGGAGACGACCTTCGTCGCCGATCACCCGGGGACTTTCACCTATTTTTGTCCAGTTCCTACCCATACCCATGTCGGTCAATATAGCCAGGTGGAGGTTCGTTCTTCACACTGACATACCTGCCCTTGGTCGGGTGGGGGAACATCGGGGCCGACCCCTCGATAGGCTAAGTAGTGTAGATGAGAACGTCCATAGCGGGCTTTAGGGATACGACCCACCTCGGAAGATCGCACTATTTCGGCCAGAGGCAAAAAGGCAAAGCCTCCGTCCGGCGCATCGATGCCCCTTTTTGACGCACCGTCTGACTCCCGCCAGTCTCTAGCTTATAGAAAGCCTCCGGTAAGCATTGGTCTGGGAGTTATGCTTCTAAAATATTACGCCCCCCTCCCATCGTCACTCCAGGGAGGGGGACATCACCATAGGGTAAAAACGCCTTATCTAGAAGGACTAGAGCACGACCGCGAAATGCTGCGCCAACACCAACGCCACCGCCAGACCCAAGGGCACGGCAACCATATTTAGTACCCGATGGAACCCCAACCAGGTTGCATCTCCGGCATATTGCGTGACCTCTTTACCAATTAGCGCTAAGATCAAAAGCACCAGGGCGAATCCGCCCAGAAATGGAGCGAGCGGCCCATAAACTTTCGTGGTAGTTACGGCGGTAGTAACCACTGCCACCAACATAATGTACCCCTCCATTTCCATTAATATCCAAATACATCTTATCCAGAACGGCAGTATCTGGCAAGTATTTCCATACGACTTTTTGGGGGATTCCCTGCCATTTGCGTCAACGATCGGCAAGGTTTTATCCATTTTTGTCGCCCAAGGAGGGTTTTGGCGAGACTCTTTGCTTGCCCCGCGTGCAGGCTCTCCCTTGTCGTGGGCCTCTGGAATGTCTTCGCCGAAATTTGGCATTATCGCTCGACACTCCAAGCGAAAGACAAGCGAGCCAACGATAGGACTTCTGCCATTCGAACCCCTCATGGGAGGCTTAATGCTGGAGGCTAAAGCTAGTCTCGTTACGATCACGAACTTTTGGCAAACTACAGTGGTCCCAAGGCTAGGCATGCCGAGCATGGTTTTGTCTGGCGTTAGCAAATTGTTTGAGAAACTCCACTTGATTCTTCTGGTTTGTGGTGGATACTCTGGCGTAAATAATCGTTAGCCCTTTTCTTACTTTCCCCAACGTCGTCGATTGGACGGGCTTCGATGAACGGAACGACTAATTTGCCTTCTTTGTCCCAACGTTGGAGCGTCTTTAGAGGCACCCAATCATTGCGGAAAAATCTTGCGGTTTATACATACGCATTCGTTTGCCCCCTGAGTACCTATTGCCCATTTACCACCATTCGTCAACGTTTGACGTATTTGTTTACGTCCCCCTCTGGTCAATGGGGCGAGTGCTTTCCCTTATCCCGTAACCAAAACCCCTCGTGCTCTTACCTTTCCGGCCGTGGCCACCACGTCGCATACCGCGAGCACGGGGGCGAGCGCCGACCATACGAGGCTAAGGCGATTTGAACTCTTATTCGCCTTTGGTGACGGACTTAGTGACACCAATTTTTCCTATCCAAACCTCTGCGTAACAAATCCCCACTTATGGTTTCGGAATCCCTCGAGCCGACGACGTTATCCAGCTCGCCGTGCGCGAAAATCTCCCTGAGGTGGTCCGACCGCCAGGCGAGTTAGAGGCATTCGACAAAGTCTTCCTGGGGCTTTTCTTTTGGATAAGCAAGCGGTTTCGTACGACGACGGGCGACTTTACCGCGGCGATTGGTAGGTGTCCCGCGAGATGGTGCTCGTCAAAAGCGTACCGGTCACCTCTATCGACGCTCCCCTCCGCCAGCCCTGGTCCCACAATCTACCAGGCGGTGCCACCAGAGCGCCAAGATACGTGGTTTCGATCCGGTCGCTTTGCGGCCACCATCCCCGCAGCATCTATTTTCGCTTTGACGCTCAGCCCCAACCCTTAGAGGAGGCCACCAGTTCTCCTTTGTGCTTTCCGGCATGACTTCTTCGAGGCGCCTAGGGTCCCCGTCAAATTTTCATGCGGGCAAAAGCGCCTTCGAACGAAACATCAGCGGCGTCGTTGCCCACTACGTAGCGCCACAAACGGGCGCGCGCCATATGATCCAGACGGGCTTCATTACCCTGCCAGGGCTGGTACGCTTGATAGATAAGTTGGCGGACCTCGGGATCGTCGACATCATCCCCGTTGAATAAATTTCTTTGCTCGACGCGGGGTCTCAGCCGCAGTTTGAACATATAGCGCATGGTCTCGGTGCGATTCGGTTGGGCGCAATGCCAAATGCCGTGATGCATCAGCACTACCGTTCCTGCCTTGCAAGCGAGCCGCCTTTGCCCGGCGACATTTTTGTAGCGCGCGATGCTCGCCGTGTTCACCCGTCGTAGATGCGACCCGGGGAGAATTAGGGTCGGTCCCATCTCATCGGGCGTGTCGTGGCAAAAATAAAAGGCCTGCACGTCAAACCCTAGCGGTCTGGTATCGATAATCGAATCGGCATGATAAGACTGTGCCTGGCTGTGACTGGGACCCACCACATGCACCGCAGAATGATCATAAATGGGCTCCGGCCCGACTAGGCTTTGCAACGCCCCTTTGACCACGGGGATCTCGAATACTTCACGAATATGGGGATTTTCAAACCAGAAACGACCACCGGCCCCATGATAGCTTTGAAGGTCGTGATGAACGGCCTGATTCAGCCCGCTCGGGACAACTTCCGGCAACATTAGATAGCCTAAACTGACGAATTCGGCCATCTGCTGAGCCGTTAATAGGTACTCCTTATCAAGAACGGGCATCGATGGTTACCATCCTTTCCAAAACATATTCATAGGGCAAGTGCCCCGTTTCGTGCTCATGCCCGCGGGCATAGCTAGGTAGCGAGGGCAATTGAATCACGCGCCATCCGTCCTGCATGGCCGTCAAGACCGAGGCATAGGGCGGCTCGGTCTCATCACCCGTTTGCATCTGGACGTCGCCCGGCGGCCGACTGCCATCATAGACCGACCATGCCACCGTCTTGGACGCCAAATCTGAGTCGGAAAGACAAAGAATCAGAATTTGCTGTCGCTCCTGCTGCATACCACGTTCCCCCTTTGGCTTGAAACGCACCTTCTCCGTTTGACCCTCATCATAAACAACTGCTCGCTGGCGGTGGATAGACAATTCCGAGCCTCAGCTGCACAATCATAAGGGGTTTTTGTCATTGATTCGAACGACAGGGCGAGGCGGATCAAAGGCCGTCCAAAATCTATGTGTTAACATATGGCGCGGAAAATGTCTGGGGGCACATGATGATTGCCGATTCCATTGCGAAGAGCATCGTGCAAGGCTATTTAGACAACGTTCAAATTCACTTAGAGACGGTGCAGTACACCAAGGTAGCCCCGAATTGGGGAACCTTTCTGGCCATGCCCGACGTGACACGGTTGTATTTCATCCGCGAAGGCCAAGGCTGGATTGCAGTGCGTAATCAACGCTTTTTTCCCCGACCGGGCCAGTTAGTTCTCTTGCCGGCAGGTCAGCCCTTGGCTTTTGACACCGAGCCCACCCACCCCTTCGGCAAATATTGGTGTCACTTTACTGCGACAGTGGGCGAGATCAACCTTTTTAAGCTGATCGATTTGCCGTATTATGTTGACGCTCCCGATCCCCGCGCCTTAGATGTCGTGTTTGACCGCTTAATCGAATACCAAAAACGCCCCTGCATGACCTCACCGCTTCGGATTCAGTCCATGCTTTTAGAAGTCCTGGCCTTGTATATCGATCAGGCTGAACTTAACCGCTCTTCCGTACGCCTAAAGGTTGTCCCCGATGGGAACAAAATTGAACGGTTGCTAGCCTACATTCACGACCATCTAGCCGAACGCATCACGATTGAGGACTTGGCTTCCGTCGTGCACTTTCATCCGCAGTATCTAAGTTCGTATTTCAAGTCGATGCTCGGTGTTTCCCCTATCGCCTACGTCACCCGAAAACGCCTTGAAAGCGCAAAACAACTGCTGGCCGACCCTGACCTAAGCATCAGCGAGGTCTCACGACGCATCGGTCTAGAGCCCTACTACTTCTCGCGCCTCTTTAAGAGGCACACGGGTTTAGCCCCCAACGCCTACCGCGCCCACCTGAATCGCTAGTGGATGCTTCGGCCCTCGCGTCTCGCTATACCTATGTCTCGTGCTGACCCCGGTCGTTAATTAGCGCTGTCTACCGTGCGACGTCCACGCCAGCGCCACTTCCTCTGTTGCTGGCCGAGAGCGCTTCGCCTCTTGCCCAAATTAAATCGCGCCCAAGCCCTTCAGTGCTGACAAGGCTACGGCCACACTAGCCAAGTCGCCGATGGCTTCGCCAAGACCTGTCGGTTCAATGCGGCAGCGCGCATAGGCTTGCGAAATCGCCTCCCTTTGCACAATCTGCAGGGCAGAAGGCTCTAAAATATTACGCTGTCGTCCATAGATGCTACCAAGGACAATCAACTCCGGGTTTAATAAGTCAATCAACAACGCCAGGGCTTGACCCAGTCGGCGCCCGCTTTCGGTCAAGATTTCTAGGGCAAGCGGATCACGCTGTTGGGCGGCTTCTCCGACCATTTGAGCGCTTAGCGCGACCTTCTGCGATGCGGGTGCCAAGAGCGTCGCTTTGCCCTGCTGCAGCCATCGTTCCAAGGACGCTTGAGCCATCCGGGCAATGCCACCGCCACTGCAAAAGCCTTCAAACGATCCTGCCTTGCCAAAGCCCACGGGTCCCTCATCGGCAAGGCGCCAGTGACCAATCTCACCGGCCAACCCCGTGGTTCCAGGGTATAGCATGCCGTTTAAAATCAGGCCTGCTCCCATACCCGTTCCAAAGGTCAAAAAAATCAAGTTCTTCAGGCCTCGGCCCGATCCCCAATACCATTCGGCTAGGGCTCCCGCATTGGCATCGTTCTCAAGACGAACAGGGACGGAAAAGTGTGCCGCTAAGGGCGCCACCACATCAACATGATGCCATCCGGGAAGGTTTGGGGGCGAAAGCACGATGCCAGCTTCGGCGTCTAACGGGCCGCCACAACTAATCCCCACCGCATCGGGTCGCACCATAGTTTCTGCAATGAGCCCATCTAAGGCTTTGATCACCGCCGCCAATGTCTCGGTCGGCCCCTTAGGCGTGGGAAATCGCCCGTGCGCTAAACTTTCCATTTGATCCGCTTGATCCGCATTTCCGCGGTAGAGGCTGACGGCCGACTTGGTGCCGCCAATGTCAATTCCGGCTAGAATGGTCACGAGGCAAAGAACTCCCTTTCGACCATGAGGCACAGGGTATGGTAGATGGGCAGATGGCGCTCTTGTATCTTCTGAGTGCTGTCATAAGGTACAGCGACCAAGATGTCGCACCAAGGCCGCATATTACCTCCACTGCGGCCGCTAAGTCCAATCGTGACTAATCCCTGCATCTTCGCCACGCGCAGCGCTCGAATGACGTCGATGGCGTTGCCCGAAGTGCTAATTCCGATTAGCGCGTCGCCCACCCTGCCATAGCCTAAAACCTGTTGGGCAAATAGCAGATCGCTGCCTTGATCGTTCACGATAGCCGTCATCAGGGCACTGTGAGCACTTAAAGAGATAGCTGGCAACGCCTTTTGCAACCTTGAGCCCCAGTTCTCATCCCCGTCACCCTGGTTGAGCTGTTCTAACGTGGCGTGCTCAAGCTTTCGTGGTAGGCCACATCCTTTCATCAATTCTCCCACAATATGCTCGCTATCAGCGGCACTACCGCCGTTACCACAGATGAGTAGTTTGCCGCCACCGCGGTAAACCCGGACCATCGCCAAAAACGCTTGTTCCACCATAGGAATGGTCGGGGCTAAATCTGGATAGGCCTCTTGCAATTCCTCTAGCATGACATCCAACGTCTAGCCCTCCTGTTTGCATTTCCCGCCGCCGGGTTCACCACCGTTCCTGTGACTGGCGGCCCATAACCAGGCAATCGGTCAAGGCTATGCATATGGTTTAACTTCCCTAGCCACCATGTATACACGATAGTTTATCATAGTAGGCGTCGGCTCAGGCAGTTCGTCCGAAGCCCCTTCACCCATCTCTAGACAATCGTTTCAGCATGGTATTGGTCCAGAAAGTCCAGGACGGCCACCATGGCAGCTCCTAAGACCGCGTCCTCCTGATCGGCATGCGCGAAAAAGGGGCACGCGATGCCACATATTTCTCCATACCCTCAATAAGCTTTAGGTACCAATCCAGAATCCCCCCCGACGATAATCAGCTCGGGATCCACGATCGCCCCTACGGTAATAACCGCTTGCGAAAGCCTTTGGGCAATGCCTTGCACATCAGGATCATTCTCGGCCATCATGGGCAAAAGGACCGCCTCTAAACAACCCACATTACCGCAAGCACAGTCTGGCCCCGTCGGGTCCACCGTAATGTGTCCTACTTGACCAGCGATGCCGTGCACGCGCCGTAGTGTAGTTTCCCCTCGATGCCGATTCCGGAACCTATACCGGAACCCACTGATACGCAAATGAAATTGCTGGACTCCCTACCCGCGCGTCATCGTCGATCCGGACCGGAAGATTAGAGGTCTGAGCAAGCGCCGAACCCAAGGCCACTCCCCACATACCAGGAAAATCGGGCGGATTTAGCACACTGCCATGGTACAGATCGATGGGGCCTGGGGTGCCGACGCCTATACCCAACACCGGCCGATCGCATTCTGGATCCTTCAAGGTCTCCTCGATTAATTGCTGTACGTGGGCCAGGTCGATATCGCCGGGATGGATTGCCTTCTGCTGCAACTTTAGAACCTTGCCCGCCAGGTCGGTGAAAGCTGTGTGCACGCCGCCTCGGTAAATGTTGACACCGATCGCCCGAAAGGCCTCGGTAGCCAAGCCAAAGCTACGTGCGTGCCGACCTCCAGTGTCCTGGTTAGTGCCGTTTTCTTGTGCGATGGAGGCAGCCAACAATTCACCTATCAGCACGGACACCGTGGGCCGTTTCAGGCCCGCCCGTTGACTAAGATCGGCCAAGGTTAGCTGTCGATGGCGATATAGGGCATGAACAAGGCGAGTAAATTATGTTCTTTGGAGTTGCGCTAAAGAACTGGTTCCCGATTCATGCTTCCCATCCTACTCCAAGGCGCGTCTCCCAACATTTCGTATCTTCGACCACGTCAAGGCAACACGTGCGTATCCCACGATGTGCCGCAGGCGACGCCTAAGCGCCGGCAAGCATGACCCACGGGAGAAGGGCCGCTTAGACCACGGCGGTGCGTCTCTGTGCGAGGTTCCAGCTTCATTCCATGTCCATCTCGGCGGCAGAGATCCGGCATGGATGGCACTGGTCCAAGGCGCGGCATCTCCTTGAGAAAAAATGATTTTTCCATCGGCGATTTCGGATGAAGAAGATACAAGGCCAAAGTCCACACTTCCGGCCCGTCATGCTGCACGCCGAAGAAGCCCTCTCACGGAACGTCTTGGGAGGGTTTCCGCGGCACATCTCCCAGTGGGCACCTCTGTGGCGAGTCGACGGCTACAGCCATCCCGCCCACTCCTAGTCTATCGCGCGGGCCTCAGCCGCGTAATGACCACTAAGGCATCCGAAGGCACATACTCCGCCGGATCCCAGTAGGGATTCTTCGCCGTTGGCCATCCGACATAGTGGTTGGTTTGATATTCGAAAAAGGTAGCCCCATAGACCAATGCCACCAAAGGCACTTTAGTGAAGGCGATCTTCTGCAACTGATCGACGATCTGGTGCTCTCGAGCAACATTGTTGGTAAGTCCCAATTGCTTGATGAGTTCATTGGTTTGGGCGTTGTTCCATCGTTCATCGTTGCTTGGAGCCGCCTGCCCGATGGGCGCCGATTCGCTAGACGCCAATTGGTAGTCATAATTGTAATAGGGGCTCGCCGGCATGTTTATTTGGTTCAAAGCCGCCTGAAAATGACCGGTACTCAAATCACTTGCGTAGGTGGACACCGATGGTGTCTCCACGGTAACTTTAATGCCAAGTCGGCCAAGGTCTTCCTGAATGATTTGACAATCCTGGATCCAGTCGGTATAACCTGAGGGCACCTCCAGGGTAAAGGCCAACTGCGTGCCCGTAGGACCCATCAACTTGCCGTTCTTCTTGTGGTATCCCATCGATGCCAAAAGTGCCGCAGCTTTGCCAGGAGAGTACGGGTAAGCATATTTTCTGGCCAGACTTTGATCCAGCCAGGCACGGTTCAAACCGGACGCAAGCAAGGATTGGTTGGCGGGCTTTTCATACCCATACTCCCCTTTTTTGTAGATAGCTTGCCGGTTTATCCCGTACGCCATAGCTTGTCGGAACTTGACTTGGTTAAACGGCTTTTCGCTCAGATTCAAGTACAACGATACCGGTGCCGCGGTGGGGAACCAGTAATGGTACGACTTCGGGTTTTTGGCCACGTAAGACTTGTAAATGGCCGGTTCGAAGTACTGGCCCCAATCAAATTTTCCTTGGGACAGCTCAAGGTCATCGATGGAGTTGCCCACAGCGGACACAATCGTGATGTTGGGCACAAAGATCTTGTCTCGCTGCCAATATAGCCGATTAACCGTCAAAGAATATTGATCCGGACTAAACGACTGTACGGTATATGGACCGGTTCCGATGGGATGGACGTCGGTGAATTTGGTCGGATTCACGCGCAGAAATTGCGGGGGATAGACGATAGGCTGCGATTGCAGAAACCCCAAAGCGGGGTAGTCGACACGGGAAAATTGAAAGGTGACCACATTTCCCTGCGAAGACACCGATTTCAAAAAGCTCCAAACGGCGTTAGCGTCGATCGCAGGGTAGCGTTTCATCAAGTTAAATGTAAAGACCACGTCCTTCGCAGTTAAAGGAGCTCCATTGCTCCACTTGACCCCCTGACGCAGGGTAAATTGGACTTTTTGGGGATTAATCCACTTAAAACTCTGGGCTAGCCAAGGTATTTGCTGGCCCGTGAGGTCGTTAATCACATACAACGGTTCATAGATAAAGGCCCATCCCGATCGGGCGTTGGGGGAGAAGGGATTGAAATTCTCCGGCGCCGACGGAGGGTTCCCTCCGGCCACCACCAAAGGATACTTTCCCATTCTCGTGTTCGCGCCGGCGACGCTGCTGGCGTAAGTTCTTGGATAAATCGAATGATGATGACGAGCTGTCGCTGCAGGATTTAGCCAGGCACCGGATACCCCTATTAAGAGACTTCCGCCCAGCAGACACGAACCTTGTTTGATGGAACGCAGAATTTCAGCGCGCATATGCGCATCCTCCCCTTTCTATGTTCACGCAGTCTGAAGATTCTACACAAGCATCCCAACTCCTGCACGAAATACAAAGAAAAGTACCGCGTTATTAAAGATAACT
>JAJZZI010000131.1 GCA_021797635.1 Bacillota bacterium | reverse complement strand
CGATCCTCCAAATTCGCGCTCAGCGTGGACTTGCCTGCGGCCGAAAGTCCCATAAACCATAGCACCGGATACTTCGTTGCCATTCACTGTCCTCCCCAAAAAGATGTTGCCCGGCAACCATCCCCGGCTCGCCAAGCCGTCTACTTAAGGCGATCCGAGCTTTCGCGGCCGAAAACACTGCCGACAATCCAGCCCTCAGCATACCAATGTTAGGCGAGTTTTCTCGTTCGTTTCAGCAAATCTTAAGGTCTGGCCCAACTCCTTTTTTGAGTGGCCGTGGATCAAACTGGCCGAACCCCCAGATCTTGCTCAAAGAGTGTCAATACGCCGCTTCGGTTTAGGCTTCAAGGAGCTCGCCCGCCCACGGTCCCCGTGAAGAGGCACGGCGCCTGAAAAGGCATCCACAATTTTCCCCTTCCCTAACAGTAGCGCAAGAGTCCTTAGATCCGCTATATTATGAAAGGCTGTCCCTCGCGTTCCAAGAGGCCCTGCCACCCCAAAACTTCAAGACTAGCAACCATAGATAGCATGCTCACACGATCCGTGAAGGAGGAACACGATGGCGCTTCCTGGTCGTTCAACACCGACCAAGACGTCTGTGCGAAAGACCTGGGTGGGAGTTCTCGCTGCAGTCCTAGCCGTAGGCGGAGTCTTCTATATCATCAAACACAACGGCACTGGCGGGGTTGCCCTGTATCAACTCTCCCACGCTCCTTTGGGTCCGACCCCGCTATCTTGGCCGGAAGATCATCGAAGCTTGGTCAATAATGATAGTGTACAGTTTCCAAGCCAAAGTCCCGGACCGAACTATTTGGTTCAATTGCCAAGTCTGGTCAATAGTGACTCCCCGGTGGTAAGGAATACGCTATATGTGGTGGGAGGCTTGGGTAGAACGGGTCATGCTGGCTACTTATGGGCCATTAACCCAGAAAAAGGAACCGTACGCTGGACCGCAACGGTGCCTAACGCCACGTTTTCTGAACCGATTGTGGCTGAGGGTCGTGTCTACCTGTCTGAAGGCAACGCCGCGTTTCCGGTTGCTAGTCCTTCACCCGCGACCACCCCTGGATCCAAACGTGGAACGGGACCGTCAGGACTTTATGCCTATAACGCCAAAAACGGCAAACTCCTGTGGCAATACCCCACGCAATATGCGGACCAGGCGCCGGTAACCGTCTCCCATGGACACGTCTTCCTGCTCACTGGAGGCCGTCATTTGGACGTGCTAAACGCCAAAAATGGCCATCTCCTCTGGCAAGCCCGAACCGATGTCTATGTCAGCCGCTCAAGCGCCCGCTTAATTGGCCACCGCGCCTACTTTGGCGGTGCTGGCCCCCTAGAGGTCGTCGCATTAAATCGCACTCACCAAAAAATCGCCTGGAAGCGTCCCATCCCCTACGCGACTGGCGGCGTGGACGACACGCCTTTGGTCTATCACCAAGGTCTGCTCTACACGGCAGCGCTAACGGGAAGGACGGGCATCACCCGCACCAATCCCCATCACTTCGCACGCGTGTTTGCCATCGATGCCCAGACGGGGAAGATCGTTTGGAAGAGAAAATTGGCGGAGGGCCAGAATCCGCCGTTTAAGGAAACGGGCACCCCCATGCTCCACGGCCAACAGCTCTTCGTCGGAAACGCCATCAATGGCCGCTTTGTGGCCTTAAGCGCCAGCACGGGCAAGGTTCTTTGGTCGGATAACTTGAAGAGCCCAGTCACCAGACCTCCGGTATATGTGGGCGGTAAAATCCTCGCCATTACCGCAGGCGGAACGCTCTACAGCATGTCGGCGCAAAGCGGAGCCATCCTCCACCGCCACCGCATTGCCCACTGGGCCAATGCCTACGGTCCCGTGCTGGTGAATCACACCCTATTCGTTACCGGGAACACGGGTCAACAAGGCTTTTTGGCAGCCATTCCTTTAAAGTCCATCCTCAAATAGGCTAGCCGGGGCCAGCGACGACTACGTTCCTGGCCCGGTCGTGCTTACATTGTTGCCCCACACGGTGAGCAAGTTGTCGACGGAACTTGCCAGACCTTCCAACCAAATTTCGGTAGAACCCACGCTAAAACCGGCAAACTGACCCGAAAGTGGCATCGGTGCCTCGTTTACCGACAAGGTCCCCACAGGCTCTAGGCCAAAGCTCAACCCCGAGGGCAGTTTCTTCTTGGTGTTCGCGCTCAATTCGGTGACGAGTAGATAGGAACCGTTGGGGGCCGTATAGGTGAGCATCACCACCGGCTGACCACCGCGCGAACCCACGGAAACATTGGTCAAGCTGACGTTAGCCTGAGAGGGCGGTAAGACGATGGGAAATTTCACCGCCGCCTTCGCCAACTCGAGGTCCGCCAGCGTCTGCGACAAAACCACTTGAGGCGTCACTCCGGTCGCTGGATGGAACGCAAATGCCGAATTGCCAATATCGGGGTTCACCTGAAATTTGCTAACCGTTTGTTTGAAGCTGCCTCCATCCCACTTTGCGGAAAAGGCGATGGGAATATTTTTGCGTAAGTTATACCAAAAATCCGTGCGCGCCACCACGCCGTTGGGCAAAGAGGTTCTCATTTTAAGCTCGACCTGGGTGGCGCTCAATTCGCGCATGCCCATCAGTGTGCTCGATTCCACCAGCGATGGTAGGGATATGCCCATCAGCCGCAATGATGAGGCCGTATGCGGCAACGAACTCAACACTTGGTAGTGGCGGCTCGATGCCGTATAAGAAACGGTACTGCGTCCGTTATCCCGGATGGTTACCGTCTTTTTGCCCGCTTGGTTCACCGTCAACGCATATCGATTGGGAGACGCCTGGGTGATTAACGCTACCTGAAGCGTTCGCGCGGGCTTGCCTTTCAGCCGGACGACGTCGGTCACTTGCGCGGACGTGCTTTGCCAAGAGGCCATGGACTTGACCAGCTCGGTTTCTACTTGCTTGGCCGTGGTTCCATGGACGATCGGATGCAAGCTGGTATGGGATCCACACCCCGCTAAGCTCCCGCCTAAAAGGGCCAATAAGAGGGTCATGGCGCCTAGCCGTGGCGGCCTTTGCCAAGCGCTCGCTGGCCTCATGGGCAAATGACACCTCCTCCACTAGACCTATCGTGACGGTTTGCACGGATGGCCTCTTTAATCGTGGTCGCATACGCCCGTCGACCGCCATCCCCGAGCTCTTGATGGTACCATGTTAATGGGTTGCCCGATAAACAGCAAGCTTGGCCCTCGGCGATAAAAATCTTACCAGTGAAAGAGGTAAACGCATGCCTATCGACACGCGCAGCTATCAAGGCGGCGACGAAGCTCAGATCCTAAGCCTTTGGCAGAAGGCGCTGCCCATGGACCCGATCGCCCCGGAGACCTTTTACCAAAAGTTTCTACTCGACCCAAACTTTGATGCCGAGGCTACCCGTGTAGCCACCGACGGCCACCGTATCGTGGGCTTTACCCAAGCCATGGTCCGAAAGGTCCCCTTGGGTGGAGACTTAGAGCCTGACCTGGGATGGATCACCGCCCTCTTGGTCGATCCGCAATATCGGCGTCGGGACCTCGGGCGTACGCTGTTGTCCCAGGCAGAAGCGTATTTGAAGCGCCAAGGCCGGGCTCGCGTGGAGTTCTCGTCCTATGCCCCGAACTATGTGGTCCCCGGAGTCGATGAAGCGGCCTATCCCGGGGCAAACGCCTTTTTCGCCCGCGCTGGCTACCATCTCCTCTACTCTTGTGTCGCCATGGATCGAAATTTAGTTCCGTACTCCATGCCCCAGTCCGTCACCACGCTGCGAGCCCGGCTTGAGCAAGAAGGCGTCCTCTTTGAACCCATCTCACCAAAATACTACGTGGCGCTATTAGACTTTACCCAGAAGGAGTTTTATGGAGACTGGACGCGGGCCCTCTGCGAGGCGCTCACCGCCCAAGTGCCGCCAAGCCAACTATATCTTTGTCGCCAAGCCGATACCATTTTGGGATTCGCCATGTTTGGCGCTTATGACCGAAGCTTTGACCGCTTTGGCCCCTTCGGCGTCGCCGCCAACGAGCGGGGCCGGGGCCTTGGCAAAGTTCTTTTGCATCTCGTGCTAGAAGAGCAAAAGCGCCAACAATGTCATAGCTCTTGGTTTCTTTGGACCGGTGAAAAATCTCCGGCCGGCCACCTCTATCGAGCGGCAGGGTTCGAAGTCTCGCGCCGGTTTGACATTTTAGGGAAAGTCTTGAGGTGATCGCATGCATATCTTAGCCATTGGAGCCCACGCCGCTGACATGGAATTCACCTGCGGCGCCGTGATCTTGCAGTACACCAAGGCCGGCCACAGCGCCTGCTTTTTGCATTGCACTCCCGGAGAAAAAGGGCATCCACGCCTGGAACCGGAGGCCTACGCGGCCCAAAAAGTTCGCGAAGCCAAGATCGTCGACGGGGCGCTGGGCGCCACCGCCCGCTTTTTACCCTATAAGGACGCGGAACTTTTAGCATCCGAGACGGTGGCCTTAGACATCGCCGATGTGATCCGCGAGGAAAAACCAGACATCGTCATCACCCATCCCGCCCATTCCATCCATGACGACCACGCCAATACCCACATCAACACCATGCGGGGGCTGTTTTTGGCCGAATTGCCCGGTATTCGACGGAGCTATCCGGCCCATGGCGTCGCTAAGATCTACTTCGCCGAGAATTGGGAAGACATGGAGGGTTTTGTGGCAGACACCTATGTAGACGTCAGCGAGGTGTTTGAGCAATGGCTGGAAATCACTTCGCAATATGAACTGTTTTCTGGCGGGATCTCCAGCTTCCGGTATAAGGACTACTATCAGGCCCTCTCGATCATGCGAGGATGCCTTGGTCGTTCCCCTCGCGCCGTAGCCCTAATGCGCCCGCCCGGGTTTGGCCGGCAACGGGGAAAACTGCCCCTATAGACCGCCCTCTTTTTCAACCCCGACCCGAGGTCCTACCCTGTCCAGGCCTCGGGTCTTTTAATATCTGGTTCAGACGCGCCGGATGACCATACGGTCTTCTTTGGCGCTTTGGTCGGCCAGAAGTCTTTCTGCAGCCTTGGCATCGAGCAGGTAGGTGACGTCAGGGTGGTTTTGAAGCGCGGATGCGGGCAGATTCACATCCAAGGGACCGCAAATCGCCTTGGCGACGGCCTCGGCTTTACTTGCACCGATGGCGACGACCAAGATGGCCTTGGCCTGCAGGATGGACCAAATGCCCATGGTCAAGGCCTCTTCCGGTAGATCCCCGGGGAATTGGTCGCGATTCTGAGCGATGGTGTCTTGGCTAAGCCGCATGCGGTGGGTGCGACTCTCCCAAGCCGTACCCGGTTCGTTGTAGCCGATATGACCGTTCGTCCCAATGCCTAACAACTGGATGTCTAGACCTCTGCGCTCCAAAAGTTCGTCATAGTGGGCACACTCTTGGTTCAAGTCCGCGGCCATTCCATTTAAGAGATGGCATCGCTCCGATGGGAGGTGCAGCGGTGAGAACAGGTGCTCCTGCATGAACTGTCGGAAGCTTCCCGGATGAGTGGCTGGCAGACCCACGTACTCGTCGAGGTTAAACGTTTGAAGATCGTCACGGGACACATCCAGCCCCTGGGCACGAATTCGGTCAACCAACGCTTGATACACCGGCACCATGGTCTGACCCGTTGCCAAGCCAAAGGTTCTTGCTCCATCGTGATACGCCTTGATCATCAATTCGGCGGTAAGATCGGCAGCCCGTAAGCCGTCGTCTGCGATGTACACCTGCATCTTAATATCCTCCCAGCCGCCTGCCATTGACGCGGTCTTTTGGTTATTTTAGTCTACACTTGCGTCAGATCAACAAAAAACTTGAAGCGATCGGCGCGATAGTGTGCCCGAACAAACTCTAGAGGTTGTCCATCCTGCCCATACGATTGCCTCTCTAGCAAGAGCAAGGGTGCACCCACCAACACGCCTAAGAGCTCCGCCTGCTCCCCGTTAGCTAGCACGGCTTCCAAGGTCTGTCGCGCTCGTTGAAAAAAAATGTTGCGCTCGCGAAGCCAAGCATACAGAGAAAAGTCCCCATCTAGCGAATGTTCCTCTAGACCCGGGACCAGGTCGGCAGGCAACACGGCCTCTTCAAGCGCCATGGGCCGACCGTCGCCCAGACGCAGACGCTTCAGGCGCACCACCATCGCCCCTAGGTCGAGTTCCAGGTGGTCGCGGGCCTCCTGGTCGGCCAGCTCCAAACGTTGCTCAAGGCCCCTAGAAGCAGGCTCCACGCCCCTGGCACGCATATCGTCGGTAAACGAGGTGACTCCGAGCAAGCCTTGATTGACCTTGCGATGGGCGACGAAGGTACCACGGCCTTGCTCGCGATACAAAAACCCTTCGCGCACAAGCTCTAAAAGAGCCTGCCGGGCCGTCATGCGGCTCATGCCGAAGCGGTCAGACAGTTCCCGCTCGGAAGGGACTCGATCCCCGGGATGCATGACTCCCGAGGCAATTTGGGTCTGGATCATTTGTTTTAGTTGAAGATAAAGAGGAAGGCCTCTTTGGGGTCGGATCGCCGTGTACTCCACCTCCTCTGGTCTAGTCCAACGAACAGATTACGGCATACCCTCGCAAAATCCCTGCCTCCTACGAAAAGGAATATAGGGGCTTGGTTTCGGGTAAACCAAATCAGGTCGGAAAACTTCTGGCATGCTCATCCAGTTTTGTGTACGATGGAGGCGATGCCGACCAGCATGCCAATAAATGCCATTGCTAAATTTAGGGGGATTACCTTGAGATACCAAAATGAACGGGTTGCCATATTCGTCGATGGGGCAAACATGTTTTATGCTCAGCGACTGTTAGCATGGCATCTAGATTTTGCGCGCGTCATCGAGTATTTTACCCGAGGCAAAGAGATGTACAACGCCTTTTACTACACGGGAGTTCAAGTGCCTCCGGACAATAGCCAACGGGACTTTCTTACGGCACTGCGCCACCTGGGTTTTACCATTCGCGAGAAGTCGATTAAAGAAACCTTGGACCAAAACTCCAACGCCGTGATTCGCCGTGCGAATTTGGACATTGAAATCGTGATCGACATGTTCAATACCGCCGATCGGTACGACATCGCGATCTTAATGAGCGGCGATGGAGATTTTGAGCGCGCCGTGGAGCTCTTGCGATCCAAAGGCAAAGAGATCGTCGGCGTCGGCACCAGAGGCATGATCTCGTCCGAGCTGGAAAATGCCTGCGATCGATATGTTAAGCTGGAGGATATTCGGAACGAAGTAGAAAAGATTCGCTAACGTATCGGGACCCATAAATGGGCGGCCGAGAGGGCGCCCATTTATGTTTGTCCTGGAGGTGGTCTCAATGAAAAATACCCCTTTATGGTTCACTGTGGCCTGCTTAGCTTCGATGGCTTGGTCTCTGCCAACCCAGGCCGCCACCGCCGTGACCAGCGAATATATTAGTAAGCCAGCCTATTACCGCTATACCGAAACCATCCGCCTTCAAAATTCCAGTTCCACTGCCGTGGTCAACCTGGCCATCCATGTCATTCTCTTACCGCCCTCAACGCCCTACAGTCAAGTCGATTTAGTCCGGCTTACCCCGAAGCCCTCAAAGACGATTCATGATCGCAACGGCAACACTATCGGCATCTTCAACCTGGCCCGGATGGCTCCAGGCACGACGCGGCGCATCACCCTCAGGTATAGCGCCACCTCCCACGCCATCGCCTATCGACTTCCCCAAGCGGTGGCTAGATATCATGTTCATTCTGCCCTGTATCGCCTCTACACCAGCCCGAAATTCGAATTTCGCCAAGGTGTCAACACCGACGCTCCGCCGCTGAAGGCTTTGGTGAAGCGCGTGACCCGCGGCATAACCAACCCCGTTTTGCGGGCTAAGGCCCTGTTTTCTTGGGAGGTAGACCATATCCGCTACCGCCAAGCGGGCCAGGCTGCCGGAGGCGCAGTAGCCACACTGCGCCGACGAAGCGGCATCTGTAGCGACTTCGCGGAGCTGTACGCCGCCCTGTTGCGCACCGATCACATTCCTGCCCGCCTGATTGGCGGCTATGTCACCAACAATGGGGGTGGGCAAGCGGGGTTTCATGAGTGGGACGAATTCTACGTTCCGGAAGTCGGTTGGGTGGTGGCCGACCCCACCTGGGGTCGCTTTGGCTATTTTGCCCGCCTCCAAGACAACTGGCATGTGCCCCTTTTCGGGGGCATCGTTCCCGACGTCGAAGTGGCGTACGCCTCACGGAAGGCGAGCGCGAGTTTGACCGTCACGCCTACCTACCGCTTTACCCAACAGTCCATTCAAATTCCGTCGCCAACGTCCGTTGCCCGTCCCATCTTGCCCGTGGTGTTGCCCAAGAATACGGCCACCGTCCATCACCTGGCCACCACGCGAGGCTGGTGGCAGAGGCTTCTTAACGACCTCAAAGGACTTATCCGACGGATCTTTCACGGCCTGTAAGCCCCTTCCTTTTCCTTCTTCCTTCTTGCTTCTTCCTTCCTTCTCTACCAGGGCCGCATATTTTCCGGCTGCCAGCGCATTCTAGCCGCGGAGGTGAGTCCATGCCTGACCCGAACTCCTTAGACACGTTGGAGGATATCTGGATCTACACGCAAGAACGCTTGAAGAAGGGCCAGGGCGCACATTTGGACGCGGCGCTTCGCGCCCTGGGCGACCGTCTAAGCAACGATGCCGAACCCCCAGAAGAGGCCGAACGGTTGGCCTATCACGCCTGGAAACAATCTTCACCACAAGAGCGTCAAACCTTGACTCACCTCTTCATCCGGGCCGTAGGCCACGCCACATTTCTTCAAGAGGATGAGGCTGACGCTGAGGGATGAGCATATCGGGGGTTCAGGCTTTTAAGACTAAAGGAGTGGTTACATGATGCGATGGAAAACGTCTGGCATTCTTCTAGGCATTTCGCTAGCCGTAAGCTCGACCCCCTGGGTGACAGCGCAGGCACAAACGCTCACTCCGAAGAAAGATTCTGCACCACAGGCCCCCCACTACCCTGCCCACCACCCCCATCTGGGCACGGTTCAAAGTGTCCGTCATGGTCAACTGACGGTAAAGTATCCTATGGGTTCTCCCATAGCGCACGTCCAGATTCCTCTGGCTGGTGCCTTCTTACGCGCGGGATTTTACCCCGTCGCCCAGCTCCCGCTATTCCAAGGCCAGCATGTATTTGTTTTGGGCACAAAGTCCGCTCATCCCACCGTCATGCTGCTGCCTGAAGTGCGGGGTAGGCTCGAAGTCCAGGGCTCATCATGGAGTATCTCCACTGAGCGTTCCAGCGTCGCACTGCAGATGAAGAACCCCACCTTGCTCGGAGGAGCTCGCCTGACCCCGGGTGCCCAGGTCGACGTTTTTGGTCACCGGGTCGGAGCACAAATCCAAGCCAACATCTTAGCCGGAACCCCGCATGTGCTCCGGGCAACGATCACTGCCGTTCAGCCCGGAAGCATCCAGCTCCGCTCTGACACAGGCAGTTCCATCACCTACACGATTGCCCACCTGCCGCCCAAATGGACGAAACGGCTTCAACATTTGAAACCATCGACTCCAGTACTCGCGGTGGTCTCCCCCCAAGGCAAGGTACTGGGGGTGTTGCCCATGCGTGGGCTTGGTCGCCCTCAAATGCCCGTCGCCAAGGCGACTCACTAAGGCACTGCTCTAACTGGGGGCATCCTCTGGCAAAGACCCGATCCCAATTTGAAAAACAGCCGGGTTTCGCTGCCCGCTTTAGAGGGCAATGGGCTAAGCTGGGCCAAGATCACCTGAACGGGCAGGACCAGATAGCTTTTATTGCGGTTAGGAACAAAGACGGGAGCACGGCACGAGCAGGGCCTCTCGTCGGCTTGGGTGCCCGAAAATTTTTTTCGAGCACCCAAGCCGCGCCATAGCCGTATGCTGGAACCCGACGTCACCGATGCCACCATCTGCCATGAACTAAAATCACGGTGATCGAGGTTCCGTTTGTTAGAGGGGCGTCGTCTCGGAAAGATGGTAGAGGGAAACTGTGGCTCGGATCAAGCGCGTCACCAGTGACGTCAACGAAGGTGGTAACCAGGTCATGCCGTGGATTGAATCCGTGCCGACCGAAACCCCACCAAGGCGCCCAGATGGATGCTTAGTAAGACAAGGATCCGAAGCTCGTTCTATGGGGAACACTGGCCGCTCCCTCTGCTGCACACCCCATAAGAGTGGGACATGACGGCACCTCGGGCTGGATTTCCACAAGCCTCGAAGTCCCCTAAATCTTTCCTGATGGCACGGGACGACCCAGCCATTCATACCCAAGTAGGGCACCCACCATGATCAGCCCCCCGACAGCTTCCACCCAGGTGATCTGCCGATGTCCCAGGGTTACTCCAAAGATGGCGGCAAAGATGGGTTCGAACACAAAAATCAGACCGGCTTGAAACGCCGGCACCTTCGTTTGCCCCCATGTCTGGCCAAGCAGGGCAAACGTGGTGGCTACCACGCCGATGTACAGCTCGGCTCCCATCAAGCTTGGCGTCATCTCGGGGGCGGGTTGAAAGCTCGTCGTCGCCCAAGACAAGACGGCCGTAACCGCCAGTTCGACGAAGGTAAATCCAACCCATGATGCGTGCTGAGGCAAGGATGAGGTAATTAAGACTTGGCCAGCGAGTAATACAGCGGTACCAAATACCATCACATCGCCAAGATTGATTCCGCCCTTGGGGCTCAAAAACAACGCTAAGCCCAAAAGCATCATGCCCGCGCTGACCGCCATTTTGGGTAGCAGCGCCTTTCGGTATAATGCAAAATTTAACAAAGGAATGGCAAGAACATTTAAGCCGGTAATGAACGCCGCTCGGTCGGGACCGGTAAACACCAGTCCTTGTGTCTGCAGATAATAGGCTAAGAATAGCCATATTCCGGACCATATGGCGGGCTTCCAGGGAATAGCCTGGAACTCGCGCAGCGCAAACGGCAAAAGCGGTAGGGCAGCTACCGTGAAGCGTAGCGCCAGAAACCATCCTACGGCCACCGTGGCCACTTGGCTCTTGATGACCAAAAAGGTGGAACCCCATGCGATGGTGACCAAAATCAACACGCCCTTAGCGACCGTTCTTTTACCCATAGCCTGCGTTTGCCAGTCACTTCCTCTCATGGGGCGCCGTGGGTCGTGGCACACTACCCCTTGGAGGTGGTGCTCGATGCCCCAAGTCTGGGGAATGTTCCGCGACAAAAACGCCCTGTTGTCCTGCGTTCGAGAGTGTGCCCCAAATTCCCAGGTTTCTGTCTTTTTGCCGAATGCTCCGCCCACAGCGGACCGGGTGCTTTTGCTGGGCCCGCTGGTACGTCTCGTGTCGCCTTACCCTTTTTTAGACATACCTCGACACCTACGTCGCCTGGGAGTAGATTCCGGCACGGCTTCGCGCTACACCGAGGGCCTTGCCCGCGGCTGGTGCCTGGTCTGCATCGATGGCTTACCCGGCCGCATCTCCTGGAGTCGCCATGCGCTCTGCCTGGCATCCATTTTGCCGTAAAAGGCGAGCTATGACCTGGAGATTTAGATGGACAAGATGGATGCTAGTTGGGCTAGCCGTAGGTCGGGGTCCTTGCGGGTGTTGACCACCACATCGATGGGAGTCGTGGTGAGTTCGCTGCGCTGCCAGCCCACCATCACCCCCGAGGTGCCCTCGGCCAATAGTTGGATCGCATACGTACCCAACTGCGACGCTAAGATGCGGTCAAAGGCGGACGGTGGACCACCGCGTTGGGTATGGCCCAAAATGATTAATCGCACTTCATAGCCGGTCTGGTCTTCAATCAGCCGGGTGACGTCTTCACCGGCAGCGGCGCCTTCGGCGACCACGATTAGGCTATGACGTTTGCCCCTCGCCCGTGACCGCTTTAATCTGGATAGCATTGCCTGATAGTTCACAGGGATCTCGGGAATCAGAATGGTTTCGGCACCGCCAGCCACACCCGAGGCCACGGCAATGGCCCCACTTTCCCGTCCCATGACCTCTATCACGAAGACGCGTTCGTGGCTGCTGGCCGTGTCGCGGATCTTGTCCATCGACTGCGTCACATTATTAATGGCGGTGTCAAACCCAATCGCAAAATCTGTACCGTGTATGTCATTGTCGATGCTGGCCGGAATCCCGACCACGGGAATCCCAAGACCATGCAAAGCCAAAGCTCCTCGCAGAGACCCATCGCCGCCCACCACCACCAGTCCATCGATGCCCCACTCGCGCAGACGGTCCCGGCCCATCTCTTGTCCCTCTTCATTAAGAAAAGGAAGACAGCGCGCTGTGCGTAAAAACGTCCCTCCCGTCTTAATAACGTCTGCCACTGAACTAAGGCCGAGTCGTCGACGGTGACCTTCAAGGAGACCGTGATAGCCCCGCAAGACGCCCCACACCTCGTGGTGCATGTAGATTGATTGTCGAACAATGGCTCGGACGCAAGCATTCATGCCTGGAGCGTCCCCGCCAGATGTAATTACGGCGAATTGCAATGCTGTCCCTCCGTGCCTAGCGCAGCGCATCCAGCATCCACAGCCAGGCTATCAATTCAATCAATTCTATCGCATCTTTCTGTGCTCTGGATACCTCGCCTTGCCAGGCCGTTCCTCGCAACACATGGTATACGGTCATGACCGCTCCAGCAACAAAGAGCGCCCCTCCGAGAGTGGGCCATGGTGTCCAGAAATATAGCACCTCCCCGGTGGCCGCAAGTATTCGCCACTTGGTGGTCACCGATCGATAGGGCCGATCCCACGCAGACCATCCTATCACGGTTAACGCCACCAACGAAAAGAATCGACCAACCTCAACGATGGCCATCGCTGCACCCTCCTCAGATAGGCTTGCTATAGCCTATGGCTGAGGAGTCTATCCGTGCCGTGCAGCCTGCCAGCGAAGCTGGAGCATCTTCAACCCCCCAACCAAGGTGGCACCCATGAGTAGGGCGGCTATCGAGGCTGCCACTAAAATGAGACTTAGATGGACGGCATCGAGCATCGTCGGCCCGGTAGCTCTAGGCAAAATGAAATCCTGACTAGCGAAGACGGGAAGCGCAAGTCCCCCTAACGACGCTTCAATGGGCCGAAACAAGAGCACCGTCAGTCCTCCAGAATAGATGGCATGGAGAAACCTGGCCACGAAATACGGTTTCATGGAAATATCCGTTTCCGCCAGCACCGACG
This sequence comes from Bacillota bacterium, assembly GCA_021797635.1. Taxonomy (GTDB): domain Bacteria; phylum Bacillota; class Sulfobacillia; order Sulfobacillales; family Sulfobacillaceae; genus JAJZZI01. The sequence continues at coordinate 1,333 of JAJZZI010000131.1, read as the reverse complement.
CAACCTGGCCGTGCACGGCTAGGCCCGACCAGGCGATGATCGCGGAGATCAGGACCACCTGGTCCAGTAGCGGGGCGTGAGTCTTGGCGGTGGCCGCTGCTCCAAGATCAATTTCAAACACGCCCTTTACGGCGGCGGGCACCAGTTGGGGCGACAGTCCAAGGACATGAAATAGGCCCTGCAGAGGAATCTCCAGCCCAAGAAGGATGCCCGTTTGGCTCAACACGCGGAGCATCACCGCAAACAGCACAATGAAACTCATAATCATGAACAACGTGCCAATCGACTCCGAAATGGCCTCGTTGAGAACCCGACCCATAGGTCGGCCATCTTCTTTACGGGCTCGCAGCATCGACTCCGTCGCCCGGTCAAAGATGCCATAGAGCACGACGCCTTGCTCGGCCACTTTAGGTTCGCGCCGAATCCCATAGAAGCGATAGGTTAAACCCACCATTAACGCACCTGCATAGTGAGCCGTCGCAATGACGGCCCCAAGGGCTGGCTGGCCAAACATGCCAATAGCCACGGCCCCAAACATGAAGAGGGGATCTGCCGAATTGGTAAAGGCCAAGAGGCGCTCGCCTTCGATTTTAGTGCAAAGTCCCTGTTGACGAAACTTGGCCGTAAGCACGGCGTCCATCGGATATCCGGCAGCCAGTCCCATCGAAAAAACGAAGGAACCAATCCCGGGAACATTGAACAAGGGCCGCATCAAGGGTTCGAACAATACCCCTAAATAGTGCACCATGCCCGTGGACAACAGCACATCCGAGAAGATAAAGAAGGGCAATAATGACGGAAAGACCACGTCAAAAAAGAGCCGCATCGCGGACACCGTCGCATGGTAGCCGTGATTGGAAAACACAATGAGTGCCATCGTTAATAGCAGCATGGTAAAGCCCGTGACGATCACCATGCCGCGCCTGGGTTCTTTTTCCTCGCCCATCTCCGCCACCTCACCCCGCTTGGACTTCCCTTCATGGTATGTCCGCGAGAAGAGGGGTATGCCGCGGCCTACGGGACCTAGGGATGGACAGATTCCCGAAACATCGGTACTTCGATCCATGCCATTTCACGGAGCGACAGCCTAAAACCGAGCCAGTCTCCCGGTTTCCGTGATGCCCCGAATGCATATGGCCAAAATCGAGGCAGTGGACGGCGGCCAGGTCCGTATCGGTGGCGGGGCATTCCCACCCTGACCCCAACCATCAACGCTCAGCCTAACCGCCTCTTGTCTTCCTTTTTTGGACGCGATAATTGTAGGTCACGTTGGTGTGGTCCCTTAAAGACCGAGTCGGGTCGGGATCTTTCCAGGCTCTTTCTGGATTAGCAT
>JAJZZI010000053.1 GCA_021797635.1 Bacillota bacterium | reverse complement strand
TGGAAGAATCGATCAACGATCTGCGCCTCGCCAATCCTCGCGCACGAGTGGCCAAAGAAAGGGGTTCTCGAAACCTGATCCGGACACCGCGGAAGAATAAAGCCCAGCGTGTTTAGTCCGATTTCTTCGAGTTTTGAGATAGACTACTGAGTAAGGAAATGCCTGTAAGTTTTTCCTTCCTCAATATGCTGCATTCCCTGCTGGGCTTTGGTGGACACTAGGCCAAGCAAAGGAGGAATGTGGCCATGCCGTCACGCAAGGATCGGGTCAAACCAAGCCGTGCGCCCCAAAGACTAATTGTGGTGGGCCATGGCGCTCTTCGCCGTCTGGCCGGAGCAAGCCTGCCCGTCATTGTAATCGGCGTGGCCGTATTGCTCTTTCCGGCGACTTGGATTTCCTTGCCCATGCCCCACCTCCCCTCCGATACATCCATTTATGCCCAAGGCGGTCAGCTCGTCGACGTCCTCTATGGGAGCCAAAACCGCATGCCGGTACCGTATTCGGCCATCCCTAAAAGCATGCAGAACGCCTTAGTCGCGATTGAAGACGATACGTTTTGGATCGAGCCCGCCCTAGATCCCGTGGGCATCTTCCGAGCGGCCTTGGTCGACGTCACTCATGGCCGGATCTTACAGGGCGGGAGTACGCTTACCCAACAGTTGGCCAAGAATTTATATCTAAGCGACCGCCGGACCTTTCAACGGAAAATTGTGGAGTTCTTCATCTCCATGAAGCTGGCCACCACGTATTCCCGCCAACAAATCTTGGATTTGTATTTGAACGATGTCTATTTCGGTGAGGGCGCCTACGGCGTCGAGGCGGCCAGCGAGACATATTTTGGCCACAGGGTTCAGTCTCTAACGTTACCGGAATCCGCCCTGTTGGCGGGAGTGGTCAATGCACCTAGTTATTTCGACCCCTACGTTAATCCCAAGGCAGCCATCTCCAGGCGAAACCAGGTGCTTACCCGGATGCAGCAGCTTGGCTACATCAGCCGGCGCCAAGAACTCACCGCTAAGGCGGCAGGGCTCCATTTGAGTGGTGGCATGAAGCTGACCAACCGCGCACCCTACTTCACGCAGTTGGTGGAGGACGATCTGGCCAAGCTCGATCCCTCCGTGGCTAAGCACTTAGCCGGCGGCGGCTACGCAATTCGCACCACGTTGAGTTGGCCCATGCAGCACGCCGCCGATCGGGCCGTCGCCGACTATTTGCCCTTCTCCTCGCTGGTGCACGGCATCCCCGAGCCAGAGGCCGGACTAGTGGCTATCGATCCGCGCAACGGATACGTCCGCGCCCTGGTAGGCGGCGACAACTATGCACGCACGCAATACAATCGTGCCCTCTTCTCTCGCCGCCAACCGGGCTCGACCATGAAGTACTATCTGTATACCACCGTCATCAACGACGGATATCCCACGTCCAGCACCCAAGTCTCCGCCCCGGTGCGTTTTCCCAACGGCCACGGCACCTATTATGTCCCTCACAATTATGGCTATGTCTATAACGGACGTCTGGTCATTCGGCGAGCGATTGCCCTCTCGGACAATATTTGCGCCGTCAAGTGGATGAACACCGTGGGCCCCAAGGCGATGATCGCCACCGCGCATGCTATGGGCATCGAAAGCCCGTTAGCCGACAACTTGACCACGGCCTTAGGCTCTTCGGGAGTGACCCCGATGGAGATGGCCCGCGGCGTCTCGACGTTGGCCAACGGCGGCAAGAGGGTGCAGCCGATCGCGGTGCTCAAGGTGACTACTCCAAGCGGGCGCGTGGTCTTCACCGACAAGCCTAGTTTAACTCCGGTGCTAAGCCCTCAAGTCGCGTATATCGTCACCCAATTGTTTCATGCGCCGCTACTCAGTCCTCAGGGTACGGCGCATGATCTGGAGCCCATCATCAACCGGCCGGCTGCGGCCAAAACGGGAACCTCGAACCTGCAACGCGATGCCTGGCTAGTAGGATATACACCCCAACTGGCCACGGCCGTGTGGGTAGGCAACGACAACTATGCTCCGCTCGGTCTCACCGGTGACCGCGGAGCAGGCCCCATCTGGGCTCATTTCATGGCCAATGCGCTGGCTACCCATAAAAAACGGACGTTTCCGTCCCCCCCAGGACTGGTCTGGAAGAGCGTTTGCATTAGCACCGGGCTCTTGCCCAACGGTTGTTGCAGCACCTATCGCGAGGTGTTCCTGCCCGGCCACGTTCCCGTGGACCTTAGTCCCGGCTGCGGATCGGGCGGAAGGTTTTCCTCCACCGGAGGCGTCACGCCCCGGCCCGCACCTTCTCCCGACCGTAGCCTGGCAGGCATCCTCAGGGGACTGATTCGTTCGCTGTTGCCCTAAATGGCCCGAGGGCCAGAAACGCTTCCGTGCCCGGTGCTAAAAGGGCCACACTCCGGTCCTTTGCATCCAGCCGTCTGGCCTCCGGAGCAAACAGCGGTTCCTCCCCGTCGGCGATCAAGTCAAAGGCATACTGCACCAGAGTGCGGGCGTAGAAAGACTCGAAATCTGGCTTCACCCTAACCACAGATGAAACAGATGGCCTGCGAAGATGCCGATCACGACCGCTGCCCCGGCCACGGCCACGAACTGCACCCCGCTTCGCCACCAGTTTCCCTTAGCCACCCGAGCCTTGACCACGCCAAGGCTGAAGGCCGCGAGACAGGCTAAAATAATGGCCACGATCATAGCGGTATGGGAACTGCGAAAGATGAGGTAAGGCACCATCGGCGGCAAGGAGCCCAAAATCACCGCGACGGCCATCACCCAAGCATTGCGCCAGGGACTGTCCAGTGAGTCGAGTAAGATGCCGAGCTCTTCTCGCATCATGAAGGAAATCCAACGATCGCGATCCGCGACCACGTGTTCCGTTAAGGTTTTGGTCTCGTCCGGGCCAAATCCCTGGTTGCGATAGATGGCCTCCACTTCCCGCCGTTCCTCGTCAGGCACGGTCTCAACTTCGCGCTCTTCCCGACCGCGCTCAGCCAAAAAGTATTCATTTTGGGCGGCAGTCGAGAGATAGGCACCGAGGCCCATGGATATCGTCGCCGCAGTCACGGCTGAAAGCCCAGAGATGACGATGTCATGCGCTGTCATTCGCGAGGCGGTGACACCCATGACGATGCCCGTCACCGACACCAAGCCATCATTGACGCCAAACACCAATTCCCTGATTGACCGGGCCTCTGGGGTATGCACGCGTTCCGTATGTCGAGTTTCTTGATTAACCACGCCGACCTCCTCTCGAAATGACCGCCTGCGTCGGGGGCGCTGCCCACGCCCGTTCCAAGTCAGCCAGCCCGCCTGCCATCAAATCGAGGTCCAACACCTCCGCCAGATGGTAAGCAAGCCGCCCTTTCACGGCCTCCATGGAAGGCGGGGATTGCACTAGCTTGGCCATCGCCGTGACTCCCAAATCGCGAATCCCGCAGGGAATGATGCCGGTAAAATGGTCAAGATTGGGGTCAAGGTTCAGAGCCAGGCCGTGCTGGGTGACCCAGTGGCTGGCCTTCACCCCAATGGCGGCCACTTTTTCTTCACCGACCCATACCCCCGTGTGCGGCGGCAGCCGACGGGCGGCAATGCTCCACTCGGCTAGCGTGTCAATCACCGCCTCCTCCAACCCCCGCAAATATCGATGCAGGTCGCGCTGATCGCGATGGCCCAGGTCCAAGATGGGATAGGCCACCAATTGCCCCGGGCCGTGATAGGTCGCGTCGCCTCCGCGATCGACTTCAAACAGTTGAATGCCTGCGGCACGGCGCTTCACCTCGTCCCACAGTACATTCTGCTGCTGGCCGTGCGCTGCCCGGCCGATCGTGTAGACCGGCGGGTGCTCCACCAAGTAGAGCACCTCGGGGCCTCCCTCTGACCAGATGGCTTGTGCCGTCTTTTTTTGAAGATGCCAAGCCTTTTCATATTCCATGGTGCCCAGGTCTACGAGCCAGACAGGATCGTCGACGGCCATGTTACGAATGCGTCGCCTGAGGAACTTGCGAGGCGGCGTGGTAAGAACTCCGTACCAAGGGACCGGACTCTACATGCAAAAATCCCATGGCTAGAGCTTCCTCTTTGATGTCACGAAATTCTTCCGGGGGATAGTAGCGCACGACCGGAAGATGGTCTAAATCGGGCCGCAAGTATTGTCCCACGGTGAGCACATCCACCTGGTGGTCGCGCATGTCGGAAAACACCTGATGAATTTCCTCGCGCGTTTCCCCTAAGCCCACCATGATCCCCGACTTGGTCACGATCGTGGAATCTTGACCCTTTACCCGTGCCAATAGCTCCATGCTGCGCTCATAGCGCGCCTTGGGCCGCACGCGGGGATACAAACGGGGAACAGATTCCGTATTGTGGTTAAAGATATCCGGGCGCGCCTCTACAATCGACGCCAAGGCCTCCCAGTTGCCCATCAAGTCGGGCGTAAGCACCTCGACTCCGCAATCGGGCACCTCGCGGCGCAGGACCCGAATCGTCTCGGCAAAGATCTCGGCGCCCCCATCGATGAGGTCATCTCGGGTCACCGAAGTGATGACCACATGGCGAAGGCCCATGCGCTTGACCACCGCTGCCACGCGAGCGGGCTCCTCCCGGTCCAAATGCGTCGGGCGTCCGGTCGTGATGGCACAAAATCCGCAATTGCGGGTACAGATATCGCCTAAAATGAGAAACGTCGCCGTACGTGCTTCCCAACACTCGAAAATGTTGGGGCAAAGGGCCTCCTCACACACGGTGTGCAAAACCTGAGAACGCATTAAGTCTTTGAGCTCGGTATAATTCTTGCCCTGAGTCAGCCGCACTTTAATCCAAGGCGGCACCTTGGGGCCGGGGTCGCCCCGCTTGCCCGGCTCCAACATCGAAATGCTTTCTTTTGCTTCCATAATCGCGCTCGGTCTCCCTTCCCGGACGACCCACTCCGCTACAGCGTACTATCCGCCGTATAGGCTTGTAGACTCTGTTTCAACTCGCCTAAGAACTGCGCCGCCTCGGCGCCGTCGATGACGCGGTGGTCGAAAGAAATACAGCAATTCATCATGGAACGCACGGCAATCATGTCGCCGACCACCTGAGGCCGTTTAACCACCGACTCCATGGTGACAATGGCAGCCTCGGGGGCGTTAATCACCGGATAGGTTAGCACCGTACCCACGGCCCCCGTATTATCCACGGTAAAGGTTCCCCCGGAGAGGTCATCCATGGTTAACCGGCCGCTTCGCGCCCGCTTGGCCAAGTCTTGAGTGGCCGCTGCCAGGCCGACGATGCTGAGGCGATCGGCATCTTTGACCACCGGCACCATCAAGCCCCGCTCAGTCGCCATGGCTATTCCGAGGTTAATCCGCTTTTTCATCACGATGGAATCGCCATTCCACTGTGCATTGACGACCGGAATCTTGCGCAGCGCCGTGGAAACGGCCTTTAGCATGAAGGGCAGGTAGGTGAGCGAAGCCCCTTCGCGCGCCTTAAAGTCGTCCTTGAGACGATTTCTCAGAGCGACCAGACCAGTCACGTCAATTTCTACCATCAACCAGGCGTGGGGTACCGTCATCTTGGAACGTACCATGCGCTCGGCAATGACCTTGCGGATGGGCGATAATTGCACGATATCGTCGCCCTCTTCAACATTGGCTGGCGCCCCGGCCACGGCAGGCATGCGCGCCTCGGAACTGGCAGCGCTCGCCGACGATGCCGAAGCGGCCTTCCGCCCACCCCCTTCCGCAGCCTTCATGACATCGTTTCGCGTGACTCGCCCGCCCGATCCCGTTCCCGTCAAGCCCGCCGGATCAATTCCGTGTTCCGAGGCGAGTCGTCGCACTGCCGGCGAGTATCGGCCGCGACCCTCTTTTGCTGCCGGGCTAGGCTCAGCCGGGGCGGCGGAAGTGTCGTGTTCATCCGTTTTTGGCTCCGAAGCCGCATCGGCCGCTTTGGCTTCAGAAGGAGGCTCGGCGTCCGATTCGGCACCTTCGCCCTCCACCGCGATTTCACAAATCGGTGTGCCTACGGCCACTACCGCGCCCTCATCGACTAAAATCCGGCTCATCGTACCTGACACTGGCGACGGAACCTCGGCATTGACTTTATCGGTTAGCACTTCCAATAGCGATTCATACTCTTCGATACTGTCGCCAACCTTTTTTAACCACTGTCCAATCGTGCCTTCGGTCACCGACTCCCCTAACTGCGGCATCACTACCGTGTGCGCCATGCGTATACCCTCCTCTCCTTGATCTAGAATTTGGCCAGCTTCCGGGCCTCTTCCACAATCTTTTCCGCCGAAATCATAAAGGCGTGCTCCAAGGGCGGGCTAAAGCCCATAGCAGGCACGTCGGGTCCCGTCAAGCGCATAATCGGTGCATCGAGGTCAAACAGCATTTCCTCGGCGATGACCGCGCTAATCTCGCCGCCAAATCCGCCCGTACGGTTATCTTCGTGAATAATGAGCACTTTGCCCGTCTTTTTGACGGAAGCAAAGATCGCTTCCTTGTCAAACGGCCGAATCGTGCGGAGGTCCAGCACGTCCACCTGAATTCCCTCCTCGGCCAAGCTGTCAGCCGCCTTCAAAGCCAGTTGGGTCATCAATCCATAGGTGATAAGCGTGACATCTTTGCCCTCGCGCTTGAGGTCGGCTTTGCCCAAGGGAAGAAGATAGCGCTCCTCGGGTACTTCGCCCCGAATCGATCGATATAGGCCCTTGTGCTCCAAAAATAGCACGGGATCCGGATCCTCAATGGATTGAGCCAAGAGCCCCTTGGCATCGTATGGGGTTGACGGAATTACCACTTTCATCCCTGGCACATGGGCAAAAAAGGCCTCAATACTCTGCGAATGGTAGATTCCTCCGCGGACGCCGCCGCCAAAGGGCGCCCGGATCACAATTGGCACTTCAAAATCATTGTTCGAACGATATCGCATCCGAGCAGCTTCTTGGATAATCTGATTCATCGCCGGGAAAATAAAGTCAGCAAACTGAATTTCGGGGATTGGCCGGAGGCCATTGACTGAAGCGCCGATGGCCGTTCCAATAATCGCGGCTTCAGCCAAGGGAGAGTCAATCACCCGTTCCTCGCCAAACTCGGCCTGTAGCCCTTCCGTGACTCGAAACACGCCCCCCCGCACCCCAACATCCTCGCCGTACACGATGATACGCTCGTCTCGAGCCAATTCTTGGCGCAACGTCTCACGAATCGCTTCCAAAAAAGTCATTTGAGCCATGTCTCGCCCTTTACCGCTTGCGGTTGGGCCTTCCCTCCTCAACTTCGCACGTTTTTGACTTCGCCCGTTTTCAGCATCCCATTCCCCTACTTACTGTCGTCGCCGTAGACATACAGGCCGAGCGTGTCAGCGTCGGGCAAGGGCGCTTTGTCCGCATAGCTCGTGGCGTCGTCGATCACAGCTTTAATCTTTTTAGCCATGTCCGCTTTCTCTTCTTCGGTTAGTATTTTGTCAGCTAGCAACCGAGATTCGAACATGAGCAGGGGGTCGTATTTCTTGTGCTCCTGAACCTCTTCCCGTGACCGATAGGCGCGATCGTCATCATCACTGGAGTGCGGCACAAAACGATAGGTCTTGGCCTCAATCAAGGTTGGGCCCTCTCCTCGACGCGCCCGCTCGGCCGCTGCCCGGGTCACCTCGTACACCTTAATCGGATCGTTGCCATCCACGCTGACCCCAGGCATGCCGTAGGCATCGGCTCGAGCGCTGATATCTTGGACCACCATTTGCTTTCTTTGCGGAACGGAAATGGCGTATCCGTTGTTCTCGTTGAAAAAAACCACGGGCAGCTTATGGACCGCGGCAAAGTTTAAGGCTTCATGAAACTCTCCCTGGCTGGTCGAGCCTTCGCCAAAGTAGGCGACCGACACTCTGCCATCTTTCAGGACCTTAGAAGCCAGCGCCAAGCCAGCCGCATGGACGTCCTGGGTCGCCACCACCGCACCGGTACTTAAAATATGTAGCCGATGGGAACCCCAGTGGGCCATCATCTGGCGCCCTCCCGAGTTGGGGTCCTCCGCTTTGGCGAAAAAGTGCAACATCACCTCGCGCGGGGTCATTCCCCAAGCCAGCACTAAAGCCATGTCGCGGTAATAGGGGACAATCCAGTCTTCGCCGCGGCGAAGAGCAAACGCCGATCCCACCTGCGCCGCTTCATGTCCATTGGATGAATACACCGTAGGCGCTCGACCTTGACGGTTCAAAGCCCATAGGCGGTCGTCCATGTGGCGCGAAAGCGCCATCATGTAATACATTTCCTTCATTAATTCGGGGGTTAAACCGTTATCCGGCAACCGAAATCTCCCCTTTCAGGTTCGTGTTCCGCAAGTCCGGGCTGCCGTAGGCTATTAGCGAGATCTCACCAACGTCCCGAGCACACCCTGTAATCATACCTCTCTTGCCACCCATCCGGATAGCAATCGTGCCTAGATATGAATCGCGTGGCCATCAACGGCCAAGGCGGCCTCATGCAACACCTCGGAAACGGTGGGATGCGCATGCACGCTTTCGGCAATCTCCCAGGCCGTGCCTTCCAGAAAACGTGCCAGGGCCATCTCGTTAATCATCTCGGAAGCGTTCGGCCCCACGATGTGGGCTCCCAACAGGGCATCTGTCTTGGCATCGGCCACTAGTTTCACCATCCCTTCAGCCTCTCCCAGAATCAGGGAACGGCCATTAGCCTTAAAAGGAAAGGTTCCCACTTTGACCGTACGTCCATGCTGCTCAGCTTCCTCTTTGGTCCATCCCACCGAAGCCACCTCAGGCCGAGAATAGGTCACCCGCGGAATACGATCGGCGCTCAAGAGTTCTGGCTCTTTGCCGGCAATGGTCTCAACCGCAATCATCCCTTCGTGGGCTGCCACATGAGCCAAAAGGTATCCCCCAATCAGGTCGCCAATCGCATAGACATGGGGCACGTTGGTACGATAGTGGTCGTCCACTTTGACGAAGCCGCGATCGACGGCCACACCCAGGGTCTCCAAGCCGAGACCCTCGCTCACCGGCTGTCGGCCCACCGCCACCAGCAACACTTCGCCTTCGACGGGACTTTCTTTGCCATCGCTGGTCTGAATGACCCCGCTGACCCCCTTTTTGCCGACCTTGACCTGATCCAGCATGAAGGTGGCGCCAGCGTGCACCTTGATTCCACGTCGGGTCATAAGCCGCGTCAATTGCGCCGCAATCTCTTGGTCATCCTGAGGCAGGATGTGAGGCAACATTTCCACCAACGTGACGCTGCTGCCAAAATCGTTGTACATCGAGGCGAACTCCACCCCGATGGCGCCTCCGCCCAAAATTAAGACCGATTGAGGCACTTCAGCCATCGTCAGCACGTGGTCGGAATTAATAATCCGTTTGCCGTCAAACTGGAGTTTAGGCAGCGCGCGCGGCACCGATCCCGTCGCAAGCACGATATCTTTCGCCAAAACGCTGGTCTTCGAGCCATCTTCGGCCGTGACCTCGACTTGGTTGGCCGCTGACAAGCGCCCAAACCCATCGAGGACGTCCACCTTGTTTTTCTTGAGCAGGCCCTGCACCCCTCGGTATAACTGGTTGACGACGCGGTCCTTCTTTGCCAAGGCTCCCGCATAATCTAAGCCTACTTCGCCCGTTAAGCCGAACTCCTGGTGGTGCCGAAATGTATCAAGAAGCTCCGCGGTATGTAACAATGCCTTGGTGGGAATACAGCCTTGGTGAAGACACGTGCCTCCCACCTTCGATTTGTCTACCACCGCCGCCTTCAGGCCCAATTGGGCGGCCCGAATAGCGGCCACATAGCCGCCTGTGCCGCCACCGATAATGACTACGTCGTATTGCTTGTCAGCCATCGCTAAGTCCTCCCCGCTTGCCTTAAAATCCTACCGTTTGACCCGACGCCCGTGGGTCCGAGGCTCCCACAAATCCCTCCCCGACACGCCGGATGACTTGCACAGAACCTCCGCTGGCATAGGGACCAATCACCTGCACCACGTGGCCGCGTCGACCCAGATCGTTCCAAACCCGTGGACTAAACCTTGATTCCACTTGAACCTGTTCCCGATCCTTTAGGGTGTGTGCATCCGTTGCCGGCGACACGGTCAAGCGCGGCATGGCTACCGCTTCAGCCGGCGAGCGTCCACCCCATAACAAATCCATCAGAATGGTAAGATTCCATTGAGGCTGGCCGTCGCCGCCTGGAGTATTGCCCACCAGCAGCGTACGCCCGGCTTCTTGCACCAAATAGGTATTGAGCGTATGCATAGGCCGTTTACCAGGCAACGCCTGGTTAGGATGTCCGGGAATCAAGTTGAATGAACGCCCGGCACGGTTGTTAAGAAAAAATCCTCCCCGGCTGACGTACACTTGGGAGCCAAACGCCAAACCAAGACTGTGAATCAGGCTCACCGATCCCCCGTCCTGGTCGACCGCTACCAGCGAAGTGGTATCCCCCTCTGAGGCTAAATCTTGGGGTTCCATGGGCAGGTTGGCCTTTTGCCAACCGATCTTTGCCCATCTGCGGTCAATATGCATGGGATCAATCAGCGTCTCTGCACGAAAGTTCGTAAAGTCGGGATCGCCCAGCCGCGCGCGCCGATCGTAAAAACTCCAACGAAGGGCTTCAATCACCTGATGAACTTTTTCGGGATCCTCCCGCCAATCGGCCGAAAATCCCCCTCGCCCTACAATGGCCAGCGCTTCAAGCAGGATAACACCCGCTGAGGGGAGCGGGGAGGCAAACACCGTAAAGCCCCCTACCTCCACCGCTAATGGCGGTTCGAGCTGGGCGCGGTACGCCTTCAAGTCGTCCGCCGAAAGAAAGCCTCCGGCCGCATGCGCCGCCTGCGCCACGACCTCGGCCATCGGGCCCTGATAAAAGCACGAGGATCCCGCCTCTAAGATCTCTTTCAACCACTCCGCCAATTCAGGCTGGACGAGGATTTCCCCAGGCGCAAGCGGCCGATCTTGAGGAAAGAATCGAGCTGCTGCTGCCCTATCCTGCATGAGCTCTGCCTGGTTATCACGAAGATCGTGAGATAATCCGACGTCGACGGAAAACCCGTCGCGCGCTAAGCTCACGGCAGGATAGACCACATCGGCCCAGGCCAGTCGACCAAAGCGCTGGTGCAACAATTGATAGGCATCAAGCGCCCCAGGGACAGCTACCGAAGCCCCTCCCCGAAGGGGAAGCAACTCCTGCGAGGTCGCGTGGAGCAGGGACTCGGGAAACGACAAAGGCAAGGCCCCGCTACCCACGATGGAGTGGACCGTGCCCGAGGGATCACTATATAGTGCAAAACAGTCGCCACCGAGACCACACATTTGGGGCATTACCACGGCAGTGACTAGAGCAGATGCCACCGCCGCGTCGACGGCGTTCCCCCCGAGATGCAAAACCGCCAATCCCGCCTGACTCGCCATCGGGTGGCCAGTGGCCACCATGCCTCGGCGAGCCCAAACGTTCGATGTCAGCCACGGAGTTCCTTCGGCCATCGAGTCGCGCCACACTCCTCCAACGAATCCGCTCTTTTCATCCTAAACCGTTTTAACCTTACCTCTTTTACCATGCCGTGGCAAGAATGGCGCACGGGCCCCGCTCTTTGTAACGCCCCTCCATAAAGCTCGGACAAAGCCCAGCCTAAACCTGCAACTGGCACATCAGCACGCACGCTGACCGTCGGTTGGTGCCGTCTCAAGCCCGGTATGATACTGCGAGCTATGAGAACGTCCCCCTCTCGCCATGGAGACCCCCAATTCCTTTAAGAAGAAAGTTATGATTAGCAACAAGAGAAAACTAGGGACGATCCAGATTCGGTGCACTCAAGACTACCTATATAGAGTGCGGATGGGCTGTAGTTCTTGAATACCGGTTGCGCTACAATAACAGCAAGACGCTCGGGGTGATGTATGGCGGATCAGGATATTTACCTGAAACTCTTAACCCAAGGCCTATCCGGTGGGGCCATGCAGGCCGTCGGCATCGAGGGCGTCGAGCTGGCCCAAGCGCTGCCGACGGAACTGCCGGCCGGAGCATTACGCGTGGATACGGTTTGGCGGATGATCGATGGCCGAATTTTTCACTTGGAGTTTCAGACCAAGCGCGAGGCCACGTTGCATCGGTTTTTAGAGTACGACACGCGTCTGACCCACCGCTATCAGGCTCCCGTCCGTACCGTGATTCTCTACGGGGCTCAGGTGGCGTCGGCTCCCGACACGTTAGATCTAGGGGCGATTCAATATCGGGTGGAAAACGTGTTGCTGCAGCACTTTCAAGGAGAAAAAGCCTTGGACATCGTGGCCAAGCACCTCGCGGCCCAGGCATGGGAACCGGCGGATCGCTTGCGGCTAGCCTTGGCGTTTGGGATGCAGACGGATAATCGACGGGGCGTCTTTAGCCAGGCGCTGGACTTGATTCAGCACGTGCCCTCGGCCAACGAGGCCGACCTCGTCGTGGCCGCGGTCCTGGCGTTATCCGAGCGGACCTTAACCGATGAGGAGATGCGCCTTTTGGAAAGGGAGTTGAGCAACGTGTCGAAAATTCTCGATCACGTGAAACACGAAGGCATCGGGCAAGGGCTCGAGCGCGTCGCTCGAGCCATGTTGGCCGATGGCGATTCGGTTGAGAAGATCGTTCGCGTGACGGGCTTACCGCGTCTGACGGTGGAGGCGCTCAAACCACATTAGTGCCGTCCCATCCCGGTCTCCCATGCGTTCGGGCGGCTTTTTATCCAATGGGCTCCGCCAGGAGAAGGGGCGGGAGCCCATGGTGCCAACCACCTAAGCGTTCATCTCCTTCTCCGGCTAGGGCGAAGCCAAAGCAGGAGGGTCGGGTTTTCGCCTTAGCCAAGCGGGGACGAATGCACCAGGCGGTACCAGGGCAGTCTCGATAACGGCGCCTCGACTTCTACGGTGGTTGGTCCCTCTACTTCGCTACCGTCGTCCCCACGCCATCGCCCGGGCGGAAAGGCGACTCGACGCCGTTCGCTTCCACGTTCCAAAACCGGTGCCACCAAGATTCCTTCGCCCAACATGAACTGATCGCGGATCTCGTCATAGCCTTGGTCGGGATATGCATAACTGAGATGACGCATGATGGGCTCACCATCGCTCGCGGCGGCGTCCGCCAGGGCGAGCAGTTCGTCGGCCATGCTGACATGAAGTCGAACCATGTTCAGGCAGAGCGCTAAGCGATCTGGGTCCAGCACCCGCCAGGGGGCAACGGAAAATTGCATCATCGGAAACAAGGCGGAACATTGGGCATAGCGGATGAAAAGATCTTGGTCGAACCGGAAGTGCGGCGAGCCAAAGTCGCCCTCCAGGCCGCCGCCCACCATATCCGGGCAATTAAAAGCATATCCCAAAAGTCCCTGCGCCAATCCGTTGGGAATCAAGGTGTTGAGCCCGTCTTCGTCCCAACTATGGCGCTTATCACGCAAACGCTGAACTAAGGGCTGGCCTCCCATGCGCCAACTAGCCCGAAACTCGTTGAACGGGTAAGCGACTCCGATGTTCGACCAGAGCCGACACTGTTCAACCGGCGTAACTTGGCCATAAGTGCTGTCCTCGGCACGATAGTACTCGGGGTCGCCAGCATCCATCTTGAAGCCATCGATCCCATAGCGGTCCATCAAGCCCTGGAGCCGTTCATGCAGCCAACTCACGGCCTCAGGATGCGAACCATCCAGTACCGCACTATAACCGTTCCACCATGCGCGAATCGCGGCATCCCCGCTGCCGTCCTTGACCAAAAGTCCCTGTCCGCGCAACGTTCGGAAGGTTTGGCTGTCAGCACTGATGAAGGGGCACATCCAAAGCATCACCGAAAACCCTAGCGCATGGAGTTCGCGGACCATCGCCGCTGGATCGGGAAAGCGTCCAGGGTGAAAATCCCAGGTCCCGTAGTCCTCTTGCCAGTTGTCGTCGATCATCAATACCCCCGCCGGAAATCCATGGGCAAGAATATGGTGGGCATAGGCAATGACTTTGCTGGCCGTCGGCTCGTAGCCCATCTCGATCCAGGTATTGTATTGCGGGGTCTTGAAAAATGCCTCGGGCGGACGTCTCCCAGAGGTCGCAAAGAACGTCTGAGAGGCATGGCGGTAGGACCCCCTGAGATTAGCGTGGCCCTCCTCCAAAAGGACCGCCCCCTTGGCCGACGAGACAGAAATTCGTCCTTGGTCAAACGTGATCGCAAACGGGTCATCGGACCAGAGATAGCGACCTCGATTGGAGAGGAACAGGGGAGCCCCTTGGTTTCCGCCCAAATCGCCTAGCAGATTGATAGACGTCTTGGTCTTGCCAAACGGCATCATGGTCCCATAGTGGGACCCGCCGCCCCACCATAGTTCCCCTGGCAGGGATTCGAAGATTATGGGTTCTTGCGCCACGACGTTGCCTCCATCATCATCATGATCATCCTTATCCTTATCCTTATCGTCAACCGCTCGGCCGCAACTCGAATGACCGCCTCACGCCCGATTTACCCTATCAGCCAAACTTAGCCAGCCTAAAACGTCTCGATCCTGTTCTTGATTGGCAAAGCCAAG
>JAJZZI010000076.1 GCA_021797635.1 Bacillota bacterium | reverse complement strand
CAGCTGGCCTTTGCACCCAACCATCAATGGTTCATCGACCGCCATGAAAGCGTCGAACGATCGCCATACCTCACGATTTGCCATGCTAGTGGAGAACTTTACGCACCTTTGCCGGGTCAGGCTCCCATCTCTGCCCACGACCTTGGTCTATCTCAACCCGAGTGGGTCGAGATAGCTGCCGAAGACGGCAATGTCCTGCTCGGAGCGTTGTACCGACCGACGAATAATGCCCATCCTCCGCATCCCCTGGTGCTTTCCGTGTATGGTGGACCCCATGCTCAACGCGTGCTAGACGCCTGGTCCTTAACCATCGACCTGGAAGCGCAATATCTGGCCACTCAAGGCTTTTTGGTGCTCAAGGTAGACAATCGTGGCAGCGCTAACCGTGGCAAAGCCTTTGAAGAAGCCTTATATCGTCGCTTCGGCACGGTCGACGTCGACGATCAAACGCGGGCCGCCGCCTGGGCCGTCCGATTTGCTGACGCCGATCCCGACCGCATCGGCATCACCGGCTGGAGCTATGGCGGCTATCTCACTTTGATGGCCATGGCCAAAGCACCACATATCTTTAAAGTGGGTGTAGCTGGCGCTCCCGTCACGGATTTTCGCATGTATGACACCGCTTATACGGAAAGATATATGGGAGATCTGCAAGAGAATGCGGCGGGCTATGAACAAGCTTCCGTCTTTAGCCATCTCGACCACTTTCCCGAAAACCTGCTCATCATCCATGGGGCGATCGATGAAAACGTTCACTTTCGGCACAGCCTTCGCTTGCTCGACGCGATGATCGACAAAGGCCTTGCTCCCGAGTTATTACTACTGCCGCGATCGCGCCATCTGCCCAGAGGCTACCAGATGCGTTATGTGATCGCCCAGCGACGCCTTCAATTCCTAAAGCACCATTTGACGGCAAGCCCGCCAACCTAAGAGGGCGCACAGATAGTCGTGGGTGGATCGGATGCCAAGGGGCTTGAGGTGAACACTATTCGATGATTGGTCTGGCGATGGGGCCATCGCTCCCGTCGCCCTGCCTAGGGCGCACTCTGATGGGTGGCTGGCGGCCATCGCCTTCCTATGGCTAGCCAGCGTGCCCGCTAGAACCCACGCCCGCGGCTAATACCACGGCGCGAGAGCCAGGTCCTGAGCATGGCGGTCAAGACGAGCGATAGCCGTAGATCTGAAGGTGCGATGGGCATGAATGACGTGGAGCCATTTACGGCCCATGGCCTGCATTCCCAAAGGAGCTTGCTGAGACGGCCAGATCGCGCACGCCATATTGCAGGCCTGATAGCGCCTTTGTAGGGGAACCCCGATTCTATCGTGCTGGTTTTGACCGGCCAGTGGGTGTGGCACCAAAGGCACCGCTGGGACTGCGTCTCGCACAGTTAGGCCGGCCGTGGCGACCGGATCTCAGGGGTGGTGATCGCGTAAGGATTACCGTAGATCCGCGACCGGGGTTCGACGTGCGCATCCAACCAGGGGGACGATGGGCGTGATAATGGCAGTGAGACTGTGCCGCCAGCGCCATACCCACATGGAAGTGGGTATTCCGCATGGGCGTGGACGATGGTTCCAAAACGGGCGACATTCGCATCACCGCCTTTCTCAAAACCGTGCCCAAGAAGACATCCCCCAAGATGGGGGCTCAGGTCTGTTCGCACGCACGCTAAGCGGAGACAGAAGGAGCCGGGTCGGGAATGGTGAGATGGCGCATGGCATCAGCGGGGCCGATCACATCCAATAGTTCCACACCGACCAGATGACCTAAACTATCGTAATGACCGATAACCCCGGGGGACACATCTTCCCCAAAAGTCGGCTCCGCATCTCTCACCGTGATGTAAAGAGCATGGGCGTCCGGATCATAATCGATGCGCACGATCGATATCTCTCCTCTCTAGGGACGGTGTCGACGTGGATGCGCTGTGACCACCGTGATTTCCTGAGCGTCCTCATGGATGACGACCCGAATCCAACCTCGCGTCCCGACTTGACCATAGCAGTCTTCTCGTCCCGAACCGTGGATAGACGGCTGGTGATGCTCAGCATGCCGGATAATGCCTCAACCTCGGAGAGGGTAATCCGGTATAACTGCATTTGTCGGCGCGCATGACGGCCGAATACAATGCGCTTCATCCGATCACCTTTCGTTGTGACGACCCCCACGGCTGAAGCCGGGGATTTTACGGCGCACTGGATAACATCACTGTATCATGGAACACGGGGAAAAACGTGAGATGGCGAGGCGGGATGCACGTGGGCGCGTGCAGAAGTTAGCATCCCAAAGCCTCGGGTTTTCGTTTAGGGGTCGCTGTTCTGAGGATTGCGCCGAACGCGGCTCAAGCTCAAAGGCCAGTCTCCCTTCTGGACCATCCCGTTTCAACCAGGCATCGAACGATTTACCTGCCTTACTCGTAAAACCCTTGATGAAGGCTGTGGGCTTCCCCGCGAGCAAGGCTTTGACTTGCGCTGGTGATGACCCGCGCTTCCATGCGGAGATAGCTTGCCAGCTGGTCGCAGTGAGTTTGCGCGGCATCCGGCGTTTGCTGGGCGGCGAGGCCCAACCGTCGGTTGGCATCCCTTTTCCAGTCGTTGAGCGAGTATAGCCAAAGAGCCTCGAGGGTCAGAGGCTTAGTTTCCGCACTCGAAATCTGACCCGGGAAGCCCGCCGGGACTTTCGCGGCGAGTAGCTGGGCCTCCCTTCAGAAAGGAAGCGGTACGGATGCTCTTTGTCTGGACCCAGCCGCCCGACGTACTCGCCCGGGCCCGATTGGAAAGCTGCCGGCAACTCCCAATATGGTGTGGGCTAGAGACCCTCGATGCATTGTCTCTGTCAGCAAGCAGTCGCAAGGGGTCTTAGCTTGCCCCACGCTCAGGGGCTGCCCTGGTAGGCCATGTCGCCAGGAAAAGGCTCTGGAGCGTTGAGACCGACGAGCCAGTCCGCGCCGGGGCAGCACAGGTGATATCGTACGTGGTGTTCGGTTTGATACTCGCCAACGCTTTTCGAATGGCCGTCGGGGTATTCTCCGACCGCCACAGGCGGTCGACATCCAGGGGGACTTCGGCAATGACAAATTGTTGCTTCCCTAGGTTACCGTGATTGTGCTGAAAAGTCTGCAACCGACGACAAGATCCGTCCAATAAAGCTAGGGCTGCCCCATAGGATGTAACGTCCTTTTTTCGCCTCCTTGTCGTAAAAATATTGCGCTTTCGCCTGATCAATATCCTGATCTTCATTCATGTGCCTCATAACAACTTTGGATATCTCGTACGCTTCGCTTTTATCCTCCACATGGCAATCAAGCACAGTCATGACCTGAAATTTTCCCCGCGCTTGACCCGCAAATCCGTCAATGTAAGCCTGCACGTCCTCAATTCCGTGGTCGAACAACTCTTTAGCATTCATCCCCATGAACATGTCCGCATCCTCCCGTCGAATTCGCCATTCCCCACCCACCTTGGTTGCCCGCAATTGTCCTTCTCTAACATAGCGACGAACGGTTCTCGGATGCATGTCGAGTATTTTTGCAACCTGGTCGACGGTAAAGAATTCGCCCATGCGCCCACCTCCTAGCCGAATTATTCCGCATCATTACACATTATCCCATACCGTTACCTATTAGTTCGCCCGATAGACTAACAGCACCGATAATCGAGGGTGTTTTAGAGCTTGTCGTTTCTTCGGACACGGCTTTCGACATGACAAAGGCACTAGTAACCGCTGACTTCTCCATTGGCGTTCCGCCTGAAGTTTTCGATGGGTCACCTAAGACACCAATACACTAAGGCACCGAGGATCTGTCCAAGGTGTCCTGGGTCGATTAAACACGCCAATACTCTTTCCTAAACGTCGCGTGGTGCTCCCGATGCCGCGACATGATTTTTGGAACGCTATAGAACGCTGCCAGACACGGATCATGGCATTAGCTGACTGGAACTCGCACAGTCGATTATAAGGATCCCGTGCGCACAAGCGGCCTATTAAGGATGCCTAGTGCCGGCCGGTTTTTGGCAGACCGATCTCCATGTCCCATCGAATGGGGCGCAACGGGCCTAGCCTAACTTAACCTCTGTTATTTCACATCTTATTGCGTTTTCACTGGCCTTCGTATATTGTTCGCATAACTAAAGGGATGAGATCGTAGCGTTTCCCCTATTGTTCGAGAGGATGATCGTCGTGCGGCTTGATGATTCTCACCGTTCGGCCAAGGCAGAGACGTTCCGTCTAGAGGGGGCGGAGACCAAGACGTTTCCCGATATCGAGGCCTTGCCCAGCATAGCATTCCTGCCTAATCCGTTTCAGTTTCACGATGGATCGATGGTGCAAAGTGGCCAGGACTGGGATCGGCGGCGCCAGGAATTGGCCGCGCTCGCAAAGTATTATGTCTTCGGATCGGTGCAGCAGCCTGATGGGTTATCCTATCGCTTAAGGGGCAGCCATGCCCAATACTGCACCCTTACCATGCATTGCCACAATCACACAGCGAGCTTTGAGATCGCCGTGTCCGTGCCCGTGCGTGGCCAGGACACCTCCCTTTCCGGACCCTACCCCGTGTTGATAGTGATCGGCGCGCTCAATTCGGACGCACAGCGAAATGAGCTCAAGAAGCACGGCTATGCCGTGATTGAGATGCCGCCAACCCCTATCTACCGGGATGATTCCACCCGGGACGGGGCCTATACCACGCTGTTTCCCTATCGCGCAGGACACGAACCCTCGGACTCCGGGGCCCTCATGGCATGGGCCTGGGGGGTCAGCCGGATTATCGACGCCCTCGAACAGGGCGCGTATCCCGATATCAATCCCCGACAAACCCTGGTGACGGGAGTGTCGCGCTATGGCAAAGCCGCCTTGCTGGCGTCTGCCTTCGATCCGCGAATAGCCATCTCGATCCCCGTGGATACGGGCCAGGCGGGAGCGTCAAGCTTTCGCTACACCGTCGAGGGCCGAATTTATCACCATGCCCGAAACCCCTTCCCGGAAGGCATGGGACGGAGCGAGAAAATCAGCAACATGGTGGGCGGACTCTCTCACTGGTTTTCGTCGCAGTTCACCCAGTTTGAAAATCGCGAAGACAAGCTGCCCTTTGACGCGCACAGCATTTTGGCCCTGGTCGCGCCCCGGCCGCTGCTACTTTTTGCTGGCGACGAGTTCGACTGGCTGTCGCCGCCGTCCACCGTGCTTTCCTACGCCGCTGCCCGAGAGGTATACGAGTTTTTGGGCGCCCAGGACGCCCTCTCGCTGAACGTCCGCTCCGGGCCTCACGCTATCCAGGACCATGATATTCCCATCATGATCGATTTTGCCAACCACGCCTTACGGGGAACTGACTACCGTTTGTCCAAAGATGCGTTCCCCTTCGTCGATACCTATCATGCCTACCCCTATCTCCCCGACAGCTCGTATATGCCGTGGTCGAGGCCGGGGAAACACACCCTCTTTACGGCCACGGAGCAAATCCTTGCCGGCTGGCCTGCCGTCATCACCGTGCAATCGGATGCCGATAGCGTGACCCTTGTACCTCCCGGGTCCCGGCACTTGGCCAAGCCCGACGCCATCACCGAAACCGTCGTTGACGGACAAGCGGTCTTTCATCTAGACGCGGATCAAGCCGTCGAAGGCACCTACAGCCTTCATACGAACGGGGGCCTCGACCGTCAGACGATCCACCTACTCGGCACGGCCTGGAACGACGCTTTCCGGTCAAGCATCACCCGCGACGGCAAACATCACATCATTCATTTCCAAGACCGCTACGATAAAGAGAGAGTGCGAGTTTTCATCAATGGCCTCGACATCACAGACATCCAAGATGCTTCGCGCTTTCCCGATGAGATGCATCGCCAAGTGTATCTGATGCCGTATGGGATACGCATCTCGGGCATTTCGGACCTGGATCCAGACGCCCACGGCATCTACCACATCGAGCTTACCCACCTCCGGTTCCTAAACATTCTTGGCGAGAAGAGCTTTAAGTGGTCTCAGGTCCTATACCGAAACGCCCCGCCATCATGGCACGCTGGGGATCGGGTACGACTCACCCACGGTCTTTCCACGAGCTTCAGCCTAGACCGTTGACGCGCGGCCCGTTTCGCCGTTACCCCACGGGCCTGCTGCGATAGGATAGGAAATGTTGTTCGGCCAAGCCGAGTCGATCGGCGTCTTGGTGCCATGCCAGGTCACCTTCGAGGAGGGCTCTCACTGGCACCTACTGGGATGAAGACGAAACCGTATTTCCCATAGGAAAGGAAGACAACCCCATGCCAACCATTAACCAGGTAGTCGATATCTTGCAAAAATCAGCCGTCGCCCTCGAAAAAACTGTGGATACGCTAAAGGCCGGCGAGGGCACGGCCGAGGTCTTGGGCATTGCCAGCGTCTTCATGCCCTCCCATGACATCCTTCAACGCTGTGCAGCGAGACGCTTAAACCTAGTGATTGCCCACGAAGCACCCTTTTACCACCATCTGGACCAGCTGAATGTCTGGCCTGGTGATGGGGTCTTGCAAGCGAAGCAGCAGTTGATCCATGAAAGCGGCCTTGCCATCTTTCGCTGGCACGATCACATCCATCGGACCCATCCCGATCTCATCGTCGACGGCTTAATTCGGGACTTAGACTGGACCCAGTACCTCACATCAGGCAAGCCCAAGTTGGATCTGCCTCTTGAAACGAAACCCCTCGTCATCCCGAAAATGCCACTTCGAGACGTCGTTCAGCACATCAAAGCACGACTCCGCCTCGACTTCGTGCGAGTGGTAGGAGATCCTGAGATGACCTGCGTTCGGGTGGGCGTGCTGCCCGGATATTGTGGTGGGGGTGCCTTGGCCATTCCCTACTTCGAAGCAGAGCACCTCGATCTCATCATCACCGGGGAGGGGCCTGAATGGGAAACGCCAGAATATGTGCGCGACGCCCTTTCTCAAGGAAAGGCCAAGGCCCTCATCGTCCTCGGCCATGGTCCCAGTGAGGAATCCGGGATGAAATATTTAGTCGACTGGATGCGACCCCTTCTCCCCTGCCTTCCCATAGAATTTCTAGCCGAAGCACGGCTCTTCCGCCTAATGTAGCCAAAAAGGCTGGCCTTACGGCGAAGCGCATTCGCGCGGCAAGACCTTGCCCGGATTAAGTAACGCCTTCGGATCAAAACTGGCCTTCAGTGCCCTCTGGGCGGCCAGTTCATAGGGATCAAACTGAAGGCGCATCTCTTCCGGTTTTCCAAGCCCACGCAAACCCGGAGCCCCTCTGATCCCGCTTGCGTCACCCGGCTGACCTCGTCGGGATCGCGGTCGTCGTACAACAATAGAGCAGCAGCGCTCCCGAATCCAGGCGTCCCAGCGGGAATAGTCCTCCCGGTGGATGATGGTAAAATACTGGCCCCAACCCCGAATGGCCGGGACCGGGCCCGCAATCACCATCTCCAGATTCAGGGGGCGTTTGCGCCGGGTCGGGTCACGAATTCGTGCTTTGAGACGCTCGATAGCCGCACCCTTAGATCCAAACAGGGGACGCCCGGTGTCGCCGGGTGCAGTCCAGGAGAACGTGAACCCCAAGAAATCGAAGACCGTCGTGTGCGCATCTAGAATGCGGGTTTTCTCGGGATGGAGTGGCAGGTGAAGATGGTCTTCGACCACCTCTTACGCGACCCGCAGGGCGACCTGGCTGATCATCGATGCATGGGCTGAGGTTGCCGGGAACGAAGGTCCCAGAAATCGTCGCGGGGGAGACATTTGGTTTGACTGATTGCCCATTTTTAGTGTTGATTGTGGGCGTGAGAGGGTCGTCAGTGCCATGGAATTTGCAATGAACTAATGAGGACGCCGTCTATCTCCAAAGGGGCCAACGCTTATGGCACTAACGGACAGGTTAGATCCACGAGGCATGGCCGAAATCAGAACGTCAAGTTCTAAGGAGTATACTAACGTGGAGAGGAGGCGATTTGTAGTGGCTCGCACGATCAAGGTTATCGTTGAAGAGCACCCCGACGGATTTCTAGCATATCCTGTTGGTCTACGTGGGGTCGTGGTGGGAGAAGGGCCTTCGGCGGAGGCGGCGTTGGCGGACGTCCAAAGCGCTATTCAATTCCATCTCGAGACCTTTGGTGCTGACGCTCTCGATACGGCCGATCCCGTACTCAACATCATAGTTCGCGAAGCGCATGTCTGACCACCGATTCCCTCGGGATGCGCCACTGTCCCAAGTACTGAGCGCATTGGAAAACCTCGGCTTTCATGTGGTTCGGCGAGGCAATCACATTGCGTTAGCACGCTCGAATGCCGATGGAACTACGACGCCCATGACGATTCCTAATCATCGTCAGTTGAAGGCGTCCACCTTAAGGACGATATTGTCGCAGGCAGGCATCGACCGCGACACGTTGATTCTCGAGTATGACAAAGGGTAATCAATCAGCGACCTTGCGGGGCCGCTAGAATTCAAAAAAGAATTTCTGTCAGTCGACCTGTTTTTCTGGCGAGGAAATTAGTCACTCGCCGTGCCGAGTCGGTGGCCTCATAACCTCGCTTCCGCACGCCAGAATAACACAGTTCGCGAAATTAATGGCTATATTCGATAAACTCGGCATTTTCACCAGAAATCCACCTCAATATGGGTGCAAAAGCTAATCGGTTCGGACGCGGTTTCAGAGCAGAACGTGCGAATGAGCCGTCGTTCAGCACATCAAAGCACGACTCCGTCTCGACTGCGTTCGGGTGGGGGTGCCTTGGCCATTCCCTACTTTGAAGCAGAGCACCTCGATCTCATCATCACGGGGGAGGGGCCTGAAGGGGAAACGCCAGAATATGTGCGCGACGCACCTCGGCCATGGCCCCAGTGGAGAATCCGGGATGAAATATTTCGTCGACGGGATGCGGCCCCTTCTCCCCGGCCTTCCCATGGAATTTCTGGCCGAAGCGCGGCTCTTCCGCCTGATGCTTACGGCGAAGCGCATTCGCGCGGCAAGACCTTGCCCGGATTGAGTAACGCCTTCGGATCAAAACTGGCCTTCAGTGCCCTCTGGGCGGCCAGTTCGTGGGGATCAAACTGAAGGCGCATCTCTTCCAGTTTTTCCAGGCCCACGCCATGCTCTCCCGTGATCGAGCCCCCCATGTCCACGCAAACCCGGAGCACCTCCGATCCCGCTTGCGTCACCCGGCTGACCTCGTCGGGATCGCGGTCGTCGTACAACAATAGCGGGTGGAGGTTGCCATCGCCGGCGTGAAAGACATTGGCTACCCGAATGCGATAGCGCTCGGCGATCTGGGCAATTTGCTCCAACACCTCCGGTAGACGGCTTCGGGGAATGACGCCGTCCTGCACGTAATAGCGCGGCGAAAGGAATCCCATGGCACCGAAGGCCGTCTTGCGATTGGCCCACCAGAGTTCGCGCTCCGCTTCAGACGCCGGCATGCGGATGGAGCGGGGATGAAACTTAGCCAAAATAGCTTCGACTGTCTGCATCGATGCCTCGACCTCGATGGGAGGTCCATCCACCTCAATCAGGAGGACCGCGGCCACGTCCAGCGGATATCCCACCCGATATGCTCCCTGTTCCACGGCCGAAATGGCGAGCTGATCCATCATCTCCATGGAAGCCGGGATAACTCCGGCCGAAATAATCGCCGACACCGCCTGACTCGCATCTCGCACGTGATCAAACAAGGCCATCACCGTTCGACGCGTCTTCGGTTTGGCCAGGATTCGTACCCATACCCTGGTGATGATGCCGAAGGTACCTTCCGAGCCGACTAGTAGTCCCAGAAAATCCACGGGGTCGGGGTAGGCTCCAAGGTGGCCCAGGCGCACCTTTTCGCCATCGGCCAACACCGCCTCCACCATCAAGACATGACTTCCGGTCACCCCGTATTTCAAACAATGCGGCCCGCCCGCGTTTTCGGCTACATTGCCACCTACGGTGCAGGCTTGGCCTGATGAAGGGTCGGGAGCATAAAAATAGCCTAAGCCGGCCACGCGCTGGCTGATAGTGCGATTGACCACACCGGGCTCGCATTCCACCACCGCGTTTTCCAGATCGATGGATACGATGCGGGAAAGCCTGGAGAGATGAATGATGACGGCCCCATTCATCGCGATGGCGCCGCCAGAGAGACTGGTTCCCGCCCCCCTGGCCAAAAACGGCTGGCCTGCCTCTGATAGGCGGCGCACCACGGCGGAAACCTCTTCGGCATCACCTGGGAGCACCACGGCAGCTGGCAGCCGATGCTCTAAGGTGAAGCCGTCGGACCCGTAGGTCGCCAAGCGAGTGGGATCGGTTATGACGTATTCTCGACCAATCAGGTTGGAAATCTCCGTTAAAACCCCCTCAAGCGTGCGATCCATGATATGCCTCCCACAGCCAGTCGACCGTATGCGCCACCCGAAGGTCGCGCCCCGCCTCCTTCAGCCCCGCCTGAATCTGGAGCATGCAGCCCGGATTGCTGGTTGCCACTCCGCGGACCTCAGCTGGCACGTCGGCCACCTTGCGCTGCTTTAAGCGCTCAGCCATCGCTGGGTGGCTCAAATTATACGTTCCGGCCGAGCCACAGCAGCGATCCGATTCCATCATCTCCACCACCTGATATCCTGCGCGCTGCAAGAGGTCGCGGAGAGGCTGACGGACCCCTTGGGCATGGGCGAGGTGACAGGCGTCATGGATGGTCACGACCGACGTTTTCAACGGACGGGCCTCGAGGGGAGGCAAGGGATGACCCGAAAGATATTCATGCACGTCCTGGACGCGGCTTGCCAAATCGCGCGCACGCGCACGCCAGGTCAAATCCCCTTCAAACAAGGATTCGTACTCTTTTAAAAAAGCACCGCAGCCGGCCGCGTTGACCACCACCGTCTCGGCTTCCGAAAAGGCCTCCATATTGGCGATGGCTAGCCTCTTTGCCTGAGCTTCGTCGCCACTATGAAAGCCAAGCGCTCCGCAGCAGCGCTGGCTCCGCGGAACGCTTAGCAGCGCGCCGGTGTCTTCCAACAATTCGGCAGTGTGCGCGTTGGTTGGGGCATAGACCGCATCCATCACACATCCTAAGAAGAGGCCCACCGGGCTCTCCCCGGGGGAAGGCTGACGACGAGGCGTGATTCGGCTCATTGGCCCGGGGATGTTGGGCGGAAGTCCCTGACTAAGTCTACGCAAGGAAAGAGGAAGCCCCCGCGATGCCAAACGGGCCAGCACGGGCCTTTGACTTTGCCGCACCGCCCAATGAAAGCCCCTTAAGCCCATCGGCGAAGCAAGCCACCGGCTCACCCGTTTCGCACCCTTTGAGGGTGAAATCCAGTTGCGATGCGCACGGCGAAAGTCGTCTACCCGATGGCCTACGGGCACGTGCGCGGGACACACCGCCTCACAGGCTCGACAGTCGAGACATTCGTCGAGTTGCCGAAGACCCTCTTTGCTTGGCTTTTCCCCCCGGGCGATGGCCTCCAACAACACCACCCGGCCCCGCGGGGACGCACTCTCCATCCCCGTTTCCTGGTAGGTTGGACAAGATGGCAGGCAAAGTCCGCAATGGACACAAACGGCCGTATCGAGCACGCCTAAACCTCCTATACTCAGGTAAAATCGCCTTACCCGCCGACATTTGGCCAAGGATCCACCAGCATGGCTTCGGGATCATATTGCTGACGAAGGCGGCGGTACACGGGTGCCATGGGCTTGGGAAAGGGTCTACTCCACGATGGCACCCCGCGAAGCGCCACCGCTCCGCCAAAGACCATCTCCACGCGTTTTGAAAAATGCCGTAGGGCCTCGAGATCGCTGCCTTGGGCCAAGAACCATCCCGACTGGCGCTCTAAGAGGAGGTCCACTGCCACCGAGGTGTCCATGCCGAGCGATGGGCAGGCGCTCAGCGGGACGGCTCCCGTCAGTTGGTATGGAGCTTCATCATCTGGCCATGCTAAGGGTGGCAGGCTCTGCGGACCGAGCTGCTTCTCCAAGGCCGCCACCATCGCCCGGCTTCCATGCCAAAGCGCAACCCCTTGAACCCTTTGCCCGCGCTTAAGCCAGGCCATGAGCGCCCACGGCGCGCCGAGCTCCTGAAGCGAGGAGAACCATCCCGAATCCGGGTGGTCCGTCGTCCACCATGCCGCAGCTTCGGGTAAGGGCGCCACCTTAAAGCTTACTTCAGTGACCATGCCAAAAGCCCCGCGACTTCCCCAAAACAGGCGGCCTAAGGCATATCCGGCCACGTTTTTCACCATCGGCGCACCCGTGCTGATGCATCCAAATCCCGGCGTCCACGCCCGAAGGGCCAACACCCGCTGAGCCATGGAACCATAGCTGGCGCGCAAGGGAGTATCCATGCCTGCGGCGATCATCCCTCCTACCGTGTCCCTAAGCTGCCAGTCTTGGACGGGAATCCACTGGCCGCTCTGGCGAAGAGCCTCATTGAGTGCGCCAAGCGTCATTCCGGATTCGATGCTGACCAAAAGATCGGCTGGTTCGTAACGGATCAGCTGAGTCAGGTGGGTTCGCGAATCCAACACGGATCCCGATTCAGCACCCGCGTCCAGCCGACGAAGGCCCGCCCCCCCAAATCGCAGGGGCTGGCCGCTGGCTTTGGCTTTTTCAATCCCCTTCAAAAAGGCTGGCTTCACGTCCATCATCCGACCCCCCTCCTCGGAAATCGCCTCGCCGCGCTTAAGCATATTTCTATGGGAGACCCTTAATAGGGGGCGTACAGGAAAACCCCGATGCCGATAAGATTCGCGGTGCACAATGATTTTCCTCCAGTCTAGCCAATTCTTACTCATGCCCGCTTCGGAGTTGACTCCCCATACCCCTCGGGGTATATTAAATTAAGCAAATTTCTTTGGAGGTGCTAGCCCTTGTTTTCCGGACCCAAAATTGACGATGTCACCAGCGCCCAATTAGTCGAAATGCTCGGCCAAAATCCTGCCCCGTTGGTCCTGGATGTGCGCACGCCCGCAGAATTTCGTCAGGGCCACATTCATGGCGCAGTCCTTATACCGGTCACCGAGTTGGCCACGCGCATGGCCGAAGTGCCCGTCGACCGGGAGATTGTCACCGTCTGCCACTCTGGCAACCGTAGCACCATGGCCGCTAAGCAATTAAGCAAGGCGGGATATCGCGTGAAAAACTTGCAACATGGCATGATGCGCTGGACTGGACCCGTGGAACAGGGATAAGACCCTTCGAATATCCCTAACCCAAATCGGGACCACTACGCTTGAGTGAAAGGAGTGTCGCCTGTGATCTGGAGCGTCATACAAAATCCACGGCTTGGCTGCAATTCCTTTTTAGTCGGTGACGAAGTCAGCGGGCAAGGAGCGGTTGTCGACCCCTTGGGTCAAGTGGGCATAGAAGCGTATATCCTTGAGGCGCATAGCCTGGGGATGCAGATTGTCGAGGTGCTCGAAACCCACGTGCATGCCGACCATGTGTCCTTGGCCAAGGATTTGGCACGAGAACTTTCCGTGCCCTATCGAATTAGCCGCCATGCGCCCGTCTCCATGACCGAAGCCCACCGTCTGGCGGAAGGAATGCGCCTCGAATATGGTGCGTTGGCAATGGACGTCTGGGAAACCCCGGGCCATACCCCAGACAGTCTCGCCTTGGTGATCCGCGACTTGGCCCGGGGTGAAGCGCCGTGGGCGGTTCTGACCGGTGACAGTCTTTTTGTCGGCGATGTCGGCCGCCCGGACCTCGTCGATGCGGATGAGGCCGCCATAAAACAGGCAACCATCAACCAGTACCACAGCATTCGGCGTTTGATGGAGTTGCCCGACTGGACGGAACTCTGGCCGGCACACTACGGGTCGTCGCCATGCGGCGGCATCTTTATGAATCGACGGCCTCAGTCCACCATCGGATACGAGCGACAGTTCAATCCGTTCATCAAGCTCACCGATGAGGAGGCCTTCGTCAAAGAGACCCTCCGATTTCTGAAGCCACCGCCACAAGATGCCAAGGAGATCCGGGCCACGAATTTGAGCGCCTAACTGCGTTTGTGGAAAGGGGCACGACGGACGATGATTCCCAGCGTAGATGCACTGAAGGCGATCTTGCAAGAAAGCAAGATCCCCGTCATTGACATTCGATTGACCCGCGCGTTTGCCGAAGAACATATCGTTGGCACACGCTCCGCTCCCTTTAATCAAACGGGATGGGCCGAGGGCCTAAAGCCAGCCCTATCCGGATCCACCATTGCCATTTTTAGTGACAGCCGCCAACTGGGCGAGGCCGCCAAGAATGCATGGGAACGCGCCGGAGGCACCATCGCGTTGCTTTGGGATCAGGGACTCGATCCCTGGAAAGCGAAAGGCGAGGCCACCGTGAAGGTTAAAAACCTTACGGTAGACGAACTAGCCCAATCTCTCGACCAGGTTGCCGTCATTGATGTGCGCGAACCCTACGAATGGCGAAGCGGCATCATCCCGGGCGCCAAAACCATCCCTCTCGGCCAATTGAGCCAACATCTTGAGGAACTTCCCCAGCAAAAGCCCTACGTGGTAGTCTGCGCCCATGGCAATCGCAGTCTGGCTGGCGCATCCTACCTGGCCGACCATGGATATCAGGCCGCTAGTGTCTTGGGAGGTATGGCCCTTTGGCTGGGCGCCGGTCATCCAGTCGATCGTTCG
>JAJZZI010000142.1 GCA_021797635.1 Bacillota bacterium | reverse complement strand
ATCCGGAATCCATGAACCTACGGACTCTCGTAAGGGTGGTCGTGCACGGCGGCCTGGAGGGTCGACAGTTGGGCTTTAAGCTCGGCGACCACGGGCTGCATGGCCGGATCATCATACAGGTTGGTCAATTCATACGGGTCAGCCTGGAGGTCAAACAACTCCCAGGTTTTCGGCGTGCCCAAATCGGTGGAACCGCTGGTGCCGAGCGCCTCGCCATAGTAGTAAATCAACTTGTACTGCGCGGTGCGGATCCCGTAGTGGGCCCACACGCCATGAATGGCATCCAGATGCATCCAATAACGGTAGTACATGGCCGTACGCCAATCGGCGGGCACGTGGCCTTGGGCTAGGGGACGCAGGCTTTGTCCCTGCCAGTGGGCGGGGATGGCCAGTTCGGCCCAATCTAAAAACGACGGCGCAAAATCGACATTTAAGG
Organism: Bacillota bacterium; assembly: GCA_021797635.1. Classification (GTDB taxonomy): domain Bacteria; phylum Bacillota; class Sulfobacillia; order Sulfobacillales; family Sulfobacillaceae; genus JAJZZI01. The sequence continues at coordinate 14,663 of JAJZZI010000142.1, read as the reverse complement.
CCATAGCGTCGGAGACACTGCCCGCGGCAATCTCTTTCGGATATCGGATGAGAAAGGGCATCCGCAAGGACTCTTCGTACATGAAGCGCTTGTCATACCAGCCGTGATCGCCCAAGAAAAAGCCCTGGTCGGAGGTATACACCACGATGGTGTTGTCGGTCAGTCCCTCGTGATCGAGATAGTCGAGCACGCGGCCGACGTTGTCGTCGATGGCGGCAATGCAGCGGAGATAGTCTTTGATATAGCGCTGATATTTCCAGAGCTTTTCTTCCGCGGGGGACAGGCCCCCGGGGACGGGCGCCTTCAGGTCTTCGGCATGTAAATCGCGGTCGACGCGCATCCGGGCGGCTTCGGCGGCGGGGCGGGAGTGGTAATCGTCGTCAAAGGTATCGGGTGCGGGCAGATCGTCCTCTTCGTAAAGATGGGCGTGCGCGGCGTCGGGCAGCCAGGGCCGATGGGGAGCCTTATGGTGCAGCATCAACAAGAACGGTTTCTCTGCATCCCGCTGGGCCAGCCAATCCAGGCTGATATCGGTGATGATATCGGTCACGTAGCCGGGCATTTGCACTTTGGTCCCCATGTCGTACATGACCGGATCGAAATAGTCGCCCTGGCCGGGCAGCACATTCCAATAGTCGAAGCCGGTGGGGTCATGGGGCCAGCCGTGTCCGAGGTGCCATTTACCGACCAAGGCGGTCTGGTACCCGGAGGCTCGCAAGAGTTGCGGGAAGTTGAGCAAGCGGCCGTCCAGGGAGTCGACTAACGTGCGCACCCCATTTTCGTGATTGTAAAGTCCAGTCAGGATGGTGGCTCGACTCGGGGCACAAATCGAGTTGGTACAAAAACAGTTATCAAAGCGCATACCTTCGCGAGCAATGCGGTCGATATGCGGCGTTTGGTTGATACGGCTTTGGTACGCACTGATGGCGTGAGCGGCATGATCATCACTCATAATAAAGAGGATATTGGGTCGCATCGACAAGATCCCTCCGACATAGTGGTTTTTGCGAACTGGCGAGGTATAGGGTAGCGGCCGCTTTGCCGCCTGACGGGCGCTGCCCGTAGACCAAGGCGGCCAAATCTGATCGCGATCATGCTCCTTGGACTGAGGCTGATTTTAGACCGCCGAGGCAAATCCGAGGTTGATTTTTCCTGTCGCGTAGGACCACGACGCTGGAACAAAATCAGTAACTATGTTCACCCGACCCATCGCCTAGGCCGCAAGCAATCCTCTTTTACGCTAGTTTGCACGATCTACTATACCGCTTTGCGGCAGCTCTCGGGCGGCCAACATGTTGGGCCTGTTGATTGGTTAACGGATGGCGCCGCGCTAGTCCAGTGATGCGATCGAGCGCGTGGGCGATTGGGTCGTAGGCTTCACGCCCGACATGCCCTCGCGTCTTTTCTTTCCTGAGCAGCATGCGAGTGGAACGGGCTTTTGAGCTCTATGGGAAGCGTGTAGCACACGGTCACCCGCCGTCCCAAGCGCTCGGGGCCTATGGCCGTCTTGGAATTTGGCCAAGAGCAGAGCCAGAGGGGAAATCGATCTTTTGCCACGGCGGAGGAACGGAGCGACGTTTGCATATAATCTGGAAATGCGTGCCCATGAATCAATTGGCGGTGCCCCAGCCTTCTGATATGGTTAAGGAAGGAGGCGCGCTTTTGTTAGAACGAAGCCCTGATCCCTCCGCCGCTAGAGAGTTTCGTAAGGCGGCGGCCAAATTTGCCACCGGCATTACGGTCGTGCTGGTCGAGACGCCCGATGGGATGCACGGCATGACGGCCAACGCATTCATGTCGGTCTCGCTCGACCCGCTTACCGTTGCCGTATCCATCGCCAATCATACGCGTATGCACCGGTTGTTGGAAAATCGCGGGACGAAGTTTTCCATAAGCGTGTTGTCGCATGGCCAAAAGCTGATTTCGGACGCCTTCGCCGGTCGTCTCGAGGTTAGTCAGCTTCCCGAGCCACCGTTTGAGCGATTAGATGCCGGGGTGGTTATCCGTGAGGCGGCAGCATGGTTTTGCTGTACCCGTGATGATGTGTTTTTGAGCGGCGATCACACCATCACCGTGGGCCGGGTAGACAGATTTGGGCGCTCCGAGCGTGACCCCTTGATCTTTTATCAAGGCGCCTACTATCTTGGTTTTGATTTTAGCATTCCAGATGCTCACTGGCAGAAACTGACTGACCCTAGCCGGGACGGCCAATGACGCTTAACCCTGGGTTGGACGTCGGTCGGGCCTGCACATTGCGCTCGAAGAAGAGATTTCGAGCGTTTTTATTAACCATCGCTTGAAAGCTTTCGCTGCCGATTCGCGGCTCCAACTGTCCAATTTTTTGCCATTCTATAGGGAACTGGTCGGGAATTCCGCCGCTGCCAAAAACCAGGCGATCGCGCCCTAGTTCCTGCACCGCCGTTTGAATCAGGCTGAGTGGGACTCCTGAAGTCTCGAGATAGACGTGGCGATGCCGCTCCGCTAGCAAGAGAGCTTCGTCCAACAGCGGTGGACGCCCGCCCATATGCACCAGCAAGAGGGGCACCGAGGGGAATTCCTGCAAGAATTCGTCCCAATTGATCGGGCGATCAAAGCGCAAGGGTGCCCGTCCGGGCCCGGTATGGACTAAGAGCGGACGACGGTGGCGCTCTAGAACGGAGCCCAATTCTCGCATCTCATCACTCCATGGCTGAAGATGGTCCAGACCCGGGTAGGCGAAGGCGCCTCGTGCGCCTTGGGCCAAAAGTCTTTCTAGGACGTCCGCTTGGCGCGCTCGTGCCGGAGCTAACGCCGCCAGGCGGGGGTTTTCTCCCGTTTTAGCTAAAAGCATTTGACCGGCCGCCAACGTGTCCGTCGCCAAGAGGGCATTCCAGTCCATAAACACGCGGCGCTCCGCCTCGGAGCCCAGCACTGCCATGGGATCGGGTGGAGCTTGGGCGGGCTGGCTACCGGGAGGGCTGTAGGCGGCAACGTCGGTGGCTCCCAGTTGGATGAGCGGAGCTTCTGCATCTCCGGCCACCATCAACCCCTCGCGATCGCTGGCACTAAGGATGCGTCCTCGTTCCGAGATGAGAGCCCCAGGGAGATAGTTTACGCCCAAAAAGCGTCCCATGAGCGGAGCCAAGATCACGGTGCCGTCGATTTCCCGGCTCCGCGCCATCGCCAGTTCCTGGATTTGCGATCGCTCCGTAGGAGAGTCAAAAGAGTGCGCCATCAAAACGAGATGGGGTTCTAGGGCGAGCGCTTCCTGCCAGCGCAGTGGATCCGATCCGTCTAGGCCCAGTAGGATGACAATCGTACCAAAGTCACTGGCAATCGGCGAGATGGCGAGACCGGGTTCGAACCAAGGCTGTTCTCGGGGAAGGAACCGCATCTTGCACTGATCGCCAGCGATGCTTCCGTCCCGGCTGATGACCAGACCGCGCTGCTGCTTGTGCCCTGTGTCTCGGTCGAGGACGCGAAGACTTCCCGTAATCACCGTGAGGTTAAGTTCGCGAGCGGCCTGGGATAGCCGGGCGCTTAACCGGCTAGGTAGCACGTCGGCGGGATTGACCCCCAAAAACCATTCGGGAAAGACCATAACGTCGGCACCATGACTGGCTGCCTGGCGCATTTGTTGGATGGCCCGTTCCTGGGACTTTGCAACGTCGCTGAGATAGGGGAGCTGGCTCAGCGCAATTCGCGGCGGCATCGGACTCCTCCTTCCTGACCATTGAGATTTCGATTGACCAAAGGATGAAGGGCACGTCGTCTTGGTCTTGGCACATACTCGCTAGGCTAAAGCATCCCATGCCTGTTCACTTGGCATTGTACCCCAATTGGTAAATATTGTAAAACGGGGTCGCTGGAAATTTTACCCTCACCTTATCGAAGTTGCCCCAATTTGAGGCAATCGGTGCGAAAATACTAAGAGAACCAATGGGAGGTCGGACGATGTTGCGAAAAATTGCCGTCGCCGTGGCGGCTTTAACCACCAGTCTCGTTACCGTGCCGTTTCATGCCTGGGCAGCGGGCATCACCCCCACCGAAGTGGTGGGCACGGCTCCTGCCGCGGCAGCGACGTTGGCATCGCGGGCCTACCCCAAAGGGGCTAGCACCGCCATTTTGACTTCGGCTCTGGTGCAGAACTTAGCCGATGCAGTGACCGCGGCACCCTTGTCCGCGGTCCTCAAGGCGCCCATCTTGCTGACCACAGGCCCGATGAGTGTGGGCAGCCAAACGCTCGCTGAAATAAAAACGCTGCGTGTGCAGAAGGTCATCTTGATCGGAGCGGTAGACAATGCGGCAATTCGAAGCCAGCTGCCTCATGGCATCTCCGTAGTGGGATATGCGGGATCGACCCGTTATCGCACCTCGGCGGTGGTCTTTAAACATGTGGAGCTGGCCGGGGGCAACCCGAAGACGGTGTTTTATGCTTCGGCGAATGACGCCAATTTAACCGATGCGCTTACGGTGGACGATGTGGCTGCCGCGACCAAGTCGCCGATCTTGCTGCTACCTCCGAGCGGTAAAGTGCCTTTGGCCTACTCGAATCTGATCAAGCCTTCCCAGACCTCATACGTCGTGGGAGCGGCCGTATCATATCACGCCCCTTTGCCGCACGAGGTCAACCTGGCTGGGGTCGACCGCTTTACCACGGCTACCCTGGTCAATCAGCGATTTTTCCATCATCCTACCGGCATCGTCGTTACGAATGCCGGCTATTTGCTTGATGCCCTCGTGGCCAGCCCCTATGCCGGCAGGCAATCGATGCCCCTGATCATGGTCGGGACTCACGTGATTCCCGGCCCCAGTTACGATTACCTGGCTCAGATTGCCCCGGGCGTGCATTCGGTGCTGACCGTTGGCAATGCCGTGGCCATGAGTCCGCTTATGGTTCAAGCCCTCGTGCAACTGATGGAATCGGGCGGGAGCCCTGGTTAAGGCGAGCCGCGCTGAGGCCTTGTTGGCAATATCCGAGCGGCAGCCACGAGCACGTGGAACACAGGGTCAGGAGATCTTCGGAGCAAAACTCCTGCGTCGCCCGTTCGACGAGCTCCGACCACCCTATCACCTGACCGGGCCGTAGATGCAACCGATCGAGGATGGCCTGGTCACGGTGAATGACCTCTGGAGTATGGCAGTGGTTGGGTTGGTCGGCGGGAAACTTACGGCACAGAATATCAGGGGTGTCGGTTAGAGAGACCAAATGCTCGCCGTGCTGGCTTAAGTGAGTCAGCACGGCGGTCATGTTGTCGGTAAAGGCTTTGGAATAGCCATGGCCACGATATCCAAATTGGCACAAGAGATGGTGGCCACGGAGGGCAAGGGGCTCATCCCAGGGCACGGCGAATGCTCTCCTCCACGGGAGACAGGCGGCGGGAGTCGCTTGGTCCAAAAATCCGCATGCGGTCTTTCAACGCGGCCGTGCGGTTGCACATGAAACGAGGTACATGGCGATGGTTTTGAGAGGTGGCGTGAAACAAAAAGGGATGGCACAAGTACACATCTCCCGGGTGCGCGGTGGTTTCCACCACGCGCAAGGTGATCCCGTCTTCGTCGACGTGAGGCTGCATGAAACGCTCGATGCGCTCGCCGGGTTCAGCCGGCTCTGCTTGCACGGTGGCGGTCAGTGAGCGAAAGTAGGGATGCGTCGTTACGACTTCGGCGATGGCCGCCTTATGCTCCATGCCGTGGGGATGGCGGGCCAAGAATTTGGCGACCACCTGGTGCGAGCCCTCTACGACCAAGGTGCCTCCCCCGTGAGGCGCGATATCCGAAAAAACGCATAAGACCAGGAGACCCTGCTCGGGGCTGTCGACGTAATGACGAAAGTGCTGGCCGTCCCAGTGCCAACCTTGCCGCGGTACGTCCCACGGCACGTCGGAGCCTAAAGAGAAATTCACTGGCCACCAGCCCCAAGCGGTCGTACTGCGCTGGCGAAGTTGACCTCTACCGACCAGATCCTCCATGGCGTCAGCGAGCCGGGCCGTATTGCAGCGCTCGAACTCAGGGGAATCATAGCCTTCATTCAGCCGAACCAGCGGCTTTTGCCACGTCGACGGGTCATTTTGAACAATGCCCTGTTCTTCGAGATGGCGCCATACCACCTGTTGTGCGGCCAGCGCATCTTGGGGGTCATAGGCACTTTCAACGCGAACAAAGCCACGCTCGATGAACGCGTCGACGTCACTTGGGCTAAGCACCTTGAGCATCCAGATTCCTCCCTTAGAGTGGTGTTCACACCAGACAGTGAGAACGTAGGCCATAGGTTCTCCCCGGACGTCTGAAGTTCCTGCCTGAGTGATGGCCATTTCTACGGATGCGGGACCATCTCGGTTGACTCGACCCTCATCTCGACCGGGAAGCTGACCTGGGTCCATGGGGGTCCTTGAGCCAATACAGACCATTTTTTCGGTGATATCCAGGCAAGGCCGTCGGTGGCGTATCATGAAACGCCTTTTGCATCGCTTTAGCGCTGTTCAAAGCGATCCAGGCGGTATTGATGGGCGAATGTTCGAGTCGGATTAAGGTCCTGAGACGGGTGGCGAGCGCTTGAGCGCTTTTAGAATCGGGAGTCGGCGGCATATCCACCGCCCAATCGATGAGCTCAGGCTGGTCGCCGTGATTGAAGATTATTGGCTGCATGACCCACGGTAGAACAAACTTTTCTGGCGGGGGACAGCTGCCCAGCGGGTTCTTTTGCATCACTTGGCAATTCCAGTAGGTAGCAAGGCCGGTAGCCGCTTGATTTTGAAGGCGGGTGAGACCCGCAAGGACGGTATTGGTTCGCGCGTTCAACGCTTGGATAGGCAAGCCGTGGCGGATGGGAGTTTCGGCCAAGCTGGCCGCAGGGTGGACGGGAAGAAGCCCAATCCAGTTTCCAAGTCCGATGTACACGGTGCTTCGGCCGGCGGTGAAGGCGGGCGGCACGTTCCAGGTATTGACAAGGTTCATGGAGCTCATGCGCGGAAGTTTGTAGATGTGATAGGTTCCCGTGTGGATGTTGAGGGCGACGATGCGGTTCCAGTACCGGAAGTGCCACGTCAACGTGGGCACGGTGATACCCGGGCCCTTCATGGCCATGTAAAGCCAAGAACCATCTTGGCCCAAGATGGCGTTATCATAGGCGGCCGGGGCTTTGGAGCTGGGCGGGTTGAGTTTGGTCTGGTACATGGGAATTTTCGCGGGGAACCGTATCGTCTTTCTGACCGATCGAAGCTGAATGACGGTCGGACCTAGCGTAGTCAGCGCGCTCCACCGGTCTTTGGGAGACCACTGAAACACCGCCGAAGGTGGCTTAGGGGTTGGGGCGGTGGTGGGAGTCCACCGAGACACCTGATTGGTTCTAGGGTTAACCGTGGCGGTGATGAAGGCCGTGTGAAGGCTGTTTTTCTCTACGTAGCGATAAGAAGCGGTGACGGTAAGAAGGGTGGGCGACTTAACACGAATCGATCTCAGCATGACCGTCACGCCTGCGCTTTTGGAGAGGTTGACATGGTACCATCCGTTGGCCAGGGGAATGGCTGCGAGACCCGAACCCGAAGTGCCGATCCCTAGTATGAGGCCACCTAGGACGCTGGCCAGGATCTGACGAGCACCTACTAGGTGATGGGTGTGCATGATAATCCTCCTCTAAGGTCAACGATTTCGCGTGGTTACGACACCTTACCCATATAACGCCGGGCTGAAGACAAAGGTTTCACCTTACACGGAAGATCAAAGTGCACATTTTAATTTTGGACTGCATGGATGCCGAGGGCCCACAGTGCGATGTAGGCGGTAAACAAGATGCCCACTACGATGGGCTGAGACAATTGCCGGCGAGGATGGTTTTCGACCCATAAGGCCATCGCCACGTAGATGGGTGGCAATTCGGCAATGAATCGGGGGATGCCCTCAAAACTGTTCGAGGCATTGGCCAAGATGACCGTGACGAAAATGTAGGCAGCTCCCGGCCAAAACTCCCGTCCCTGACGGTATAGGTAGATGGCAGCCAGGAGGGCTACGATGGAAGCTGTGATGGCCAGCGACGGAAATGACCAGCCCCCCTGCGCCGTCAAGCCTAGGTGGCTGAGCCAGCGTAGGCTGGAGGCGAATGGGAAGCGCGTCTTTCGGTTCCAGGCGGTTTGAATGGCCAGAAAGGCCAGGGGATTGGAGGTGAACCGCCAATCAATAAAGCCGACGACGGCGAAGCCGAAGGCAAAGGCCGAGGCGCCAATCCCTTTCCGGAATAGGGTCGATAGCGGGGTGAACGCGTTGCCTAGGGCCACGAGGTAAGGTACGGCCAGCAAGATGCCGACAGGCCGGGTTAAGCTGGCCGCAGCCCCGGCCAGTAAGGCGAGGTTCCATTGGGAGTTTTCGAGAAAGTAGAAGACGGCGGTGGAAAGGGCCAGGAAGAGCGCAGCGGCTCGATACGCCACGAAATAGGGAGTCAAGGGCGAAAAGGCGGCCAAGGTCATGGCCGTCAAGGCGAGGCGCGGTCCCCGTTTTTGGTCCACCAGGCGTCCCAGCAGGGTAAGAAAGACCACCATGCTCATTTGGCTCCAAAGCACGCCAGCGTCGACCACGCGCAAATGCACCAGATCACGGGTCCATCGACTGAGATAGGGGAACAAGGGGAAAAATGCCCAATTGTACTGCTTATGCGTGTTAAAATGCACGCGGCGATACCCATGCATGGCGATCGAATGATAAAAGGCGGAGTCGGAAGTATAAACCAGGCGAAACAAGAAGATGTGCCACGGTTGGTTCAAGGGCAAGGCTCCGCCGGGAGCCAGGTTGCCAAAGGCAAACGCGGACACGAAGAGTCCAACGATGACGAAGGCGGCCCGACTGAAGACGTACAGACTGACCGCCTGTTTCAAAAGGGCTCTCCAGGACTGCGGTGCCTTCGCCTCTACGCCTTCCATAGCGCATGCACCACACATTCCGATTCCTTGACCGCGAGGGCGGCAGGTGCGGCCGCCAGGCACTCCACCTGGCCGTCACGCTTGGCCCAGATGGCGCTTTGACCATCAAAGTGCAGGTCGAGCAGGGAGGCTAAGAGATGGGGATTTAGGGCTGCAAGCACGGATCGCCTGGGGATCAAGGCACTCGGTAGAGACTCCTCAGCCCACTGCTGACGTCTTAGCCGTGGTGGAGACGTTTGATCGAGCGGCCAAGGATCGTTCCAAGGCCAAGGATTGGCCGAGGGCACGATGGCCAGCTTGATTCCCTTGGCATCGAGAAGCGGCCATAGGCTTTGAAACGCGGGCTCAGATGAGGTGTGTGCCGTCACGAAGCTGTCGTAGCAGATGGCCGTGGCTATCTTCACGGAGGTCGTTTCGGGCATCAATACCGCCGAGACCGCTTGCGCAATCGGGCCCGGGGTCAGAGATAGGGCGTCTTCGTGGCCGGGTACCAAGTTGACCTTGCGCGTCATCGATAAAAAACGGCCGTCCGGACCATAGGTTACACTAAGGTTATAGACAGCCCGTCCCGCGGCGCGAAACGCCCCTTGATCGTAGCCCAAGCGATTTTCTGGCAGAAGCGCGCTGCCCGCGACCGTGGTCATGGCAAAACGGCGGGCGAGGTGGGACATGGTGCGATGCCAAATTCGCCAAATTTCAGGCGCGGCGAGAGCAAAGAAGGCCTCTCGCAGCGATAAGGTGCGGGAATGGGCCATGGCTCGAAGCAGATCAGGCCAAAATTTTTTGGCGATGAGCCCAAAGGCTTCTTCAAGGCTTTTCGCTTTGGCGATTAGCCGACCCCTTCCGGCGAGGGCCAAAAAGCTTGCCAGATCCTCTGGAAAGGCAATTAATGCAGGCAGGCTTGAGCTCGAACGCATGCGGTCTGCGGCAACAAAAAATCCTTCTATTTTCCGATAGAATGCATCTTCGCCAACATAATCATTTAAAGTCATGTAGGGTTGAACGGCAAAGAGTTCAATGGTATCCATCACGGACGCCTCGCTTCTTACTATATGTCAAATTATACTGTGGATTTTACTGAAAACAATGAAGCGTACACATTTTAATGGCGGCATGGGCAACGTAGCTCTACCTATATTGGGCGGCCACCTTGTCCGTTTCGAACGTCTGGCGGTCTCCTAGTGTTCATGCCCTCTTGACGTATGAGTGCTAGGAGCCAAGCGGGGCATGGCGCCCGGGAGATGACTCGCTCCTCCGTCAGAGGGAACGAGTCTAACTTTTAGGGGGGACTCCATGACTAGCTTAAGCGAGGGCACGCGCCTTGACGGTGCCAGGAACTGGGGGGATAATCGAAAATATCTAAAAGGTAGGCGTTGCCAGTAGACGTGGTATGTTGCCCGGCTGCTCACAGCGAATCAAAGGCCTCGAGTGGAATTTCGCAAAGGGATCTATCTTATCGGCACGAAGATGCGTCAGTCAGGCGAACGTAAGATCCGAAGTTGCACCATAGTCCAGACGGCGGATGTTGATGATCCAAGATGGGAGGTTCAGGGATGGTTAAAGGGGAACAGGCAGGCGCTGTGGTTGGTGTGGCCGGTACGGTGATTAGTTGCTCAGCCATGATGTTTTCGCTATTTCCAGCGTTGCTCGGGGTAGCGGCGGCGTCCGCCTCGACGGGCATGATGAGCATGTCTTCGAATACGACGCGGCTGCCTGCCTGGGTGACCACCACCACGCATTACTCGGCCGTAATTCTCGCCATTTCCATTGTGTTTATGCTGTGGGCTGTGAGGCGTTCGTCCAGGTCAGCTAAAGTGGTGATCGGCATCGGCATTGCTTTGCTGATTGCTAACGAGATTTCGATGACGCCCTATCTCTTTTTGCCTGCACTGGCCTTGGTGGTTTTCGGCAACTTAATGGCTTGGCGGGGATCTGGTCGGTTTTCGCGAGCGAGCCAACCTCCGGCCCGATAATGCGCTAAACCACCTCTGGCATGGTCCGTGGATGCGTCCAAAATCAGGGTGGCGCTCGCATCTGCCAAGCAAGCCTGGCGGCATAATCCTCCTTAAAATTTCCGTAAAATTCATTCTACCCCCTATACTTAATGTAGTCGCGAGGGTTCATGCGATTGGGAACTCGCAGACTGCATTCTCTAAAAATCGGAGGAGTTCTCATGCGTCGCACCATGCTTCATGTTGCGGTGGCCGCTACATTATTGGCACCGTTGGTATCGATGGCGGTTTACGCTCATCCGACTCCGTTTAAGCGGACGGTCGATTCCCATCAGGATTCTCACGCGAAACATTCCCAAAATCTTGGATCCCAGGCGTCGCCGTCGGCTTCGGCGGCTGCGATCCAGGCTGCGATCGGTCAGTTGAACACGCAGTCGACCCAGTTTGTCAGCACGGTACAGGGCTTAGCTCAAACCAGCACCACCCAAAGTGTCTATCAGAGCGTGCAGCCGATAGTACAGCCCCTGCTCAACGTGACCCAGCAGTTGCAAGCCGCCAACACTCCCCAAGAGACCTTGGCTATTTTGCAAACCTTGCAAAGTCAGATTGAAACGATCCGCGAACAGATTAAGGGCATGGTCCACCAGGTCCAAAAAGGCCCAAAGAACGCGAAACGTCTAAACGATCAGGTGACGACGGTAGAGCGTCAGGTTTCTCAAGTGGATGCCCGCGCGCAAAAGCTCCTGGCCAAACTTGGACAGGGTGGGCATAGCGAGGGAGCCAAGGGTGTGCTCCACGACATTTCCCAGTTGGAAGCCAAGATGACCCGTATGTTGTCTCAAGATCAGTCGGGTTCGGACTCTTAAGCGATCGCTAGGCAATATCGGGCCCGTCCCATGACGGGTCCTTTTTGGTGCGCCCGGCATGGGCGCGTGCTTTAAGGTGAAAGTCCTGAACGGGGGATGACCGTTCCAACCGTTAGCCAAGGGCAAGGGTGTCTCGCGCGAGCGAGAATCTGAAGGAAGTCGGCGGCAAACCTCCGGCCGGACGAACAGGAAGTGCATCCGAGGCGGGGCGCGTGGGTTGAGTTCGCCAGACAGAACGAAGCCCAATACGGTCAAGCGCGCGTCACGTAAATGCACCCGGTAGATGGAGGGACAGCGCGCGTTCTTACCCGGGGAGGTCTCTCGCGGTACCGCTAAGCGGAAAGGCGTGTCGGAAGGCGCGCGTGACGCGAGAGAGGTCAGCCGAGGTCATAGTAGGCTGGCGCGGCCGCGCCAGCTGAAGGACCGAACATTACCAGAAAGCGGTGCAGTTTATGGATTCGTGGAACCCACACCGACAGCCGAATATCTCGCCCAGCGAGGGCCTCGTGCCGGAAGAGCAGGTGAAGCCTGCAGGGCCGACCCAGGCGCCGAGTGGGTTCTCGGCGGTTCAACTCCCAGAACCTCGACACCCGACGTGTCAACCAGCCTCATGGAGGCTATTCTGGATGAACAGAATCTGAAGCGAGCGCTCCAGCGCGTTCGGTCCAATCAAGGAGCACCGGGCGTGGATAGGGTGGCTACCGACCAACGGGTGGACTACCTCTGGGCGCATTGGCCGACGATTCGGTCTCAACTGCGGGCCGGAACCTACCGCCCACAACCCGTCCGGGGCCTCGAAATCCCGAAACCGTCCGGGGGTGTGAGAATGTTAGGTATCCCCAATGCTATCGACCGGTTCATCCAGCAAGCCGTCTTACAAGTACTCACGCCTCTGTTTGACCCCCACTTCTCGGACTGCAGCTTCGGATTCCGGCCGGGCCGGAGCGCCCACCAAGCGGTTCGCCGCGTTCGCCGATGGGCCGACGATGGAGCGGAATAGGTGGTCGACCTCGACTTAGAGAAGTTTTTCGACCGGATCAACCACGACATCCTGATGGCGCGCGTCGCGCGCCGAGTCAAAGATCCCCAGGTGCTTAAGCTTATCCGGCGATACCTCCAAGCGGGCATGATGCTCCACGGCGTGAGCACGCCCCGCACGCTCGGGGCCGCCCAGGGCGGGCCATTGAGTCCCTTGCTCGCCAACATCCTCTTGGATGACTTCGACAAAGAACTAGCGCGCCGGGGCCTGGCGTTCGTCCGCTACGCGGACGACGTCCGAATCTTGGTGCATTCCCGACGGGCTGGAGAGCGGGTCCTGACCTCGGTTACCCGATTCCTGGACCGCGTGCTCCACCTCCCCGTGAACCAGCCCAAGAGCGCGGTCGACCGGATCACCCGCCGACCGTTCCTCGGATTCAAATTTCTGAAGTCCCATCGCCAATACCGGATTGGACTCGCTCCCGAATCCCTACGGCGCGTTCGACGCCGCCTTCGGGTCCTGACCGACCGCCACGCCCCTGGCTCGCTGTCGGAACGCATCCAACAGGTGAATCGCTTTCTCGCCGGATGGGTCGGCTAGTTCGCGCTGGCGGACACGCCAACGCCCTTTCGGGACCTTGACCGTTGGATTCGCCATCGCTTCCGAGCCATCGTGTGGCGGCGCTGGAAACGGATTCGCACCCGACTCCGGGAATTGCGGGCGCTTCAGGTGCCGGACTGGAAAGCGTGGGAGATAGCCAATGCACGCAAAGGCCCGTGGCGCATCGCCGCGGTGGACAGGGATAGATTCGCTGGAGAGCTCCCATCCTAGCAGCAGGATCAGTAGCCTCGCAAATCGGAACGGGCGAGGGGTTATTGGGTGTTGCTGAGGGAGAGCTTCGCGTCATATGGGATGACAACGTCGTGCGAGTAGCAGGAGTTCCAGGGATAGAAAAAAGATGGCGGCGTCGATCGAAGTTTCCAGTGGCGCTAGTTTTCGCTATTATCTATAGAGGCGCGCACGGATGATTCTGGCGATCAGGAAGAGGAGACTCCACAGTCGGAGTGCTTCAGATCCGAACACCCACCAGGATGCATATTTTCGAAGGAGACCCCTAAGCGAGGGTGTCCCACATCCGCACCCACCAAGGTCAACCACCCCGGCCTGAAGGCCGGAGCTTGTCAGCGCAGGCTCCTGGGTTGACCAGCCTCAGCCGCCGGGATCTCGGGAGCGAGCGGCTCCGTTCGGTCGGTCATGACACCCTTGGATGCTTCTCCAGTCTGAGGCCCTGTCGCCCGTCATTAAAAGCCAGCTAGGGGTAGCGCGAGCGGTGTGGCGGACCCGACAAGCCGACTGAACCTTGGCGAGGAGAGATCCCGCGTGATGCGGGACGTCACCAGCCCCGTAAGGGGGAGAAAGTCAGGTGTTTCATGGTTTTTGTTTGGGACCAGCACAAAAAACCCTTAATGCCGTGCTCCGAAAAGCGAGCCCGGTTACTGTTGGAACGCGGACGCGCCCGGGTTGTGCGCATCGCTCCCTTCACGATTCGTCTGATGGACCGTCTTCAAGAACACTCGGTCTTGCAAGCTCTCCGGGTCAAGCTCGACCCGGGGTCGAAGACCACGGGCGTGGCCATCACCCTCGACGGAGCGCACGGTACGAAAGCCATCTTCCTGGGCGAGATGGTGCATAAGGCGGGCATTAAGGCCCGACTGGATGCGCGACGATCCTTGCGTCGCGGGCGACGGTTTCGCCACACGCGCTACCGTCCGGCCCGCTTTCGGAATCGGAAGCGGGCGGCCGGGTGGTTGCCGCCGTCGCTGGAAGCCCGCGTGGACCAGACCCTGCACGCCGTGGACCATATTCGGATTCATGCCCCCATCACCGCCATCAGCGTGGAACACGTGCGATTCGACACGCAGAAACTCGAAAACCCCGAGATCGCCGGGGTGGAGTATCAGCAAGGCACGCTGTT
>JAJZZI010000173.1 GCA_021797635.1 Bacillota bacterium | reverse complement strand
TACGCGTTGATAAATCGCCTCGAAGACTTTGAGGCGTACGGTCGCCCGCAATTCCGATTGCCCCACGAGGATACAGGTAAACGGCGTGAGCGCGTCCATGCTGGTATTTAAAATTTATCCCGTATGCGGAATAAATTTTATTATGCCGCATCCATCGTTATGCCGAAACGGTCTCAAAGGGGGGAGAGCTTAAAGCACCTGCGGGGCAGGTGCTCGGCATAACTATAACGATTCCAGGAAAGCCAAGAGCGTGTCAGATGGTTGGAAGCGCCCTGGTTTCACGTCCAGCGGCGCCGTGCGCGCGATGGCTTGCTCTTTGATGGCCATGTCAGCGTGGATATAGATTTGAGTCGCTTGAAGGCTTTCATGACCCAGCCACAACGCAATGACGGTAATGTCGACCCCACTACGTAGGAGATTCATGGCGCAAGTGTGACGAAGCACGTGGGGGGTCAGGTGTTTGCGGGCTAGCGTTGGACACGTGACGCGGGCTCTCTGCTCATATTTTGTGAGCAGCCACTGGACCGCGTCGGTACTTAGACGGGTGCCCCGCATAGTCGGGAACAGCCATTGGTGGTCCGCTCCGCGCCATTCCGTGAGCCACGCTTTCAGCGTGGCCACCGTCGTCGCCGTCAACGGCGTGGCCCGCTGTTTACGCCCCTTCCCGGAACATCGCACGACCGCGCTGGAACCTAAGTCAACGTCAGCGATAGTAAGACCTGTCAATTCGCTCACGCGTAATCCCGTTTGCAAGAGTACCATAAGTAAGGCATAGTCTCGTCGCCCCACCCAGGTTTTCTGATCGACCGCCTTCAAAAGCGCTGCCGATTCGGTCTCCGTCAAAAAGTCAATGTGGCGCTGTTCAAAACGCTTGGCAGGGATCGCCAAGACGTGCTGAATGAGCGCGGCATGTTCCGGATGCCGATAGGCTGCATAACGGAAAAAAGCATGGATGGCTGCCAATCGCGCATTGCGCGTGCGGATGGTGTTATGCCGGGTTTCTTCCAGCCATTGCAGGAACGCTCCAATCCGCGTGACACTCAGGTCGGAAAAATCGAATTGACTGGGGTCTTTTCCGGTCTCCTTGCTCACAAATCCGAGCAATAGACGCCAGGTATCCCGGTAAGCGGCTACCGTTTGCGGACTGGCGTTCCGTTGCGCCCGGAGCCGTTCGATGAAATAGCCTTCCAACGTCGGCGCCAGCGTACTCATCGGGTCCCTTTCAGCACGTGCGATCCGTGTTCCATGGCGAGGCATAGTAGTTCGGGGGTGGTCTGCACATACCAATAGGTCGAGACCGGATTCACATGGCCTAAATAAGCGGACAATAGGGGTAGTTGGCTCGCCACCGGCTGGCCGGTGGCATACCAGTCGCGTATCGTGGCGACGGTAAAAGTATGGCGGAACCCATGCAGGCGCACGGCTCCCGACCCAGCCCGGGGTGCCAACCCGACGTGGTCCACGAGCGCCCCAAACGTTTTGTGGACCATGACATCGAGGAGACGCGTTCCCCGTAGCGACAGAAAAAAACTTTCACTCAGCGGTCGTCCCTGCGCATAGGTATTGCGGTGCCTACGATAAACTTCCAAGGCGTCGGCTACCGTGGGGTGAACCGGCACCACGCGGGACTTGCCAAATTTCGTGAATCGAATGGTGATCTCCTGGTCGCGAGCGCTCACGTCCGATTGATTGAGACGCAGGGCTTCACCGAGGCGCATGCCCGTTGTGGCCAGCAAGCCGATCAAGGTTTGATAGGTCATTGCGCGGAAACTAGGTAACAAGCTGGCTGCCGCTCCCATCAGAGCCCGAATTTCATCATCCGTGTAGAGAAAGAGAACGGGGCGTTGATAGCGATACGCCAAGTAATCGGCAGGCGGCACTTCTGTCGCCGGGTCAAGGGTCTGAACATACCGGGCAAAATTTCGGATAATACTCAGGCGCCGCTTCCACGTGTAGGGATGATCCGTGGTTGGCGCGGTCGCCCAGGCGACCGCTAGATCGATGGTGATCATGGTCTGCCCGCGGTTGTCCATAAATTGGACAAAGTCTCGTAAGAGCCCCTCGTGCTGGCGTAATTTGAAGCCCAGGGCCCGACGGACGTCCAAATATTGTTGCACCGCGGCGTGTAAGTCCGTCATCGTCCCTCACCCCCAATCCAAGGTCGCGCCACCACGCGCGTCTCAGCAACGGTGGGTTGGGCTCGGTGCCCGTCGCCCTGGGATGGTACCAGGGCCCTTCGGCAGTGTCCCTAAGCTCCGCACCCCGCCGTTACCGGCAACGCACGTCAGGGGAAGGTTAGGTCTTGAGCACAAACCTAGGGTGCGTCTCTGAAGAGAATCCAGGCCTCCAATCGACGCGCCCACTCCATCCGTGGACCCTCGTGTCGCAATTTTTTCTGGGTATCGACCGAGATCGCCGGCTGTTCGCGTTTTGAAAGTCTTGGGTTTGCTGGGCGCTATATCGGAGCGGTTGATCGCGATCGGGATGGTCGCTTCCCCGGTCGAATCGCTTGCGATTCGCCGGCATGGAATACCCCTGTTCGGCGAGTAGCCGGGAGACCGTCATGGGACTGAGCGACATGTCTTGCGCCGTGAGGGCGTCCGCCAGATGGGTCGGGATCGCCTTCGGTATCCTCACCCACCAGCTTGAGCAGGGTCGGCAAGAGATCGGGATAAATCTCGGTAATCGGCTTGCGCCCACCACCGGGCCTACGGGCCCGGTCCCTCGGCGGCGGCGCCTCCCCGGTCAACTGGGCGACCTCCAACTGGAGGGAGTATGACTTCCGGCCCCCAGCGAAAGGGCCATCGACGCGGCCAGCAAGCGCTTTCCTTTTTCGTCCCAATGATCCCGCATCAAGGCAAACCCTTGTGCATAATGGTCGCGTTCGCGGTCGTTCCACGCAAAAGTTGACATGATACCCGGTTCAACACCCTAGGCCCCTTCTCGAGGGGTACAAAATGTGGGGTTTAAAGTTGCGCGGCAGCCGTGAAGACGAGGTCAACGCGTTCAAGCATACGCATAGCCGAAAGGGAGGTGGGAAACCTGCACATGACACTTGACCGCATAACACTTGACCGCATAACACTTGAATGGAAAGCTTTTCTATGTTAAGTTTCCACCAATTGCTTGTCTTGAAGGGGGTAGCTGAATCACGGACATGGATGACGAATTGTTAGAGATGATGCAGCCGTTGCGCGACGCCTTGGAAAAGGCCATAGCTGACGCCAAACGGTTGGGACACCACATGTCTGAGAGTATTGATTCGTTTGTGTCTGCTCACGCTACCTGCGAACGTTGTGGAGCGGTCCTTCGGGTCGGATATTCGGTGGCCAATCCGCGCTCGGATCCGATTGTCCTGGATGCCAGCACGGCGATGGAAAAATGTGTGGCGCAAACTGTAGAGAGAGGGTAGTTTATCATGTGGTCTCACATCGTGGTCCGACATCGTCGCTACGTGATCCTAGCCTGGGCGGTGTTGTTCGTTATTGCCGGATTACTGGCAAAAAATGTGACACACGGTTTGACCTCTACCGGCTTCGAACGGCCCAATAGTCCGGCGGTGTGGGCAGATAAGCAACTCAGCCATCTTCAGGTTCGGCCATCAGCAGAACCCTTACTTATTCAAAATGTCCCGACCTCCACGGTTAAGGCATGGGCACACCGTTTCTCTTTGCCAAATGCGTGGCTCTATCGAACGGGGCCAGACGCAACCACGATCGTACCGGAAAAAGGTAAAGCCCCCACCCTTCTCCTGCCTTTGCAGGAGTTTTCGGCGCGCCATGGCGCCAAAACCACGTGGGTAAGCCAAACTTCTGTAAGCGAGAAAGTGATCAGCGATACTCGAACCACCTTGTCGTCCAGCCTGCCTATCGCCCTCCCCTTCTTAATTGTGCTCTTGCTACTCGTCTTTGGGTCGGTGACCGCGGCCTTTCTCCCGCTGGTGGTCGCCGCAGTCGGTGCCGTCGTAGCGCTAGGCGCGTTGGACCTGCTCGAAAACGTGATCACGTTATCGGCGTATTTAACCGACATCGTTAGCTTCTTATCCCTTGGCGTGGGCGTCGATTACGCGCTGTTTATTAGTGCTCGCTTTCGCCAATCACTTTCCGAAGGAAAGACGGCCGATGTGGCCGTTGGCGAAGCGATGGCCCATGCGGGGCGCTCGGTGCTCTTTTCCGGGGTCGCCGTGGCGATGGCGCTATTTACGCTATTTCTTGGCGGCAACGCGTACTGGAGGGGCATTGCCATTGGCGGCGCGGTGTCGGTACTGGCGGTGCTGCTGGTGACTCACACGCTCTTGCCCGCAATTTTAAGAATATTGGACAGACGCATTAACTGGGGAAAAGTCCCTTTTGCTAGCTCCCTCAAAGGGTTCTGGCCCGCCATTTCTGCATGGATTCGAAAGCGGCCCTACTGGGCTATTGCCCTGGCCGTATTGGCGCTGAGCATTCCCGGCATCTTTGGTAGCCAACTGGCCATGCAGACTCCGGCCAACTTGGCGATATTGCTTCCCCGCCACGATCCCCTGAGAGCGGCGGTGGGCGCCGAACAGCGCGCCTGGGGCGCGGGAGCCATTGATCCGATCGTGGTCGCTATCGACTTTCGACACCCTCTGAGCGACGTCTCTACGTGGCATGCCATTGCCTCCGTCAGCCGACGGATAGCAGGTGACCATGCCGTGCGCTCCGTTGAGTCGCCCACCCTGCTCGGCATTTCCCCTGCCCTATTAGCCGCTTCCGCGTCCGGTCATCTTCACAACCAAAAGGTGTCAAGTGCACTTACCGCATTCACGAATTTGTCCTACAATTCGCACCTTGTGGTGCTCTTTGTCACGGCGCGTAAAGGCCCTAATAGCGCCGCTACGATTGCTTTGACAACCAGGTTGCAACACCAATTGCGAAAATGGCTACCTCACCAAAAGAGTGGAGTGGGCGGTGTGACGGCACTGCTCACCGGGTTTAACCAGTTGACTCAAGCCCGCTTGCCCTGGATCTTGCTGTCCGTAGCGGGAGTGGCCACCGTCGTTCTCTTCTTGGCAACTCGCTCCCTGTGGCAGGCGCTATTGGGGGTGGTTTTTGACGGTTTGGTGGCGCTGACCACGGCTGGAATATTAGTGCTAACCGTGCAACATGGTGGACTTGGACTAGAAGCGGAACCTTTGAACAGCTCTATCACCCCCTTGGTCTTTGTCTTGTTGTTCGGATTGTCGATGGATTATGAGGTCATCTTGCTACACCGCATACAAGAACTCTGGAACCGGGGTTTTGACATGCGTGACGCGGCGACCGAGGGGCTTAGCCGCACCGGCGGGATGATTACCGGTGCGGGCATGATTATGGTCGTCGTGTTTATTGCGCTGTTAATCAGTCCCCTGGAAATTATGAAGACCTTGGCGATCGGATTGACTTCGGCAATCTTGCTTGATACGTGGATCGTTCGTTCGTTTTTAGTCCCAGGGGCCACCGTGGCCATCGGACCCTCGGCCTTTTGGCCCAGTCCGCGCCATCTAGCCGAAGCTGGCGCTCGCCAGTCGTCCGAAACTGTGGAGAACAAGAACGAGTAGCGGGTGTGAGGCGGCATTACCACAAACGAGGTTAGGTTCCGGTCTTGGCCAGGTCGGGAGGGGCACTGGCTAGCGTCTTTTCACTAAGCAAAAGACTGACCGTGGCTCCAAGGATGGCTGATGCCGAGGATATCCAGAACACAGACTCCAAGGGAAATCGGCTAACGACTAACGCTCCGACGGCGGGCCCGGCAATCATTCCGCCAGCGTAAATGGCCTGGTAGACGGCGTGAGCGGTCGTGCGCCATTGCGACGCCACCCCGGCGATCGACATGGCCATCAACACGGGTCCGACAATACCTCGTCCTACGCCAAGAGCTGCCTGGGTGAAGAACAACCACGCTTGACCACCGCGTAATGGAGTTAGCACGGTAAAGATGGCCATCAAGGAAAACCCAAGCCAGGAAAGTCGCCTGAGCGACCAAAACTTTGCCAACCAAGTTCCCGTGATAACGGAAAAGAGTGTACTCGGTAAAATTCCCGCCATCATTAGCAGACCTAAATTGCCCGCCGGCATACCATGGCGTTCAGCCCATAACGGCACGTAGCCAAAGGTCGTTAAGAACGTCACCATTTGATTAAAGATACCGAGTCCTGAAGCCGCTCGAAGGGACCCATACCGCCACAGGTAGCCAATCTTAGGAGCTGGGCTAAATCCTCGCAGGGTTCGCTGTTCCGGTAGCGTCGTCACCAAAAACAGCCCCAGCACGGCTAAAGCGGCCGATAGCCAAAAGGGAGCGGCAAAACCCCAGCGGGCAGCGACAAAACCTCCCACCAAGGTCGCGATGACTTGGCCCGCATTATTAGCAAAGGTTACCCAGCCCATGGCATGAACGCTGTGGTCGGTGTTGGCATAATAGCTAAGGTAGAGCATGGAAAACATGGCCCAGGTACTGGCTGCCAGCCCCGCGAGAATACGAAAAAGCACGAACGCCCAAGGAATGGGCCAAAGCGCCATGCCTAATGAACTGGCCATCACCGTGGTCATGCCAAGAACCAAGAAGACCCGCCGACGCCCAAGATGGTCCGCCCAACGCCCGAGAAAGAACCGAGTGGTCAATTGTGGAACACCGTAAGCGGCGACGACAATTCCAGCCATGCTAGCCGATCCGCCTTGATGCGTCACATAGGGTGCCAAGATAGGGATATAAAGGTATAGGCCCGCCCAAAACACCCCGATTGCCCATAGCAGCCGGATGCGGGCGGCGCGTAAACTGGGTATATGCAAATGCCTGTCCCCTAATCTCGACGTTTCAACAGGGGCGGACAGCCACCCCTGTTGACGGGTATTTCTACGCCCACCACATGGCCGCTTTGGGCTCAGCGATCACTAGATCTTGGAGGAAGGCGACCGCCTTTTCCAGTCCTTCACGGGCGGACATCAAGCTATCCTCATGCTCGATGCTGAGCACCCCGTCGTATCCTTCCACACGCAACGCCGAAATGATATTACGCCAGACACCGGCGTCGTGGCCATATCCCAAAGTGCGGAAGATCCAGCTGCGCTCGCGCTCGTCGCCATAGTGCTTGGTGTCTAAAACTCCATTGACCTGCGTGGTGTGAGGGTTGATCTGGGTGTCCTTAGCGTGGAAATGGTAAATGCTGTCGCCCAAATCACGAATAGCGGCGACCGGGTCCATCCCTTGCCAAAACAGATGACTTGGGTCTAAGTTCGCACCCACCTGAGGACCGGTAACGGCCCTAAGACGCTTTAAGGTTTCTGGATTGTAAACGACGAATCCGGGATGCATCTCAAGCGCTGCGCGCACGCCTTTTTGATTCAGCCGTTCCGCGGTGCGGGACCAATAGGGCAACACTTTTTCCTGCCACTGCCATTCTAATACCTTTAGGAAATCTTCCGGCCACGGGCACGTCACCCAGTTCGGGTAGCGCGCCTCGTCGGAGTCCCCTGGGCAACCCGAAAAGGTGATTACGGTGGGCACTTCCATGGCGTTGGCCAGGTCGACTGTCTCTTGAAAGGCCACCTCAAACTCTTCTCGTACGGCTTGGTCGGGATGCAACGGGTTGCCGTGGCAAGAAAGTGCGGGTAGTGCCAGGCCCAGGGCGTCCAGTTTGCTCCTGAGAGCTTTCCTCTTTCCCGCGTCCTGCAGGAGTGCCTTGCGGTCGAGATGGTCCCCTGGGTATCCGCCAGTCCCAATTTCTACTGCTTGTACCCCTACGGAAGCTACGTAGTCCAACGCATCGGGAAGGGGCTGATTTCCTAGTAAAGCCATGAAAACTCCAACTTTCACGTATATGTCCTCCTCGTCAGAAATTCTGATGAACGATCTGGGTAATGCGTGATTCGACAGTCGAGGCTACTATGGCGTCGACCACTTCTTGGCAACGCAGGCCATCCGCGAAGTCCGGCGATGCCGGCCTGTGGTTGGCAATCGCATCAACCCAATCGTAGATTTGATGCGCGAAGGTTACCTCATAGCCTACAATATGTCCTTCTGGCCACCAATACTTCATGTAAGGGTGCTCGGGATGGGTGGCTAGAATGCGCCGGAAGCCTTCACGAGGGACTTTCCCGCGCTCTACAGCATAGTATTCCAACTCGTTCATCCGTTCCAGATCAAATCGCACGGCACCTTGATCGCCGTGGATTTCCAAACGCAACCCGTTTTTATAACCGGTGGCAAAGCGCGTGGCTTCAAAGACCCCCACCGCGCCACCAGAGAGCTCCGCCAGGACCGCCGTGACATCGTCGACGGTGACAGGCCCCGTCTCGCCAGTGCCGCCCTCGCCAGCATGACCAAGCCCTTCCCCAGTTAACTTGCCGGGAAGCGGTCGGCTTTCGATAAAACGCTGCTGCATGGAAGATACGCGTTCGAAGTCTCCCACCAAAAAGTGGGTCAGATCGATGACGTGGGTGAGTAGGTCGCCCAGGGAACCAGAACCAGCAATCTCTTGCTGAAAGCGCCATGTAAGCGGTACCGCTGGGTCAATCGCCCAGTCTTGCAGATATTGACCGCGAACGTGAAAGATCTTTCCCAACTGTCCAGATGCGATGAGTTGGTGCGCAAGCTGAACGGCGGGTGCCCGTCGATAATTGAATCCAACCATAGTGACTGCTCCGGCTTTTTTTTGAGCAAGCACCATTGCGATCGAGTCTTGCATGGTGTTCGCCAAGGGCTTCTCGCACAAGACATGCTTGCCGTGGCGAAGGGCCAACTCCGCGATGGCAGCGTGAGCCTCGCCCGGGACGGCGATATCCACGGCATCAATATCGGGGCGGCTCACCACTTCGGCCCAATTGTTTGAAGACTCTCGCCATCCCCACACTTGAGCTTGCTTCGCCACCTGGTCTTGGTCTCGACCACATAGGACTGCCATCTCAATGTCCATGGCCGGATTCATCAATTGTTGAACGGTATGATACGCATGAGAATGTAACTTGCCCATGAATCGATATCCGATCAACGCTACCCGAAGTCGCTGCTTTCCCATCTGTGCCTCCCCGTAATTAATCCAAGATGGCGATAAAATCTCCATGATTATCCCGTAAAGGGGATTCACCATAGCCGATGAAAATCCTGCACGCGAACGTTATCGAGCGAAAGAAGTATGCAGAAGCGAGATTCGGCGACTAACGCTGATCGCGAAAGTTTAGATCGCTTAAAATTTTACCTACGGCTCGTTTTTCGATCCGCGACACATAACTCCGAGAAATGCCGAGTCGTTTGGCGATATCGCGTTGCGTCATGCGTTCTTTGCCATACAGGCCAAAGCGGAGATCCAGCACGGTTCTTTCTTTGGGAGTGAGCGATTCGACGAAGTCCCTCACTCGGGCCATGATCACCGTAGATTCAGCGGCGTCCTCGACCACCTGGGCATCCGTGCCGAGCACGTCGACTAACGAGACGTCGTTGCCTTCCCGATCGGTGCCTATCGGCTCAAACAGGCTGACCTCGCGGCTATTTTTTTTTACATTGCGAAGGTGCATCAGCACTTCATTTTCGATGCAGCGAGCGCAATAGGTTGCCAGTCGCACTCCCTTGGCTGGGTTGAAGGTGTCCACGCCTTTGATGAGACCTATGGTGCCGATGCTGATCAGATCCTCTTGATCTTCTCCGGTTCTAGCGTACTTTTTGACAACGTGGGCGACCAGCCGAAGGTTATGCTCGATTAACTTTCGACGCGCGTCCAAATCACCCTGCATCATGCGCGTCAGCGCCAACTTTTCGTCCTTTTCGTTCAAGGGACTGGGGAAGGCATTGCCGCCAACATATCCGGCCAACCACATCATGCCTTGAACTGCTGAGGCAATCAGGACCAGGGTCAAGCCAAGTGCGCCAAAGGTCATGGAAGGTCCTCCTGAAAAAGGCCGGGTGAACGGCGCTGTAGGTTAAGCTAGACCATTCATGTATATGCAGCCTCCATCAAAGCTCTTCCCCAGACGCGGTTCCATTTGCATCCAGAAGTTTCAAGTGAGAGACGTCCGCAAGTCCGGCGCTGGTTACTCCTCAACGGCTTGCCTTCGTGGTGCCCTCAGTGGGTTTGGATGATGATTGTCGCAGCTGATACGCTACCGGATCCTCAGCCGCGCGCTCTTGGGAGGGGGTGGGACCTCCCGTTTGGCAACCGCGGTATAGGGGGCAGGTGAGGCAAAGTGGCTTACGGCTGGTGCAGACCATCGCCCCGAGATCCATGAGCGCCTGGTTGAAGGCGTGGACGGCCTTATCAGGCACTAAGGCATCGGCAAGTGCCCATAATCGGTGGCGGGATTCGGCGTTTGCCTTGCGATAGCCAATCGCAAAATAGCGCCCTAATAGACGGGTGACATTGGTGTCTAAAATAGGGGCCTTTTCCTCATAGGCGAACGACATCACCGCTCCCGCGGTATAGCGGCCGACGCCAGGCAAAGTCATCAAGTCCTCCACAGTACGGGGAAACGAGCCTTGCCATTGGCTCATTACCGCCCTAGCAATTTCATGGAGCCAGCTTCCCCGGATTTTATACCCTAGGGGATCGGTGATTTGCTTTACCTCGGCAAGATTTGCTTCGGCCAGGCTAGACACCGTGGGGAATTTCCTCATAAATTGTTCATAGACGGGCAATACGGTCGTTACTTGCGTTTGATGCAACATAATTTCCGAGACAACAATCGCATAGGCATCCCGCGTCGTGCGCCAAGGAAGATCGCGTCCATAGATTTCATACCAATGAAGCACCCGCCGTTGGAATTGTTCACGAGCGGAGGAAGAGAGTTGGGCGAAATACTTGAGTCGAGCTTCCGGCAAAGGCTAACACCATCCCGCCTAGCAAGATCGAACCGACCTGGCATCGTTCGACAAGACTTCGCCCTTATCTGCCAAATGTCCTCCTATGCTGGCCGTCTACTCGCTGGCTAAAATGCTTGACACGATAGAAGCAATCCGGGAAGTCCCGGGCGCGTTCACCACCACCAGCCACGATCTGGGTCTCGTCGCCCAAGCGACGACAAGCGACTGTCCGAGGGGCCGCCAAATCGTCACGTGGATGCCATGGATGGTTTCTCGCGGAAGCGCCCGGGACAGGTCCTTTACGGCTGACAGGTTGGTCACTTGCCGCGAGGTAGATAGGGCCCCGACAAGGGTCAGGGGGTAGGTCTGACCTTGATCAAGCAAGGGCAAGTAGGCCTCTGCGATGGACGCCAGGGGCGCCTTCACCTGTCCCCCCAACGAGGGGCCAGCCACTGCCCTGCCTGCAGTCTGGGGTTTTTTCATCAGGGGAAGGACCGCCCGGTCGAGTCCTAACGCTCTCCAAGCCAAGGCGAGTCGCCTTTTACTAGGGTGAAACGCCGTCGCCATCGGATTCTTTGAGATAAGGGCACCCAACATAGGCAAAAAGAGCGCGGGACCGGCGTTTACCGGCGCCTTCCATGCCAAGCCCGATCCCAATAGGGCCAGGACGTGACCGTGATTTGAGACCACGATGGCTCCCGAGCCGTGGGGCAACACACGGAGAAGGTTCTCGGAGAGTGTTGGGTCTATCGAAGTGTGGACGATTTTGGGATTGAAGGTGAACACCTTGTTCGAGCTTAGCCTATAACGCACCGGCGCGCTCGCAGGCAATTCCATGCCGAGTTCATCGAGCGCCGGGACAAATGCCGCGTTTTTTGGAACGACCGCGTCGATGCCGCGAATTGGCCCCTTACCCCTTCCGAGGCCGACCAGCGGCTCTACCGTCGTTTTGGTCAGCGCCTGGCGCGTAGCTCCCATCACTTGCAGATTCCAGGCTTGCATGCTGAAAGTTGGGGTTGGTTGGGCTGCCGGACGATGCATTATCACCATCGCCATCGCCAGTCCACAAACCGCCGTCGAGCCCCCCAGTACTATTCTCTCTCGTGTTTGCAATGAGATCCTCTCCCGTTTCAGGAGGATACCCATTATTTACCATGCTTAACCCGTGACATCTCCGCGATATGGCGCAATTGCTGCGCATAGGTCGTGGCAAACACTGCATGACCGCGGGGGCCGGTCACAAAATATAGATAAGGGACATGAGCCGGATGCAACACGGCGAAAAGTGCCTGCCTACCCGGATTATCAATGGGTCCTGGCGGTAGTCCTCGATGCCGATAGGTATTATAGGGGGAGGCAACCATCAGATCGGTGCGGGTCAAGGGCCCGCGCGCCGATCCGGAAAGTGCGTAGTAGACGGTGGCGTCCGACTGTAAGGGCATATGGCGGTGAAGTCGGTTAAAAAAGACGGCGGCGATCTTCGCATCGTCGGAGGGAAAACGGGTTTCGGCTTGAACAATGGAAGCCAAGGTGACCCACCCGCGAAAGCTTAAGCTTTTGGGTAAATGGGCTCGCAAGCCTTTTGTTTTTTGCTGAAAGGTCCGCCACATGGGCAATATGGCCTTGGCCGAGCTAGCCCCCCGAAAAATGGCATAAGTGGCCGGATAAAGGTAGCCTTCTAGCCCATCGCGAACAGCGGAGGTCTTGGAGGGCATCCCCGGCAGCGGATGCTCCTCGAGCGCCTTATACTGCTTGGAGGTGCCTATGTGATGGGAACGAAGGCGAGCAATGACTTGAGAAACGTGTATTCCAGCGGGGACGGCGATCTGGTTGATCGTTTTGCCGTGGACCAGTTGAAGTAAAATGCCTTGGGGGGTCTGGGCAGGACTAAGGTGGTAGGTGCCTGGTCGCAATTGGCCCGCCCACCTGCGTCGCACCGCTATGAAAAGGAATCCCCAGGCTGTGTGCAAAAGACGTGCCGACACCAGTCGCTGCGCAATCGAATCCGCCGATTCGCCCTCATGCACGGTGAAATAGACGTGGTTAGGGCGGTGTGTGCGGTCAGGTCCAAACAGCCACCACTGCGCCACCACGAAAACAAGGGCGGCCATGATTGCCGCCCCAAAACCTCCCAATAGTCGATGCCGCTGAGAAACTTGGAACGAAAGCTTCATCTGCTCAGCCTATTCTTCGGTGTCCTCATCGAGCAGTTCTTCGTAGGCTTGAGCTACCTTTTCCCACTCCTGTTCCGAGTCTATGTCAACGAGCACATCATCCCCTTCGCTGTCCTTTTCAAGGCGCAAGATGACGGCCTCGGCCTCCTCGTCTTCTTCGGTATCGATGGGTAACAAGATCGCATACTCATGACTGTCTACCTCGATCACATCGACCACTACAAACTCATGTTCATTACCATCCTCATCTGTCAAGGTAATGATTTCCTCTTCTTCATCGTTTAACAGATCGCCGTTTGGTTTTTTGTCCTCTGCCACCCAGTCCACCTCTTTCTCAGAATGGTTACGAAGTTCTTCCAGAAAGCCCTCAAGTATCAGGGTCGCAGCGACACCATCGACCAATCGCTTGCGCCGTTCCCGTCGGACATCTTGCGCCACCAAAATTCGTTCTGCTTGCTGCGTCGTTAAACGCTCGTCCCGGCTCACTACGGGTCCAGCAAAGCGCTCAGCTAACAAACGAGTAAGGCGGCCCGTCTTTACAGCCTGCGAACCTTGGCTTCCATCCATATTCACAGGTAATCCTACCACAATTTGAGATACATTCCACCTGCCTGCAAGTTCCAGCAGATGATCGACATCCTGGGCGAGCTGCTTGCGATGGTACACGGGCAACGCTTGCGCAGTGATCCCGAGCTCATCGCTGACAGCCACCCCAATCCATTTATCCCCCACATCTAGGCCCATTATGCGACCTTGGATCACGATGGAGCTCGTTCCTCAAGATGCGCGATAAATTGGCGCAGCAGTTCTTCCAACAATTCGTCGCGTTCCACCCGCCGAATCAAGTTTCTCGCTCCTTGATGACTGGTAATATAGGCCGGATCCCCAGAAAGCAGGTACCCGACCAATTGACTGGTAGGGTTGTATCCCCGGTCCTTTAAGGCACCATAGACCTCCCGCAGGACTGCGTCAGCTTGATTAAAAGCCTCCGAATGACCGTAAATTCGCCGCGTTTCGTCTAGGGCACTCATGGCCTTCCCCCTCTCTGTCGAAAAGTCTGGTTATCGGCACATTGCGCTGATACCCCTACATCGAGCCCCGCTATACGGGCACCCCCTCGAGCATGGCTCTTAATTCCTGCCGCACCAAGTCCAACAGCGCTCCGATGGCTTCACTTCTTCGGCCGCCTGCTTGAGCAAAATCTGCTCGACCACCGCCGCCACCACCGATGGTTGGTGCCCAACGCTTAACCAGACGCGATGCATCCATGCCTTCTTGTACGAGCGCCTGGCTCAAAAAGACCACCATGGCCGATTGCGAGCCTTGGCCGCAAGCTAGCACGGCCACATCGACCTCCGCCTTCATTCCGTCAAGCCACTGCCGCAAGCCGTCAACCCCGACGGCAGGTGTCACCGACGACACCACCACCTTATAACCCTTCCATATTTCTGCGTTTTCCGCCAGGCGTCGACCAGCCTCAATCCGAGCTTGCGCTTCTAGTTCGGCGAGGCGCGCTGTGGTTTGCCGAGCCTCGGCCATGATATCTTCTACCTTGGCAACCAGGGTTTCCTCGGAGGCTTTCAGCGTCGCGGCCAGCGCCGTCAATTGCTGGCGCGTTCTTTGACTCCATCTGAGACTTTCTGTTCCCGTCAAAGCTTCGACGCGGCGAGACCCAGATCCTACACTGGATTCCTGTACGATGATAAAGAGTCCGATCTCGCCGGTGCGTGCAACATGGGTACCTCCACAAAGCTCTTGGCTAGCTCCCGGCACGGATACCACGCGGACTAGGTCGCCATATTTGTCCCCAAAAAACGCCATTGCACCTTGCGCCATGGCCTCTTGTTTTGGCTTTACCTCCGTGTTAACCGGTCGGTCATCCAAAATCCACCGATTTACTAAATCTTCCACCTGGCGGATTTGGTCCTCAGCAAGTCCCTGCCCATAAGCAAAATCAAAACGCAGGCGATCGGGGGCGACCAGCGATCCCGTCTGGTGCACGGCGTCGCCTAACACCTGCCGAAGGGCGGCGTGCAACAGATGGGTCGCGGTATGATTTCGGCGCGACCCCGCCCGCCAGTCGGGGCTGACCTCAGCCGAAACCAGGTCGCCACGCGATATCACGCCCTCGAGCACCTCGCCATAATGCCAGATGCTGCCGTT
>JAJZZI010000225.1 GCA_021797635.1 Bacillota bacterium | reverse complement strand
GTCCGTAACCGAATATGTACCCACCAATTCCTTTGAGATGAATATTCCGACTATTTCCGAGAGAAAACTGGGGATGACTCAGGGTTTCCAGCTAAAGGCATATGCTGCCATCGCTCTAGGAGCCGCAATCCCACGGCTGTCAAATTAATGGCGTTTGACTGGCTCTTGCCACGGTGGCAGACCACGTCTATCATAAACGCCGTGATAAGGTCCGCCCATTGACGCGGGGAAAGCCACGAAGCTGGCGTTCCATTGAGAAAATCTGGGGAGGAATGATGCGTGAAAATAACGGACGTGCGCTGCGCCACCATTAGGACATATCCCACCATCCGCATACTTACCGATGAGGGCATCGATGGCTTTAGCCAAGTGGAATTTCATAAGCCCTATGTGGCCCGGCAAACCCCTCTCTATCGCTCCATTCTGGTCGGCCAGGATCCCACCCAAATCGAACGCGTCATGCGCTCCATCCGCAAGCTGGGCGCCTTCAAGCCCTGGGGGAGCGTGGTCAGTGCCATCGAGGTGGCACTTTGGGATATCGCTGGCAAAGCGGCCAACCTGCCCATTCACCGCCTTTTGGGAGGCAAGGTGCGTGACCGGGTGCGCGTCTATAACACCGGCGGAGTGGCCTATGCCAGTGCGACTGCGCTCAAAAATGGTCAAGAGGGGTTTACCATGGCCAAATATGTGGCTGGCTATCATGGCACGGAACTCGGTCAACTTACCGGACACACGGTCAATGACTGGGACGCAGGGCCTGGGCGTGGAATCAACCGGGGTCCTTTGACGGAGCGCGGCCTCCGCTACCAGATTGACAAGGTTCATGCCCTGAAAGCCGAACTGGGTGATGGCATCGGCTTGGCCATGGATTGCGGACCCGGCTGGACTTTATCCGATGCCATTCGGTTCGCGCAGGCGGTGGAACCCCTAAATTTACTCTGGTTAGAAGATTTGCTAACCGGCGACTACTCGCCCTCTACCAGCCCCAGCCTCTACCGCGACCTGACCACGCGAACCTCTACGCCGATCCATACCGGCGAGCAGATCTACCTGCGCCAAAACTTCATGGACCTCATTGAGCGGCGAGCCGTGGACGTCATCGGTCCCGATCCCTTAGACGTGGGGGGGTTAGCGGAACTGAAGTGGATCGCCGAATATGCCGACTTGCACAGCATCTCCATCGCCCCGCACGGGATCGGAGATGGCATCTTGGGTCTGGCGGCCTTGATTCAGGTTTCGGCCACCTTGCCCCAAAACTTCATGGCCTTCGAATTCCCCCGCATCGATCCCCCCTGGTTCGACATGGTTCAAGGGTTACCGTCCCCCGTCATCCAAGACGGGTTTGTGACGGTGGGCGATCGACCGGGTCTCGGGGTGGCCTTTGACCCCGAGGCAGCCAAAGCCTACCTCTCCGAAGAAGACGCGGGCTTTTTTGATTAGCCGAGGCCTTGGCGACTGGCACGGACGTGCTATCGGTGCTCAAGCCGCCTCGCGCGGAGGTCAGGCCAATTTTCCTGTGACCTAACCGTATGCCTTAACACGCCTCAGCACACGGCGTAGACGGATAGACCGCTTGACATCGGTCTAATCGCCGATCCGCGGTGAAAATCATGGGGATCGCAGGAGGATTTCGACGAAGGAGCTCGAATTACGATATTATCAAAGTTGCGACCCAGACGCTTGTCGAGGTGAATGGCCGCACTCTAAGCTGTGCATCGGTTAACGTGAAGTAATACTCCTGCGGACCAGGGTTGGGACGACCTATCTTGAGTCGATGAAACCAGAGCCATCATTGGCGCCGGCAATCATGTGGGTTGAGATCGACGGTGCCGAATAAGAATTGCCTGGAGGAGGAAGGACCCGTGGCGTTACGATTTCAACGTGCCTTCTTGGGATATTCTGTGAAAGACGTCGACCAACGCGTGCATGAGCTGGAATCGAATTTTGCCGCCGAACAAGCCACGCTGGGGGCAGAACTCGACAGTCAACGTCAGGCGGTGGACGCGTCTCGTGCAGAACTGGAAGAGATCGACCGCAATCTTCGGCAATTGCGGCGTGATTATGACCGCGTCTTGGGCTCGTTGGAACAGTGGTCGGAACGGCCTTTCATGATGTTGCAAGAGGTTCAATCGGGCCTGTCCACGCGCGAGCAGGAGCGTCGCCGTCAATTGGCAGATCTTTCGCAGTTCTCCGAGGCGCTCCGCCAGACGCTACTTAACGCGCCGGCTGCGCTTCGAAACGTCTTCGATCAGCTTCAGCAGTCCTTGTCCCCGCTTCAAGACCAAGAGCCGAAATCATCCCTTGCCGAACGCCCTCGGGATTTCGCTTACGAAGCACCTCCCGGACATCTTTCCCATGTCCAATCATGATCCTGCGATCGGTGAACGATTAGACGCGTTCAAAACGCGGCTCTTCGGCTATAAGCGGCAATCAGTGCGGGAGCACCTTTCACAGTTCATGGCGCGCAAAGTAGAATGGTCAACGGAATTTCAGGACGCACGCGAACGGTTGCAACAGGAGCAGCAGCAAATCGCGGAGCGACGCAAATGGCTAACCGATGAACTCGAACAGGTTCGCCTCCAATACGCTCAGGCGCAGCAGCAATTGCGGAGTTACGAGGCCAACTGGCAATACACCGAGGCGGGCATTCGTCACGAAATCTCGCGCATAACGGCGGCCCATGAACAGCGGATGGAAGAGTTCGACACCTTAGAAGTCAACTTGCGAAGGGAAATCCACCAATATCAGGGACAGATCGCGGACATTGCTCGGGGACTCAACGACCTCATGCAAGAAAGCCAGCGCAAGGCGGATCGCGCCTTGGCGGCGTCGACGCCTGGGTTTTTGGTGAGGGATTTCACGCGCCTGGTGCTGGGGATCGCCTCCGACTTGACGGATGCCCCAAGTCGTCTAGCCGATCACCTTCTCTGCTATCCCTTGCCCCATGACAAGATTGCGGTTACCACTCGTGAAGGGATGAATCTCGGCTTTTTAAGGGGCCTCTTGGTAGGAACACCACCCCTTAGTATCCTGGGCTACCAGGTCCAAGCGCCAAACGGCACGCTCCGAGTGCTCAAGGCGGAAGATGTCTTGGCCCATCGCTTCCAACATATTCTGGTCAGCAACACCTTCCAATACGTCGACATCGAAGAGCTGGCTCCCCCGACGCGTCAGGCGCTTCACGTCGAACCGCCTGCCACATCCGCTCCCAGCGCGAAGGGGGTGGGACGCGGGGCAGAGGGCCAAGTCCCGAGCTCCCGGCTGGAGATGGAGGTAGCCCGGGACGAGACCGTGCCTGGAAACGACGACGCTAAAAGCAAGCCAGACGCATGCGAGGTCCCCTTTGCGGCGAGCGCGAGCGAAGCGCAAAGTCTCGCTGACGAGATTTCCGGACTGCCTGACCACCCTATCGTTCCCCCATACCAAGGCAGCGGCCTAGCGGCAGACGCGGCCACGGCCTCCCCACCGTTCGAAGGGGACAGGCTCTCGCAAGAGAACCCAGGCAAGGCGTGGCCTTATGCCACTGAGAGCTCTCCCACGGACCCCGAGGAGCGCGGTCAACCCGAAACGTTAGGGCCTGGCACCGACTCTGATTGGCTGGCTCGACCCCTTTGGGATCAAAAAGCCGAGACCTCTACTCTGGTGGGGCAGAGATTCGATCTCTCCCTTCCGGGCGTGACGGAAAAGAACCCCCCACAAATGTCCGAGAATCGAGCCGACCAAGTCCCTGTCCGCCCGACCGCGGCAGACGATGGCACGGCCTTGCCCGGATTGGAGTCGTCGCCTCCTCCTTTGGCGTCTACGCCACCGCTATGGACCGACCAGCCCTCGCCGCCCGCTCCTGCCGTCGCCGCCATGTCCACGCCATCCCCAGACCAGATGGCTGATCGGCCGCCGGAGGCAGGAGGATTAGATGTACGCTCTTTTATGTTCGGAAAACATGTGGGCCAAGATGTCAGCGGCCCGGATGGCACCGTCTTGGCGCGCACGGGCGACCTCATTACCCCAGAGCTCGTGGCCCAGCTTGAGCAAGCTGGGCGGCTGCCAGATTTAATCGTCCACATGGTCATTTAGGAACACGGGACCGACCGTTCCGCCATCGTTTATCCCACCTGGCCCAGGCCCCCGCGTTCGGCGAAGAAGGCTTCGAGCATCTTCGCTTTAATCAGGTGCTCCTCGGCTTGGCGAAGGCGGCCAAGCCGCCATTCCAGGTCGACCATCTCTAACAACAACGTAGTCGCCGCCGGGGAGGAGCCCACCATGTCTAGGGCGAGGGCACACTGCTCCAGGGCCAAGAGAGGTTGGTTCAGCGCCCTCAAGGCATGGGCCCGTTGGAGCCTCAAGACGGCCTCCGGCTGAGCATTCGCCCTCCCCGTGCCCATGACTTTCGGGGCGCGCTGGCTCCAGCGACGATACAAGTCCGTAAAGGCCGCCAAGGTTTGTCGGATTTCAAACTTCTCAACGGCCCGTGCGCGAGCAAGGACGCCTAGCTCACGCCGCAACGCGGGATTCGTTGCCAGCATGGCAATGCCCGCAGCCAGCAGGGCCGGATCCCGCGAGGGAACCAAAATACCCGCATCGCCGAGCGCTTCTCGGGTTCCGCCCACATCAGTAGCCACCATCGGCCGCCCCGACATCATGGCTTCGATGACCGAATAGGGAAAGGCTTCCGTGACGCTCGATTGGACCACAATGTCGGCATCCCGATACACTGCCGTCATGTCATCGGTATGTCCCGAAAACTCGACCTCACGCTCAAGGCCTAATTCTCGAAGTAATTTTTCTAATTTATCGGCGTATTCTGGAACCGATACGGAACCTTGAATCACCGTTTTGGCCGAAATGCCAAAGTTCTTCACGATGGCCATGGCCCGAAGCAGCGTGACTAAATCTTTATTGGGGTCAATGCGGGCGACCGCGAGCACGTGCACTAGAGACCCCGGTGGGGCTGCATCAGGCAAAGCCGTCGGGAAAAAGCGTTCGGAACTCACCCCATTGTAGATGACGCGAATTTTATCCGGATCTGCCCCTAGAACCCGCTCCCATCGCCCGTTAAAAGCACAGACGGGCGCTAACTCGTCAGCATAGAACAGATTTTCCTTGGCGATGGTCTTGACC
The DNA here is from genome assembly GCA_021797635.1 of Bacillota bacterium. GTDB lineage: Bacteria > Bacillota > Sulfobacillia > Sulfobacillales > Sulfobacillaceae > JAJZZI01. Next base: position 10,025 of record JAJZZI010000225.1, on the reverse strand, counting down.
AGCGCCAGCAAGAATCTCTTGGAAAACGGCGTCATCGAGCTCCGCCCAATACTCAGGTACTGCTCCCTTAGATACACCCCGTGCTCGGTTAAGACGTAGGGGGTTCCGTATTCGAGCTTAGAGACGATACCCACCATGCCGCAAAAGGCCGCTGCCGACGAATGCACCACGTCCACGTGGGGGATCGAGGTATTGAGCACGGTCAAAAAATGGTAGATCCAGCCGATACTTTGCACGGCTTCGAACACTGAGGGCTCGTCCCAAAGTCCCCTGTGGGCCGCCTGCAGCTCCCATTCCTTGAACACTTCCCAAACCTGTTCCGTCTTGAACGAGACTTGGTAGTCGTAGGTGCGAAAATATCGATACATGGCCGCCAGAGCTTGACCAAGCTCCCCGGGCGGCAAGGCTCCGGCCAGCCCCCGCAAAAATTGTTGGAAGGGCGGCAAAAACAGCGCGCGCACATGCTCGCCATCGGTCCGCTGTTTTTGCAAAAATATTTCAGAATAAATGACGTCGGTGCGATGCTCGGAAGGGTCTTGCATACCCCACAAGGGCACGGGAATCACCTGGCCGACATTGGCAGGCATCGCATAGCGCAAGGACACGTACGGGTTCATGGCAATGGCAAAGATGTCAAAGTGAATGTCAGGTAGTTGGTGGACGAGCGTGTCGCACCAGGTGCTGACTCCGCCTAGATGAAAAGGATACGTTCCCTCCGTGCTCAACAGAACATGAGGCTTTGCCACTCCTGAGACCATCCTTTCGTCCCCAAATCCGCCTCATTCGACACCCATCATGCTGAACCGCCAAAATACGCTATCATCTAGACAGATCTTGTCAATTAATCCTATGATAAAGCCTATAGTTTGTCGAACGGTGGCGATGATTTTTACGGGGCTCGCTGCGGCTCACCACGATCAATCTTTGATAAGCCGACGGGTACTACGGTGTGGGCCGGGGCTTTGGACGACTAGAATGCCGAGAGGACGGTTGGCCGCAATGGCGATAAATGATGGCGCCCTTGACGCAAAATGGGTTAGGCTGAGGAATCAGGTGCAAGAAGCCAATCCCCGCGTCCAAGATCCTTTGGATGTCACCGCCGTCTTGGAGTCGTTAGGCTGGACAGACCTTCTCATAGAGCAGCAGTTCGGATTTTCCGACGTCTTTCAAGCCGGCGAAGAACTCTATCATGCCATCGTCCGTGAAGTCACTCAAGTCCCCCTGCCGGTCGTGGTGCGCACTTCACGAAAACAATGGGTAGTCACCGCGCTGCGTGATTTAGGTCACGGTTTGACCTTTTCCCTGCCAATGATGGTTTCCATCTTGTCGATGATTACGCTGCACCTTTCGTTTGCATCCTATCAGTACTTTTCCGTTTCTGACGCCACGGCCATCGCCTTGGCCACCTTCTTAAGCTTTCTTACCACCGGAGGCTTCAGCCAAGCCATGACCAACGTGTATTACGTACTGGTGGGCATGCAAAAACTTCAAGATGTCGAGGCCACCATCTTTCTGATCATGCGCTGGGCCCTTGGGCTTACGGGAATGGTCGCGATAGCCATCTTTGCCGCTGACTTCGTTTTGCCGTTAATGCCCGAGTCCCTCATCGCCTTGATGGTCGTCTACATGATCATGCTCTCCAGCCTTTGGCTTTCGTTTACGGGCCTTTACATTTTGCGACGAGAATATCTTTTGACGGTCATCGTGGCCTTAGCAATCTTTATGGCCTTTTTCTTGCATCACCTGGGATTTCCCGTGGAATGGTCGCAAGCCGCGGCCATGGGCGTCGCCTCCGTCTTAGGCATCGGCGTTTCCATCGTCATCTTTCGGCGACGAACCCGCGGGGTTACGGAAATTTCCGGGATTTTTCGCACCCGTCTGCCGCAACTAGCACGGGGCGCGTCCTCCTACTTTCTCTATGGTCTCCTCTATTTTACCTACGTGTATGTCGATCGCTTGGTGGCTTGGTCCACGCAGACCACCTACCTGCCCTATAACATTTGGTTCCGAGGGCAATATGAACTAGGCATGGATTGGTCGCTGGCCGCACTTTTTGTTCCGCTAAGCTTGGCGGAGCTACTCATTGCCACCATCATGAGGCGGATAGAATACTTGGAGCACCGCATCACCCTCGAGAACCCGCACCAGTTTTTTCGGGGATTACGCGTCACCTACTTTCAAACCCTGTCCGTTTTCGTGGCGGCTTCGCTATTTGGGGTCTTCGCGACCCATATCGGCGCCAAGATCTTAGCCGCGTTACCGCTCTTTCACAGTAGCGTCCCCACGCACGGGGTAGAACCTATGGTCTTCTTTTGGTCGAGTTGGGCCTACGTCTTATTTTCCATCGCCATCTTTAATGTCCTCTTCCTGTTTACGCTCTCCCATCCATCGCCCGCACTCCGGGTGCTGACCTATGGCATCATCGCCGATGTGGTCATCGGCGTCTTGGCCACGCAAATCTTTCAGGGATATCAATATGCCGTCTTCGGCCTCTTTTTTAGTGCCGGCCTGATTGCCGTCTACAGCACGGTGTTGGTTCTACGGTTGATCCCCAACATCGACTATTTGCTCTATCGGCTCGCCTGATGAAGCCATCGCTGGACCTTCTACCCGTTTCGGAGATTCGGTCAACCCTTGGCCCTTGGGTGGTAGACCACCCCGGCCTTTTTGGGTTCGCTTCTGCGCGCGCTGACAGAAAACGCCAGGAGCCATCCCTCCGAGGCTACGGAGTGGCCTCTCCTATTGACCTTGACGACTGTCCGCTCGTGCTCCAACTGCTCTTTCGCCACGTGTCCCTGCCGTTTGGATGGTTAAAGCCCATCCGGGACCGCTCTCATTGCCGTGATCGCAGGCTTGTCATGAGCCTGACGCGGTCGATCGCACGCTCTACGCACCGCCCGATGCCATGGCCATCTTCCTCAAGCCGTCGCCATCGCGTGACGCCCTCCGGGGTTCCCCCAGGACGAGGTCGTTTCCTAAGTCAGCCGGACGTGCGTGAAGTCCGAAATCACTCTGAGGAGGCAGCCCCTACATGGAAAACTGGTGGATGATCGCCTCGGAAGAAATCCATGTGCTGCTGGCCTTTGTCGCCACCCTGGTGGTCATACCGGCGTGGATCCTGCGCCGTGTTCATCCCCTCGACGCGCGGTGGAAGCTGACTATGTGGATGTCCCTTGGCCTCAGCTTCTCGTCGCTCACGGTGGTTGGCCTGGCCGCATTAGGGGCAGTGCGGTTTTCCGTGTTCATCGCGCTCATCGTCTTCGCGATATTTCTCGGCGGCCTTTTGGGACCGAGCTCCACCGCTAAAGACGCAAAGCGGGCCTCGACGATACACATCTTGAATATCCTCGATCAGCCCTCGAAAGCCCTTGCCGACCTGATGCAGTTTCTGAAAGAGCGTACCAGGGAGGCCTGGCAAGGGCTGATGAAGGACTATGGGTGGACGGGCACGGCAATGGCCGTCGCCGCCATCGGGATCACGCTCATTCGCTATTCCATTCCCGTTTGGCTTCAGGCTGCCCCGGGCACGCCGCTTGGATATTTTAATGTTCTGCATATCGCCATGCTGACCAACAACCTAGGGCTGTACCGGGGCGGTGTCGGCCCCGAGGGGCTTTTCGGCCTTGGTGCTGGAATGTCGACGCTCTTTTTAACCCCACCCATGGAACTCCTGCAATTTTTCTATCCCATGACCGCCACGGTCAGCGTCCTAGCTATGGGCATCATCGTCTTTCACGCCACCCATTCCCATCGCCTGACCGCATTTTCCATGTTGGTGATGGCGGCGAGTGGCATCGCCTTCTTCCAAGCGCCAGTAAACCTGGCCTCCCCTCTGGCCGTCCATTGGGCCGTGATTGCCCTCTTGCTGGGACTTAGCCATTTAATCGCCTACGTGCGACAGCCTGAACGCACCGACCGTGCCCGCATGTTTGCCTTAACTCTGGCGACCAGTACCGTGTTTAATATCGATTTGGGCCTCTTCGAAGCGGCACTTGGACTCATCGCCGCCCTCCTCATCGTCATCCAAACCGGCTCGACCACGACGTTAATCAGAGAGGTGCGCTGGTGGATCGTAGCCGTTCTGGTCGGTAGCCTGCCTCTTTGGGCGGGGCGTTGGCTAGGCCGTGGCCTGGGGCTTTCAAGCTGGATCCATCCGGTCTTCGCCGCCGAGCCTCCCCTTTGGCATCTTCCCTTCTCCCCAACTCACCTCTTCTTTTGGGTCGCATCCGCGCTGGTTGCCCGCAGTGTAACCCAGGCCAAAGAACCTGCAACGCGGCTACTGGCGCTGGCCACGGCCGCCTGCCTTGCGCCCTTGATAGATCCCGCCTGGTTCGACGGCCTCGGTAATGTCATGGTCGGATCGGGGCTTCCCGGCTTCTTGGTGTTGGCCCTCTTGCTGGCGACCCTCGCCGCCCCCTATGCCCGCCAAGCCTCTTTAAAACGCCCCTTAAATATCGGGCTAAGCTTAGCCGCATTGGCATCCCTACTCGTTCCCGCCCGGGTTTATGTCCCCCATCGATTTGAACCGAGAGGCAGCGGGCGCACCACGGAGAGCATCTTAAGCCGGTATCCAGCATTTCAATGGACCATCGTCTCTCCCGTCGAAGAATATAGCGAAGTCCTGGGTCGGGGCTGGCAACAAGAGATTACCTACTTTGTGGCGCATCACTCCCTGGCGCAAGCCAAAAATCCGCACTTCTTTTTGAAGTCTGCCCAGCACAGCCCCATTCTGACCCCTAACGTGTTTCTCTACGCGGACCCGCGCGGCTTTCCCGTGGGTATCGCACTGACCCTTAGAGACGCAAGGCGGCCACTTGGGCGAACTCCCTCATTTCGCCAGATCGAAGCACGCGCCTATTACTGGGCCTTGGCTTACCACAAGTCACACCCGCATAGCAGCCGGATTTACTTTAAAGGTTCCCAGTTCTTAGCGCTGTGGATTCGACAATAGGCGAAATCTCACGAACGGTGTCGAATTCTAGGTCCCCGAACAGGAGTTTCGTGCCTTGTTGGCGAATGCTTGGAAACACTTTGCCAGGTTTGCGAAGTGGGAGAGGTGCTGGCGTACGGCTGGCAGGACGCCATCGTGAAGGAGGGCGGGGCTTGGGACTTTTGAACCGACGTTTACGGCCGTTTGATGAAGAGAAAGCCCAGACGGCTGTTTATGCTGCCTTAAAGCCGCCCTATGCCATGTCAGACTTGTTGCTCGCCATCCTTACGCAATTGGCCGCATGGATCCCGGCACAGGGATATTACGGCTACACCGCCGACCTTGAGGATCATCAGCTTACCTTGAAAGTCACCCGGACCCCCAGCAGCGTCGCCAGCGTAGGTCCCAATTACGCCGGGCTGGTATTGGGTTCGGAGATACGGCCCGTGAGACTGGAGATTTCTCCCCCGGTCGAACCCTGGAAGATTGGGCGTCTTGCTGATGGCAGCCTAGAGTGCGCGCTGGTCCCTGGCATCGCCCTCAACCTTAGTCTAGATGCCAAGATGCGGGTGTCGGATCCGGAGTTGGCCAAAGTCTTGGCCTGGCTGAAACGCTTTGAGCCCCTATTAACGGTGATTCAACATCGGGATCGCCACGCCCCTTCGGATAGCCACACGGAAGCAACCCTTGGTCCGGATAGTATTCAAACGGATCTTTGGTTTCAAATTCCCCGGGTCATGGAACTCTTAGCCAATTTGGGGGCGCAAGCTCTGAAGTTATTCGACGGATACCTTGCCGTCTGGAACGACCCTTCCAATCCTGAAATGGTCTGGTCGTCGGGCCGAGGCGCAGAGCTTTTCGGTTTGCTTTCTCCCATCTCCCTCTACGCCGAGGCGCGCAGCCACCAATACATCGCCTGGGGAGGGCCCGTTGGTCTTCCCCGTGCGTTTGGCCAGCGCGGCCTCAACTTGCTCATTGCCATCCCCCTACCTGGCACGGATCAATCGACGGGGATCTTAACATATTTCTCCAGCGAGACGATGAGCCCGGATGCCAAGGTGCGGAACACCTTAAGCTCTCTTGGCACCAGCCTCAGAACAATGATGGACAGCCGCCGAGCCGCGTTAACCATGTCCCGCGTCTATCTGGACGCGCTCTTGCTTACCGCTAATCTGCTGGATCAGGCTGACCCCTATAACCAGGACCATCACCACCAGGTAGCGCGCTTAGCCGCCCGCTTAGCCATCAAGTCAGGCCTGTCCGCGGATCGCGTTCAAGCCGTGGAGGTGGCCGGCCGCTTGCACGACGTGGGTATGGTGGCCGTCGCCTTGGAACTTACCACGCAACGAGGAACCCTCGCCGAGCAGTCGCGCGAACTCATTCAGCGTCATCCCAAGCTGGGCTTTGATTTATTAAAGGGTCTGCCTAACGAAATCTTGGCCTCGGGGGTGGCCCAGGCCATTTACGAACACCATGAACGCTTCGACGGTCAAGGGTATCCTCGGGGAGCCCCCGGAGCCGACCTCACGATCGAGGGGAAGATTTTGGCCGCGGCGGAACAGTTTGTCGCGCGGATTTCCAATCGCAGCTATCGCGAGGGTCTTCCCGTCGACCGAGCTCTTTACGAGATCAAGCAGCTTTCCGGTCGGCAACTAGATCCGGCGGTCGTCACACATTTGCTGGAGCTGTACCAAGAAGCAGGAATCCGTCCGGCGGCGGCCCAGTTTTAGCCGGGGCGATGGGCCAAAATGACACCATGCCGCCTTGCCCGACATTGCATTCAAAATTCGTTGAGAGAAGTGAGGATTCCCGGCCATGGCCCCTGTTGCCAAGCTTCGCGCGCGTTCCTACGCCATTTATTATGGGTTCGGTCCCCTTCCTGGTTTAGATCAGTTTGACTTGGTGGTATTGGAGCCTCAAGGATGGGCCCTTGCCGATATCCGTCGATTGCAGAGCCAAGGGGTGAAGGTCTTGGCCTATGTCAGCGCCTTAGAAGTACCACCGTGGTTTCGAGCAGTCCCCCTATCCGATAAGGACTTCATCTTGGTCGATGGCAAACCCTGGGTGCGAGCTCCTGAGAATAATCGCGTGGTCCGTCCGGGATCGCGAGCTTGGCGCAACTACTTAGACCAACATTTCCCCTCTTTATATCGACAGGGATGGGACGGCGTCTTTCTCGACACCTTGGGCGACATCGAAGATAGCGCGGTGGCAGAGGAGGCCGACTGGCTGGCCCCGGAGGCTGTGGATCTGGTGCGTTTGGCCCGCTCTTACTTCTCTGACCGGCTCGTGATGATGAATAACGGCCTGTGGCGCCTGGCCCCCTTGGCCACGGATCACCTCGATGGCGTTTGTTGGGAAGGAACATTTAGCCGCGCGGTTTTGCGAGAACCCTGGTGTCAGGCGATGCTAGATTTTCTTGGCCAAATGACCCAACGACTGCACTGGGTTAATTTGATGCTTACCCAGATTCCGGTCACCGTCCAAAGCGACGTTCTGGTCAAGGAGTTTCAAGACTTGGCGCGGCAGTTTGGATTCTTACCCTACGCCGCGCCCGGAGGCTACCACGAAGGCATCCGCCTTCGCGATGGGCGGGTGCTAGACGGCATCCAAAAATCCTAATTCCAAGGTAAAAGAGCGTCGTGGTCGAGGTAAGGCATGCTGCGGCCGCCACGGCCTCTACTTTCTCCGGATCTGCCAATTAAATCACGCATGCGTAGGGAGACTTCGTGCTTGGCCGGGGGACCGATGCGGCTCGGGATCTATAAGAAAATTAAGTGCACCTAACGACCTCGCCCTCCAGGCGAAATTCTCAACCACAGAGTGAAATCGGGCCCCCGGCATCGTCACCGTGGGTACACATTCCAAATCTCGACCCAGCGAAAACTTTGGGACATTCGGGCCACTACTCCGCTGATCCTCCAGCCGACTTCCGGACCGTGTCGGAGTTCCGAAGGCACGGAGATTTCTCCCGAAAGCGCACTGTCCACCCCCTCGAGCTTCCAGCCCCGGTCGGTGATCGCCACAATCTCAAAATCGCCCTCATAGGATGCGTCCGAACGTATCCCCCCTAGACCGTCCACCCACCGAGACAACTTGTTCCGCAAATCTGTCGCCTTAGGTAGAGCTCGTCCCAGACTCTTCGCTTGAGATTGGAATATCTCGGCATTGGTTTCATCCATATAGTGGTGTTCGTATAGCCACCTACCCAGTCGTCGGGTGACGGACCCGGCAGCCCGCATCAAATCCTGACCGGCAACGACCTTACGCACCATGAACCACCCGAGAAAATGACCGATAGTATAAGCAATTTCCTTCGGTGATCCTAGCCCGCACCATGCGTACTCAGTACCTCTTTGGTGCGCCTCGTCGACTACCTTGACGAGTGCCGGATCATCTGGCCCGTCATAAGCCTCAATGTAGGTGCGCAGGAGGTCGACCACAGCCTGATATTGAAGAAAGGTGCGGGCTGCTAATCTCACCTCTTGTTCCGCAAGAAACTCTTCCAACACCTGATCAATCGTTGGCCCTTCAGACGGTATCTCAGGCAATTCGCATCTCCCCTCCTCCATACCCATTGTGCCACAAGCCGGTCATTTGGGGTCTTTCACAGAAAAATCTCTGAAGTGACAGATTCGCCCTGAGGAGAGCTGGGGCACGTCCCGTCGCGCATGTTCCCAGACTAAATCCAAATTGATCTTGTCCGCCGTGTCAGGATAAAAGTCGGGGTACATCTCAATGCCTTGCACGGGCAGTTCCCGAGCTTCATCGATCCACGAGTAGATCGAGCGCTCACCTCGGCACAGTTGGTCGAAGTAGCCTTTGGGAAAGACTGCGAGTCGCGGACGCGTCACGGAACTCCTTCCTTCCTTCCTTCCTTCCTTCCTTCCATGGTAGGATCTAAGACAGGTCGACCAACGATCGCGAACTCCGGGCCCCGTGACGCGCTCTAATCGCCCTTGACCGCCCTTACCACCTCGGCCAAAATGCGACGAATCGCCCCCGCCTCGGTCGCGGGCGCAAAGGTGTGGTTATCAATCGCCAGGGGGGCTCCCACCACCACCAGCGGGGCTCCCATCTTCGGTAGGCGGAAGTCATTCAAGGTCAGCCCGCCCACGGCCTGCACCGGCACGTCGACCGCCTGCACGATGTCGCTGAGAAAGTCGAGGGGACTGCCCCCTAGGGCGTGACGTTCATCAAAGCCAAGGTGGGCAATCACCACGTCGACCCCGGCCCGCTCCAGATCTTTCGCCGCCTGCACGCGATCGGTGGCGGCCAATACGTCGCCCATGACTCCGATGCCATACTGTCGTTCCGCCGCTACAACGGCTTGGATGGTCGCCGGATGGCTCACCGCCATGACCACGACCAAGGTCGCGCCCGCCTGAGCCATCATTTCGGCTTCGAGATATCCGCCGTCCATGGTCTTTAAATCGGCAATGATAGGGGTGTTGGGGAAGCGGCGGCGGAGCTCGCGTACGGCGCGCATACCCTCGCCTAAGATGAGCGGGGTACCTACTTCCAGCCAGTCCTCCCGCCTCCATGGCTATCTCCGCCATCGGCAAGGCTTCCTCTAAGCGTGGCAGGTCCAAGGAAATTTGCACCGTCGGTCGGCCTAGGTCGAGTCCATTCGGGATCACAGCACCATCACCGCCTTACCGATGCGGTGGTGGGCCATGTCCTCAAACGCCGTCTGCCAATCCTCCCAGGGATAGGTCATGGCCATCAGTTTAGAAAGCGCCATCAGCGCCAGGACTCGCTCTCAGGTTTCCCAGTGATGGCTAAAGGACCCGTTGAGGCGAATCGCTTTGGCCACCAACAGATCCAAGTTGAAGTCCAGCGGCTGAGGCCCCCATCCGATCTTGGTGATTTGCCCTCCCGCACGCACCAGCTCCAGCCCCGCCTGGAGCGTGCTCGAGACGCCAGCGGCGTCAATGACCACATCCATGCCGCCAAAGCCAGTCTTTAATTGATCTAGCGCCGCGGGCATGTCGGCGTAGACGGCGTCCGCACCCCACGATTTGGCCAAGCGCAGTCTGGAATCGTCGACGGCGGTGCCCACCACGGCCAAGTAGCGGGGAGTGTATAAACGGGC
>JAJZZI010000017.1 GCA_021797635.1 Bacillota bacterium | reverse complement strand
GCACCCAGGGAGGATAGTGTGGACGCAATGCCGAATCCGATGCCGGTACCCCCACCGGTGATGACGGCCACTTGATCTTCAAGGGTATTGGGAGAAAGCATAGGCTCTGTCATAAACAACTCCTTTCCCCGTCGTTGCGGGACAAAGCGTATTATCGAATGATCCTTATCGGCCCTGAAAGTGAACGGGGCTTTTTGCCAAGAACGCGGAAATGGCCGTGCGGTGATCTTCCGTGTGGCTCAGACGATCCTGAGCGGCTACTTCGTTCGACAGGGCCAGGTCGAATGGTATTTCAGAGCTTTGGCTTACCAGCCTTCGAATCTCCGCATAGGCTTGGGTTGGTCCCAGTGCTAACTTCCCGGCCAGTTCATGAGCTTTCGCGTCTGCATCCTCTCGGGTGGCTTGCACGGCGTCACTGAGCCCTAAATGCACCGCCTCCTCGGCGCCAATCGCGTCACCAGTGAGCAAAATGCGTAGTGCCTGGGCATGTCCAATCATACGCGGCAAAAGATATGAGGTGCCCGTATCTGGAGCCAGGCCTACTTTGACGAACCCGGCGATGAATCGGGCTTCGGGACTAAGCACACGAAAATCCGTCGCCAAGGCAAGCGACATCCCGCCTCCAACGGCGACACCTTGCACTAATGCCACCGTCGGTTTAGGCATGTTTTGAAGAACTTTGACCAATGGCACATATTCGCGTTCCACCAATGATCCGAGGGTCTCGTGACCGAGTTGGTAATCGTGGTCCATTTCTTTGAGGTCCTGGCCCACGGAAAAAGCCATGCCTGATGCAGAAAGCAACACGGCGCGCATGTTTTGGTCCTGGCTGGCCCGTTGGAGGGCGTTTAGCAATTCTCCGCGAACCTGATGGGTTAACGCATTTAACGAGGAAGCTCGATTAAGACAAATCTCTACGTAATGCGTATGTTCAACGTACGTAATGGTGTCGTATGCCAATGCTCTGTCCTTTCCAGCGCGAAATCTGGACTTAGCCGGCTCACACCGGCGGCCACCTCCGATTTAATCATATCGTTCTCCATGGAACGCAGCATTTCCTTCACCTGTTTGTGTGGAGAAAATTTTCGATCGCTTGATTCGTGCGCGTGGGTGCCTCCATGTGGGGAAGATGGCCCACGTCCTCAAAAACCACCAAGGTGGCGTTGATCATGCTTGCTTCTAACGCCTGACCATAGGCGAGCGGTATGATGTGGTCCTGCCTACCCCATAATAACAAAGTGGGCATGGTCAAAAGGGTTAAATCGACTTCCGGGCGAGCGCTTATTCCACCTTGGTCCTGGTATTCGGCATAGGCCTTTCGACCCGCACTAAGTTCTTTAGCATCCTCCAGGGTGCGGTAGGGGGTAAGGCGACGGAAGCGCTTTGGGTCGTGCACCATGGCCTGAACAAAGTGGGCGGGATCGATCGCCAGCGGATCGCCAAGCGCCACGTCAGGAAGATGGATACCGGCCACGGAGAGGCAAATCAGGTGAGAGACCCGCGAAGGAAGGGCGGCGGCGGCGGCCAGGGCTACGCGGCCGCCCATAGAGTTTCCAGCCAAGATGGCCGTCGAAATGTCCAGGGCATCGAGCCAATGCCAAAGCGCTGGCGGGATATCGGAGAGACCCGCGATGTGAGGGGGTCGGTCGCTACGGCCGAATCCAGGTAGATCAGGGGCCAACACGCGATAATGGGATGAGAAATATTGGATCTGTGCGGAAAATGCCTTGCCTGTTCCGCCGCCACCATGCAAGAAGACCATGACCGGACCGTTTCCTAATTCATACCAGCTCCAACGCGAACCCTGTACACGAAGATCTTTACGTACAATCTCAGCCATGACACCCTCCCCTTGGGGAGAGTATCACATGGCTCGACAGAAAGAAAACCATTCGTTGTCGAATCGTGGCGTTCCCTGGCAGCGTCGAGTAAGCAAGCCAGATTTGATCGAGGACTTTGGGTTTTGGCCCATGCCGGCAGTCACCAGCGATCTACGCGGCAAAGCCTCATCAACGGCGACCGGGATGATTTTTGTTGCAGACTTCGCCGTAAACCGATTGATTGTGGAACGTAGTGTGTCAAAATTAGGGATATGATAGACCGAGAGCGCTCGAGGAGGTTCTGGTGAATATTCGTGAACTAGGAGAACGTAAATTGGTGTCGACCATCCATCGGCTGCAAGCCATGCCGGCTATGGGATATATCGGCATTGGCGATGACGCAGCATTCTTGCCGGCTTCTGACAAGGGATGGTTGGCGACCTCAGATATGTTGGTGGAGGGCACGCACTTTCGCTGGCAATGGATGGACCCTGAGCAGTTGGGCGAGAAGGCGGTGGCTGTCAACGTCAGCGACATCGCCGCGATGGGCGGGGTACCCAAAGTATGCCTTACCAGCCTTGCCGTTCATGGGGATGTGCAGGTTGATCGGGTTGAAAGCATCTATCGGGGCATCGCCCGGGCTTTGGACCGCTATGGGGCTGTCTTGGTAGGGGGAGACACGGTCGGCTCCGAGGGGGGCCTAGTGTTGGACGTTACCATGCTCGGCGAGCCGGCACCGGCAGGTCCGGTCCTGCGGCGGGGAGCGCGTCCCGGCGACCGCCTGATTGTGACTGGCCGCTTGGGCGCCGCCTATGGCGGCCTTGTGCTGTTAGAGCGGGGGGTGCGCTGGCCGGGAACCACTGCCGCCGAACGCTCCCTGCTTACGGCCCAATTAGCGCCCACGGCTCGCCTCGAAGCCGGGTCCGTGTTGGCGTCTTTAGTGCATTCCATGACCGACGTAAGCGATGGCTTGGTGGCTGAACTGAGAGAATTAGCGCGTTTTGGCGGAATCGGCATGCGCATCACGGAAGCCCTCTTGCCCATTGATGAGGCGACCAAGGAATTAGCGGAACGCGAGGGCGCCGACCCTCATCGTTGGGCGTACTACGGGGGCGAGGACTACGAACTCTTGGCGGCGGTGCCGCCCTCGCACATCGACGAGGCGCGTGAAACCCTCGAACGGGTAGGGATAGCCTTCGCCGAGGTCGGCGTGGTGACCGACCAGCCCGGAGTCTTTGCCGTAAGCGATCAGGGTGAGCGACGTTTGGACGAGGAAGGCGAGTTTAATCATTTTTCCGTCCAGAAGATGCTTTGCTGATGGTCAGGCGGATTTGGCAATGGAGTCAGGAATCTCAGCTGGGCACCGTGATCGAGGACCTGGTGCACGTGTGGTACCCCCCTTGCGTCGTGCTGTTTGAGGGCCCCTTGGGCAGCGGGAAAACCACGATGATTCGGGAACTGTTTCATCACCTGGGCGTTTTGCAGTCCGTCAAATCGCCCACCTTCAACTTGGTGCATAGCTATGCGCTAGGCAGGTATCGACTCGTTCATGCCGACCTCTACCGCTTGGATGATCGAAGGGATGTGGAAAGCTTAGATTTGCCTTCTCCCGACGAAGTGGATACCATGTTGGTAGTAGAATGGGGGCAGTCTCTAAGCGAGGCGTATCCTGAGCGTTTCGATGCGACCATTGAGGTATTGGAGGGAGGAAGCCGCTTGCTCAAGGTGCATGCCTTTGGAACGATGGCGGAGGCACGTCTTGGCTCGATGCCGGGGACCGATCCGGAGACAAGCGAGTGATGGTGCTCGGGATCGACGCCTCCGGCCCAGGATTGGCTGTGGGTTTGGTCGATGACCAAGCGTCAGGCTCGATCTTGGCCGACTGGCATTGGCAGCGTCCGCGATCCGCTGGCGCCTATCTCGTTGCTTGGATCGATCAGATTACGCGTGAGTTCGGAATACCTGACGCGCTCGCCGTGGGGGTGGGCCCCGGCTCTTTCACGGGGGTCAGGATTGCCGTTACCGCCGCGAAAGTGTTGGCGTGGACGTGGGCGAAGCCCTTACAAGGAGTTTCATCGCTGGCCGCCTGGGCGATGGCCGCCCCCAGCCAAGAGTGTGTCTTGGTGACGAGCGAAAGGCGCGGCCAGGCGTTTTATGGCGGCCTATATTACAATGCAGTGGGGGGGCCCGAACCGATCGTGCAGGATTTTCCCGTGGACGCACAGTTACCCGAAGACTTTCCGCGGCTGGATGGTCTATGGGTGATTGGACCCCTAGTGGACGATCCGTGGTGGATGAGCCGATTCGGTCCTAAAGCAAAACCGTTGCTCAATATTCCCTTATTGGGATCTAACGTGGCCAAGCTTGGGGTGTTGCAGGGCTTTACCTCGGACCCCGTGCAGCTTGCTCCGGCCTATTTGAAGCCAGCGTCAGTAGGTGCCCCCAAACCAGTGAGCCAAAGACTTTAAGTGCTCTATGATATGGCCACATAGAGAGCGGAGAGACAGACCACATCGAAAGAGGGTTCTGGGTCGTGTTGGATATACGCGATGATGCGAATGAAGTTTGGATACGCGATATGTTTTTGACCGACTTGGATCGGATCATCGAAATTGAGTCGCGATCATTTCCCACGGCCTGGTCTCGCAATGCTTTTCAGAGTGAATTGGTAGAAAATACTTTCGCGACGTACTTAGTGCTGGATTTTCACGGTACGGTGGTAGCCTATGGCGGTATGTGGTTGATCCTGGACGAGGCTCATGTGACCAATGTTGCCGTGCACCCGGATTTTCGCGGCCATCACCTGGGGGAGACCATGATGGTAGGCTTAATGACCCGAGGAAAGCAACTCGGGGCCACTAGAATGACCTTAGAAGTTCGCAGGGGCAACGACATCGCCCAAAACCTCTATCAAAAACTTGGATTTACGCAACTCGGGGTACGCAAGGGCTATTATACCGACACCCGTGAGGATGCGCTGATCATGTGGAAAGATCCCCTATAGCCCCTGCCATCGGCTAAAATCCGCTGGCGCGATTCTCGCCTGATCCTTGCTCGGGCTCGGGAGCAGAGCTTGTTCGAGGGCGACGGCCAGCCCACCAGGTGGCAATGCCCCCGAAGAGGCCATTGAGTCCTGCAGAGACGATGGCCGAAAGTAAGGCGCCTGTGCGTTGATGAAGATGAAGCATGGTAATGGTGGCGGACGTAGGTACGCCGGGCAAGATCTGAATTAAGGATGCTTCCGCCGCGGGCAGGCGAATGAGATACTGGTAAAGCAGGGTACCCAGGAACGCTGAAGCGGCCCCGAGGTAGAGGCCACGAGCGAGGCGAGGCAGGTCCCTTCGGCGTAGAAGTCGACCGTAGGCGACATATATTACCAAGCTTAGCAAGAACGAGAGTAGCCGTGCCGTGCTCAATAACGAGTAGGTGGTGGGGCTGAAACAGACGATGGCGGGTGCAGCAAACAGCAGAGACAGTGCGGCACCATAAAGGACCGCCATGGGCATCCGCCTCCTTTCGGCACATAGGATGGCTGATGTCGGCCAAGGCTATGCGTAGCCTTGTACAAGGAACGGTCTGATGAAGCGGAAGAAGGCAACAGACAATGCGCGTTTTGGGAATAGAATCTTCATGTGACGATACCGGCGTGGCGATAGTCGAGGATGGACGGAAGATCCTCGGTGCCACCGTTCGTTCCTCATCGAGAATTCACGAGGATTTCGGCGGTATTGTCCCCGAACTTGCCAGCCGCGAGCACGTGATGGCGATATTGCCAGCGTTACACAGCGTGCTGACCAGCGCCAACGTGCCTGTGGACGGTGTAGATGTTATTGCCGTGACGCGAGGGCCAGGACTTTTGGGATCGTTGTTGGTAGGGGTTACCGCGGCGAAGGCGCTTGCCTTGGCGCTCTCCCGCCCGTTAGTTGGAGTTCACCATCTTGAGGCGCATCTCTATGCCAATGCCTTGGTGGAGCCCATCATATTTCCTTCGGTGGCGCTACTGGTTTCGGGAGGGCACACGGCGCTTTATCGCTGGTCGGGGCATGGTGATCTGCGCCTTTTAGGAGAGACGGTAGACGATGCCGCCGGGGAGGCACTTGACAAGGGCGCTCGAACCTTGGGGCTGGGCTATCCCGGTGGACCCGCAATTGAAAGCCTGGCCAGGACGGTGACTCGTTGTGATCTTAGCCTCCCGGTTCCAAGGCTAAGACGGCCAATACATCCTTTTGATTTTAGTTTCAGTGGATTGAAAACGGCCCTGGTTGACTTGGCTAAAAACCACCCCCACCAGGTGGACGAACTGGCGTTTGCGTTAGAGGCGGCCGTGGTTCAGGCTTTAGTGGAGAAGACGGTGCAAGCCGCACTGGCCGAAAAAGTCAAGCGTATCTATCTGGCAGGCGGAGTGAGCGCGAATCTTCGTCTCCGTCAAGCTATGACGGAAATGGCCGGTGCACAAGAGATTTCTGTCTTAGTTCCCCGTCCTCAGGACTCGACGGACAACGGGGCCATGGTGGCGGCAGCAGGATACTATGCGTGGCAACTGGGTGGTCGGATGTCTCTTGACCAAGCGCCAAAGACGCCATTTAGCTTAGGATAAAGATAATTCATGTTAGGGAGGAGGAGTGTCGAATGATCTTAGCGTTTGGTCATCACTATCCCGTCATTCACGCTCCCGTATTTATCGCCCCGGGCTCTTACGTGATTGGACGCGCAGAAATCCGCGAGCAGTCTTCGGTGTGGTTCAACGCGGTCGTACGAGCGGATGGGGACGAGGTGCTCGTAGGTAAAAAGACCAACCTTCAGGATCTAGTCGTGGTGCATGCGGATCCTGGAGCGCCAGTGGTCATTGGCGACCAGGTTACAGTCGGCCACGGAGCCATCATTCATGGAGCCACGATTGCCTCTGAAGTGCTAATTGGCATGGGGGCCGTGGTGATGAACGGAGCGGTCGTCGAAGGGCACGCGATTGTCGCCGCAGGAACGCTGGTCCCCGAGTTCATGCGCGTTCCTGCGGGTACGCTGGTTATGGGACGCCCAGCTCGCGTCGTGAGAGAGGTTACCGAGGAAGAAGTCCATGCGATTTTGGCCCAGGCCGACTCCTACCTCGCGCGCTGGGTCAACGAGGGATGGCACTTTCATTAGGTATGGGTTCCGCCAGGCATGAATCGAGTCATATCCGCATAATCTAACTTTTACCAACTGAAGCGAGGAGTGGGACTATGCGGCACGTGCATTTTATCGGCATTGGCGGGTACAGCATGAGCGGATTGGCTATCTTACTCCATGAATTGGGCGTCGAGGTGAGCGGCAGCGACATGGGTCGTTCCAGCCGTACGGAACGCTTGCAGAGACTAGGAATTACCGTCTATTACGGCCATGAAGCTTCGCAGGTTGGAGATGCCGATGTGGTCGTGTATACCACAGATGTGCCCGAGAGCAATCCAGAGCGGGCGAAGGCCCTCAGCGAGGGAAGGATGCTTTGGCATCGTTCCGAGCTCTTGTCCTATATTTTAGATCGCTACCAGAGTATCCTGGTCGGTGGAACCGCGGGGAAGACCACCACATCGACCATGATTGGTCGGATTTTGAGCGAAGCTGGCACGGATCCGACGGTCCTAGTGGGCGGGGAAGTCGCTTACTTTTCGGGGAACGTGCGACTGGGTCACGGCCCGATAGCGGTGGCCGAAGCCGATGAAAGCGATGGCAGCTTCCTGCGCTATCGTCCGTGGATAGCGGTGGCAACCAACGTGGAACCCGAGCATTTAGAGCACTATCAGGGGAGTTTCGAGCGCCTGTGCCAAGCGTTTTATCAGTTTGTGAGTCAGGTTTCTTTGGATGGTCTCGCCATTATCGGCCTGGATTCTGCTGAACTGGCGCAAATGCGAGCGCAACTATCCCGCCAAGGGGTTCCTTGGATAAGCTATGGGCTACATCCTGAGGCGGGAGTTCGAGCCAGAAACATCCAAGCCGATGCTAGCGGCACCCAATTTCAGGTATGGCACGCCGAAAGCCACGTGGCGGATGTTCGGCTACCTATTCCCGGCCTGCATAATGTGCAGAACGCCCTGGCAGCTATGGCCGCGTGTCAGCACGCGGGCGTGGATTGGCCCGAAGCGGCCGTCATCTTAGGCCGGTTTGAAAATGCTGCGCGGCGATTTCAGAGGGTATATGATGATGGCCGCATATTGGTCGTCGACGACTATGCCCACCATCCTACCAAGGTGATGGCAGCCTTGGCGGCCGCGCGCCAGGTGACGCGGGGAAGGGTGGTCGCCCTGTTCCAACCGCAGCGATATGTTCGGACTCAAAACCTATGGCAGGAATTTATACACGCCTTTTCTGACGCGGATGAGGTGTATCTAACGGAGATCTTTTCACCCCCAGGCGAAGAAGCGATTTTGGGCGTTACGGGAGAGCGTCTGGCCGATGAGATGCGGCACGCTCAAGCTGGCCCGGTGCATTTTGTGGCGGATATGCGGCGACTTCCTGAAATGATCTTAAGTGGACTTGGATCCGGGGATACGGTGATTACCATGGGGGCTGGCAATGTATATCAGGTAGCCTATGCCCTTAGGGATGCGCTTAACGCAGCCAAATCAGGATGATCAACCTGCGTGGTTGTGCTAGACTTGGAAAAAATCAAGGAGGAGGTCGCCGTGGACTGGAATGAGAAATTTGGGCGGGAAGCCCTCACCTTTGACGATGTCCTCTTGACACCGGGGCATTCCGATGTGCTTCCTCGCGATGTTGACGTGAAAACCCGTTTGTCGCGCCGAGTCTCTTTAAATATACCGTTGGTTTCTTCAGGCATGGACACGGTCACCGAGGCCAGGATGGCTATTGCCATGGCCCGGGAGGGCGGCATCGGGGTCATTCACAAAAACATGGCTATCGACCGGCAGGCCTCTGAGGTAGACAAGGTTAAGCGATCAGAGCATGGGGTGATCATCGACCCGTTTTACCTGAGTCCGGATCGTGCGGTGCGCGAAGCCATGGATATGATGAGTCATTACCGGATTTCCGGGGTGCCCATCGTTCGCGATGGGGGCTACTTGGTTGGCATCTTGACCAACCGGGATCTGCGCTTCGAAGAACAGTTAGATCGTCCTATTTATGAGGTAATGACGAAAGAGCATTTAGTGACGGCGGCGGAAGGAACCACCCTGGACGCAGCGAAGGCCATCTTGGCGCGTCATCGCATTGAAAAACTGCCGTTAGTCGACGGCCAGGGACGTCTTCGGGGGCTCATCACCATTAAGGACATTGAAAAGGCCCGAAAATTTCCGCACGCGGCCAAGGACGGCAGTGGTCGGCTTTTGGCGGCGGCGGCCGTTGGTGTTGGTGCCGATGGGCTTGAGCGGGCGGAGGCGCTAATCGGGGCACGCGTCGATGTGATCATCGTCGATACCGCCCACGGCCATTCCGAGGGGGTTTTGGCCATGGTGCGGCGCCTGAAAGAGGCGTTTCCCGCAATCGACGTGATTGGTGGCAATGTCGCCACGGGATCGGGAGCCTTGGCCCTAATTGAAGCGGGCGCAGATGGGGTAAAGGTGGGAGTGGGCCCGGGATCGATCTGTACCACCCGTGTGGTTGCGGGGATTGGGGTTCCCCAAATTACAGCCGTATTTGACGCGTTCCAGGCGGCCCGGGAACACGATGTGCCCGTGATCGCTGACGGAGGCGTGCGGTGGTCAGGCGACGTGGTCAAAGCTTTGGCGGCGGGAGCGTCCTCGGTGATGCTAGGTTCGCTGTTCGCGGGTACGGAAGAGAGCCCAGGCGACATGGAGATCTACAAAGGACGATCGTTTAAAGTGTATCGGGGAATGGGCTCGCTTGGGGCTATGCGCGAAGGGTCCAGCGATCGCTATTTCCAAGAAGACTTTGACGTCGAAAAACTCGTGCCCGAAGGTATCGAGGGCCGCGTTCCCTATCGCGGAACCCTGGCTGACACCGTCTATCAGCTCATTGGCGGCCTGCGCGCGGGCATGGGCTATACCGGTTCCCATACCCTAACCGAACTTCGCGAACAGGGCCGGTTTGTCCGCATCTCTAATGCAGGCCTCGCCGAGAGCCATCCGCATGATGTTCAGATCACTAAAGAATCGCCCAATTATAGTTTGTAAGCGCGAAATTGGGTCTTGGGCGACCGTTTGCTTGGATCTAGGAGATATTTTCAGGCTACTTTCCCTTCGCCGGCCCGGCGGGGACGCTGAAATGACGGGGGCGGCGGTGTCCTTGAAAACACGCGCCCTTTTCCAATGTTCACGCGTCGATGCTGGTCGATAAGGCAGCGCCGGTCGAGACCAAGCTCCCCAAAAACGGTAGAAATTTCGGCCGCAAACTCTCCGCTATAATCCAGGTGGAGCTGGATCGGAGATCGATGGCTCTACGGTTTCGGCCTTCGGTTGCAACGAGGGCCAGGAAGGTTCCGGGGGTAAGGAGTGGGATGGGATTGAAACCGCGGTTATCGCGTGTAATAAGTTTGGGGATTGCGCTTGGCGCCACCGTGTCCATCGGCCTAACGTGGCTAGGGGTCTTGCCCCGGGTGGTGCCTAAGCCCACGGCTATGGCGAAAGTGCCTAACGGACACCCGAAAGCGGTAAAACGAACGAATGCGCCGAGCGTGTCCGCGGCCATCTCCGGCCCTCCCTATGCGGTGCAATATTCCGGCAACGATCTATTGCAGCTTCACCAACTGAGTCGACAACTCCATTGGCAGCCATGGCTGCCAGCGAAAGCGCTCCAACTGGAACACTATGTGGAGGCATACACCTCTGGGCCTGTACTATCGGTCATTGTTGGACCCTACGTGGTAGAAGAGTCGAATGCGCCGTTAACGGAGCGCGTAGCTCCGTCAAACATAAGCTCAGTCACCCTGGCCAATGGTGACCAGGGAACGTGGTGGTGGGTGCCTGGGGACGGTGGCGGGGTCTACTCGCTGAATTTCCGCCTGGGCTCGATTTATGTGCGTGTGGCGGGATCGAGCTCCCATGCCGACCTGTTAGAATTAGCTTCAAGCTTTGAACCGCTGATGAGCCTCCGTTAGGATCGGGCATAAAAGGGCATCGATCACAAACCGTGATCGATGCCCTTTTATTGGCGGTTTAGCCAGGCTCCTTCCTTTGGGTAAACTCCGGATCTTGCCAAAATGGTTCGATACGTTGGTCGTAAAGGGCACGGCCGACGACGGCGGCGTGAAAGCCCGACGCTTGCAGTTGCAGTAGGTCTGCGCTGGTGCGAATGCCACGTCCAACGCCAACCCAACGCCCTGGTTGCCGTACACGGCTTAAGCGATGCAAATCTAGTCGCGTCCCGCGCGTTCGAATCGGCGGCGAGGCAATGAAGCGAGTCACACCAAGTTCGGCTGAGCGGTGTACTACGGCTTCGATGTCGCCGGCAGCGTCTTCGCCCGGAGGAGAGCTCGGGGAGTCGAGCCACACGATGACGCGGTCACGGCCCACTCGCTCCACTAGCTGTTCCAGTTTCGGCGGCCACAAGGCCAGGGTGTGGACCACTACCGCGCTGGCGCCGGCCGCTATGAGACGTTGCGCCTGGTCCGGCGTTCTGACGCCTCCACCGACCCAAAGTTCTACACCAGCATGGGCCAGACCAAGCAGAACGGCTGGAGCGGTCGACAAACTCTGGTGAACCGAGTCTAGGTCAATGACGTACAGCGTGCGCGCCCCTAATGCTTTGAAGTGCAAGCCTACGCGCAACGGATTTCGTGAAAACACCTCGGTATGGTCTCCCGGGGGAAGCCAAACGGAACCTTTGGCCATCACTAAACTGGGAATGATCTCGAACATAGATGCCTCCTTACCGACCATGACGGCCTAGACGCTAGAGATACCATGAGAGGAAACTGGCGGCTCGGATTCGTAGGTGGCTATCTCCGAGTCGCTGACGATGGCACGATCGCCAAGAGCCAAAACTTCATCAGGATATCGTAGCGGCACGATGAGCTTGATGAATCGTAGAATGAGCCAGGTTGCCAGGGCATCATAGCCTGCGATGACCACCAACGCTTCCAGTTGCACTAAAAACTGGTGGGGATTACCGTAAAACAGGCCCGTGACACCGATGGAGGGTTGCTTCACGCCGAGGTACTCGGACAT
Source organism: Bacillota bacterium (assembly GCA_021797635.1). Lineage (GTDB taxonomy): Bacteria > Bacillota > Sulfobacillia > Sulfobacillales > Sulfobacillaceae > JAJZZI01. Next base: position 3,256 of record JAJZZI010000017.1, on the reverse strand, counting down.
GGCCGGATCTGCAAGCAGGCCGGTCAGTAGTCCGCCGATGGCGCCGGCAAAGGCGTGGGTGTGGATGACCCCTAGGGTGTCATCGACGCGATTGAACGGCCAGCGGTGACTGGCGCGATTCATAGTGTACCAGGGGATAGCACTGCCCAGCACGCCAACGATGATGGCACCCCATCCATTGACATATCCGGCGGCCGGGGTGATGGCTACAAGGCCGCACACCATCCCGTTTATCATACCGACGAGGTTGGGACGACCGTCGCTAAACAGGTCCAGGAACAGCCAAGAGATTAGCGCGGCGGCAGTAGCCAGATTGGTGTTGAGAACGGCGGCGGCGGCGTCGGCATTCGCGAAATATGGGTCCCCGCCATTGAATCCATTCCAGCCCAACCATAAAATCCCGGCGCCGGCCAGGGCCATTAATAGGTTGTTGGGATTAAAGTGCTTGCGGTCAGCGGCAAGCCGGGGGCCAATCACAGCCGCAGCGACAAACCCCGAAACACCGGCGGCGACGTGAATGACATAGCCTCCACTAAAGTCCACCGCGCCTAATTGCACTAACCATCCCCCGCCCCATAGCAAAAAGGCGTTGACCGAGTAGACGCAGGTGGACCAAATCGGCACGAATAACAACCAGGCTTTCCAGTGCATACGACCGAGCACGCCGCCCGCGAGAATGGCCGGGGTGATGGCCGCAAACACAAATTGGAAGTAAATCAGAGACGCTCCAGGGAATTTAAAGGCGGGCATGCTGCCATCCAAAAGGGGGATGTTCGCTCTGCCTAACAAAGAAGCGGAAGAAAGGGAAGCTCCCGGTATGCCCACCAATTTAGCGAAGATGCCGCTTGCGAGATGAAGTGGAGAGCCAAAGCCAATTTGAAATCCCCAGAGCATCCAGACCAACAAAACGACGCTGAAGGCATAGACGACCATCATGGACGAATTGAGGGCCCACTTTTTCTTGACGACGCCTCCGTATAAGATGGCTAGACCGGGTATGGTTTGCAAACCTACAAACGTAGCCGCCGTCAATTGCCAAGCATTATCTCCCGGATTCAAATAGGAAGCGCCAGGAACTAACATGAATGGAGCCCTCCTTAGATTTTCTTGTAAGATATTATTGATCACTTGTTATATATACCGGATTAGTTGCCAAAAAACAAGGGGGATCGCATTAATAATGGCGACAAGCAATGTACAATGTCTATATTATCGTGTAAGCTATACGAGAGAGTATGTAAGGTTAGTGTCGGGACGCGAACGGCTGATAAGGAGGATGGGCCATGGACAACCGAGCAAAGGTGGGGATTTGGGCAACGGTCGCGATCGTGGTGGGTGTGGTGCTGGTAGCATGTTTCGGGCAGCCGTTCGGAGGGTTGGCGGCGGGTCTTGGCATTGCTGGATGGGTGGCGCTCTATGGCACGTCTCACCTTGCGGATTGGGATCACTGGGACGATAGACCCATTGGTTTGGTCACCGACTACGTTGAGCAGGTCGATGAGTCGTGGTTGCCTCTCGAGTATGAGGCCTAGATCGTGAGAAGTGATCTCCTCCTGGTGCGATGAGGACGGGTGGTGATCAAGAGGGTTGGCGTCGTGGCCTCAAGCCCTCGTTTCCGGACCTAAAAGCATTGTGGCGGCATCTTGGCGTGTCGGGGGCATTTCCCACGGGCAAAGCCGATTGCTCTCCTGATGGCAGAGCCTATTCGCAAGGGCTGCTTCATCACGTGGAAAAACACGTCAATCGTCCCGCGCGTGGCGTACATTTCCATCATCGTCGGAGGCTGGTAGGGGAATCGACCGAGGTGCCGTTTCCCATCCCCGACGCCTTCATACTGCACCTCGACGTCAAAATAGCGCGTGTTGAGTGTTCGGCCACGCGACGCGTTGCCCACCTGTGTTCGCCCGGCATGGGCGTGTGCTTTAAGGTGAAAGTCTTGAACGGAGGATGACCCTGCCAATCGTTAGCCCAAGGTAAGGGTGTTGAACCGTCTACGGTGTTGTGCCACGAGGCTACGTAGAAGATGGGGGTAGGCCCTCGACGGCGCTCTGCAGGGGGCGCCTCAGTATTTTGGCGTCGCTCGGCGGCGGTAACGCCGCCGAGGAAGGGTTTGCACCAACCGTATAAACCGGGAGGTTTACGTACGGAATCTGTAAAGGGCCTGGAGGCGCAATTCCTTCGGCCTATCTGACGGTGAACTCTGAAGGAAGCCAGCGGCAAACCAGATCGCCGTCCAGATTCACCCCCTGGCCTGGTTGTTACGCACATACGGCGCTATCACCGCTAATGAAGTGAGAAGTTGGGCTCGGTAATGGCGCGCATCCGCGTACCGCACCCTGCCATGGTATGACGGAGCCTCAAAAGGGCAACACCTGTCGGGCCTCGGGGCGTTAGGTCGGCGCGGAGGGGGTGTCGGTGACGATTAGCAGCATCACAAACGCAACTGCAGCGACCATAGCTCCGACCAGAAAGGGAACCTGTGGTCCCGCGCTCGCCCAGAGAAGCCCCCGCCGATCGACGCGACCAGCTCGGCGAATCCCAGGAGGGCATTAAATGTACCTAGTCCGGTACCGCGGGCGGTCTTCGGCAAAAGCGCGGTCGCGAATACTTTTTGATTGCCGTCTACCAGAGCGATAAATACCCCGTAGGCGGCCATCAACGGCCAAATCCAGCTGGCGGCCTGAACCAAGGCGAATCCGACATAGGTCAAGGCAAGGAGGAGGAATCCGCCTAACAGCAGCGTGCGGTGACCGAGACGATCCCCGAGACGACCGCTGGGCATCGACAAGATGCTCGCCACGCCATTCATCACAAAGTAGGTCAGTGGGATAAGGAGGATGGGCATCCCCACTCGACGCGCTCGGAGTATCAAGAATCCTTGCGAAAAGGTCGCCAGTGCGAGTAGCCCGGCCGGGAGGAGGAAGCGCCGAAACGGGCCGGGTAAGTGGCGTAGGCCGATACGCGGTCGTGGACGCGCTTCGGTGGTGTGCGCCGTTCGGCGCTCCCGGAGGTGGAGTAGGAACGGAATGGCTGCCAAACCCGGTATGAGCGTCAAGGCAAAGACGAGGCGGAGGCCCCCTAGCGCTTAGAGAACCACGACTAGATGTGGAGCGCTGGGCATGATAGGCTGAAACGCCCAGGCCACAACCCTCTGGCCCTGGCCCTTGATATCGTGCCCAGAGAGGCCCCGGGTCTAGTCGTGCGCGTATTGTCTAGAATTAGGGTGTTGAACCGGGAGGAGGGACCCCTTATTGGA
>JAJZZI010000026.1 GCA_021797635.1 Bacillota bacterium | reverse complement strand
AGATTGGCGCGGCCGTGAGACCGATGGCGGAGACCGCCGCTGAATACGATGTCCCCGAGGTTCTCACGTTTCGCCGGGCCATCGGGGAAATTCCGGCGTTCCGCAATGATCTTGGGAGCGGTGGTAGCGCCCGTGAGGGGATTCATAGCAAAGCTATAGGCGTAATAATGGAGGAGGTCATCGGCACTTTTATAGGCGATGTGACCGACTGCCCCTATTGCCCCGTTTTGTAATGCGTGAGCCTCGGCCACACCGCCCCACTCGTTTTCAGTAAATTGTCCCCGCAATAGGTCTGCACCTAACATGGCGGATTCGCCGAGATCTTCTAAGCGATCGAGGATGCGAAATCCGATGTCCGCTCCCGGGCGCACCCCGCGCATCGGGCGCGTAAACAAGCCGATGCGGCCGTCGCGAAGTTGAATCAGCCGGATATCTTTCATCCCTGGGGGACCGACGGCCAAAAGCTCGAGATTGGCGATCGACGTACCGCGATAAAATACGGTACGCCAACTCACAATGGTCTTGGAACCGGGTTCTTTGGTTTGTACTTCCACTCCGCCGAAGACCAATTGATGATGGATGCGCGTGACAAACGGGTCTTGCATGGCAAATCGACGCGTGTGGGGTCGAGGGGTCCAGATGCTGCCCCGTTCCCAGAAAAAGACGACTTCGGCGATTTCTTCATCACGCGATTCCACTCGACCTGCGATGACCGTTTCGCCTTCATCGACAAACGGTGCACAAATGTTATACACGTCTTTGTGAGCGGCTTCGAGCATAGAAAGCTTGGTGCAGGGGCCAGGAGCCGCCTTGCGTCGGAACTCACCGACCAAGTCCTGGCACGACCTGGCTTCAGTTTTCTGATCCCACATGATAGACCCCTTCTTTGGTCAGAATTTGGGAGATAAGCTTCGGAATCATACCAGGAGAGGCTCAGAGATATTCGTGGCGGCCCTCGCTATGGAGACGATCGACTAACTCACGAACGGCTTGAGACTGCTCTTTGGGACAGATTAGGAGGGCGTCTTTGGTATCGGCAATGATGAGGCCTTCGACGCCAATGGTGGCAATCAAGCGCTCGGTGCTATAAATGATGGAGTTCTGGGTGCGTATGCCGAGGTGGTCGGCTTGAACAATATTACCGGAAGCATCCGGTGGGAAAATGCTACCGAGTGCCTCCCAGGTGCCCACGTCATTCCAGTCAAAATCGCCAATGACGACCCACACCTCATCGCTTCGTTCGAGAATGCCATAGTCGATGGAGATGCTGGGCAGCTCCGCATAAATGGTGTCTACCACGGAACGTGCGAGGGATGTGCCCAGGTGTTGCTGCAGGGGTGACATTAAGCGATAGAGTCGGGGGAGATATCGGCGAAAGTTTTCGATGACAACCGACACCTTGCCAATGAGGATGCCGCTGTTCCATAAGTGCTGATGGCCCGAGAGATACGCTTGGGCAGTCGCAAGATTGGGCTTTTCGACGAATTCTTCCACCGCATAGACTAAGCCTTCTTCACTCAAAACGGGCTTTTCCTGGTAGCGAATGTATCCGTAGCCGGTCGCGGCGAAGACCGGACGGATGCCAATGGTGACCAGCCGAGGAGCGGTATCTGCGGCCTTACAAGCGAGCTCCAACGTGGTTTCGAAGCGACCTTGATCGGTAATGTAATGATCAGCAGGAAAGATGGCCAGGATTGCCTCCGGGTGAGTTTGGCCTACCGTTAACGCGGCGTATAGGATGCTAGCGGCGGTACTGCGCCCTATCGGTTCGATCAAAATGTTTTCTTGAGGAACGCCGGGATGGACCATGCCCGCCAAGAGTTCGGCCTGGGATTGGTTAGTGACCACATAGGTGTGCCCGATGGGAATCACCGTCTCGAATCGCGAGATGGTGTCATTGAGCATAATGTCGTCACTACCCAGGCGTAGCAATTGTTTTGGTCGTTCTTTGCGCGATAGCGGCCAAAACCGGGTTCCGCCACCGCCAGCTAATACGACTGCGAATTTATCCATGGATCATGGCCATATGGGCGATGAGGTAAGAGAGTATGCTTTCTGAACCTTGGTTGAGGTTGAGGCCGTTTCGTTCAATGCCGTCATAACATCCCCAGCTGTTCGGGTCGATCATGGGCAGTCCACGAGAGTTTTTGCCAAGGTACCATTGGTAGCATCGCTCCATGCTGTGGCGGTCCTGTTCGTTGCCCAGACTTTGATACGCAGCTTGAAAGGCCATCACCATTTCCGCCGCCTCAATGGGCTGCTCATCGTAGAGCGCGGCGGTGCCGCCGCGAACCATCCAGCCCTGGCAACCAATCGGTTTGAAGTAGCCATCCGGAGAAAGGGTCAGGTGATCCAAGAAGGCCAGACTTTCCTGGGCCACTTCCCTCCAGTCGCTGCGAGCGCACACCTCGGAGGCCTTGAACAAGGACCATGGCAGCACCGCGTTGCCGTAGGTAAGGCTGTCCTCAAACCAATGCCATTCGGTTTGTCGGTAGGCTTGATATTGCGTGACCAGGGCATCCCCAAGAAAATCCACCACGGCTTTGACGGCAAGCTGCGTGGCCGTGCCCGCAACTTGGGGCCAGTCGGCGGATAAGATAGCCTGGCTCAGGCCAATCAGTGCATAGCCCTTCGCGCGAGGCGAACTTAACCCCTGGGCGTAGGCCAGCGAGCGGCTGAGCATGACTGAGCTGGTGTATCGATACTGATCCGGAAGCGAGCACTCGGCCTGGGTGTAGCCGATGGCCCAAAGCGCCCGTCCAAATGCGTCTTCGGAGCCGACGTCTTCAATAAAACGCCGATCGTAATTCATGAAATTCTTAAAGCTGCCATCTTCATTTTGAGCATGATAGACGAAAGCCAAATAGGTAGAGATCAAGCTTAAGCATTCGGCAGTAGGTTCGCTTCGATACCACATCACGGCGGCCACGAGCGCACGAGCATTGTCGTCCGTGGTGTAGCCGTGATGGCGGTCTGGGATAGCGAATTTGGCGTGTTGAAAGATTCCGGTGTCGTCCGTAAGACGGCGCCAATACTCCAGATGAAGAGGGGGCATTACCTGAGGACTCATCATAGCATCCTTCCATAGAACGTTTGGCGCGGGAGATGTTGACGGAATAGGGCCGCATAGGTCAAGGCAATTTCGCTCCAGCGCATCGTTTGTCCTAACCTTTGAGCCTTGGTCTCCATGTCTAACTTGAGGGACGCATGGTCTAACAAATCTATGATGTTTTCCGCCAAAGCACTAGAATTTCTAAAGGCGCTGAGTCGGCCCCGACCTTCGGCCAACATTTCGGTGGCATAGCGGTAAGGCGTTGAGATCACCGCGCGTCCATAGCCGATGTCGTAGGCGAGCGTTCCACTGACCGCTTGATCTTTGCCTAGGTAGGGGGTGAGGCAAAGATCGGAAGCCACCAGCGATTCCACGATTTCCTGATTCGTCAGCAGTCTATTGATGAAGGTCACATGGTTTTTTAAGTTTAGCGTCGATACGAGTCCTAGCAGATGGTTGCGGTACACTTCGCCGCGCTCTTCTTTCACCACGGGATGGGTTTCGCCGAGCACTAAATAGTGAGCTTTAGGATGCCTCTGAACGACTTGGCTCATCGCTTGGATGGCATACTCAACACCTTTGCCTGGGCTTAAAAATCCAAAGGTGGAAATGAGGCTTTGGTGGTCAAATCCTGCTTGTCGCTTCAAGACGTCGCGCGACTCGGTTGTCATCGAAGGGACCCCATGGGGGATGACGGAGATTTTCGCAGGTTCGAGCTGATAGGTCGTAATCAGGTCTGCGACGGTGTTATGCGCCATGGTGACGGTTTTCACCGACCGTTGTGAAAGCTGGGAGACAATTTGCTTTTGCTTAGCAGTCGGCGCTTGGAGCACCGTGTGTAAAATGACCATGAAAGGCACCGTGAGGGCTTGCACCAGATCGAGAATGTATTCACCGGAGGCGCCGCCATAGATGCCAAACTCGTGCTGAACGATGGCCAAATCGACCGAAGCATAATTGATTTTTTCGGCTGCAAGCACGTAGTCCTGGCGGGTTTGTTGGTCAATTTGGGCGATGACCGATTTGGCGTAGATATAGCGCTTGTGATGGTCATTGACCGCCACCACGCGAGGGGGGTTGAAGTCGGGAATACGTACGAATTCGCGAATGAGGTCTTGTGAAAACGTGGCCAGCCCACAGATTCGCGGGAGACTGGTTCCGATAAAGACGATCGAAGACTTGTGTTGAGCACCAATCATGAAGAAGAACCTCCCACGTTCGACCAATATTGCGAACACCAAAGCACTGAGCACGGTAGGGAGGTAGAGAAATTATCTCACGGAGGTCTGTCGACGCCAGAGATGTGTGATAGTTCAAATCAGAATAGATATCATGATTTGAAAAGATGGCACTCTGAAAATTCGAGAAGGTCTTGTTGACAATCTTTGGTCAAATTATAAGATGTCTCCGCATAGCTGCACAAAAAAGCGGGGAGGAACCGAGATTTCAGGAAACAGACGAGTAGATATCGTCTCGGATGATCCACTTAAAAACCACCGGCTCCTAGCGTATCGAAACGTTTCACCTGTGTGCAGTGTATCATGCTGGGGCCTTGGCGTCAAAGAAGGGGTTTGAACTGGCGAGGACTTCTTGCAAGTCGGAGTTCCGCGGAACCGCTAGGGTTTCACTCCTGAGTAATGCCTAGAGTTTGCCAGTTCCGACGGTTGAGCCCCGAATGCCTGCGCGATGTAACCCACGGCAATGTGTGGAGATCACGGCAAGGCAAACGCATGACCGCATCTATGTCAGGGAAGGGTGGCGGGAATTTGGCATTGGCCGGATTGATCGTCCGATGATCCGGATGGGAACAGGGCGGCCTATGGACCGTGCTGATGGGTCGGATTACCTGGCGCGGACACTTCTGTGAGGGGTGGAATCGGATGCGTCCAATCCAACGTGAGGACGACTTCCTGGGCGCCATCCACCACGGTCGCGATCAGGTTGCCCCAGGCGACTTGGAGGTTTACGCCCGTGTTGTCCAGAAACCGATCGACCCGTTTCATCGCATGTTTCGCGGTGGTGGTCCCGGCCGTGGCTAAACTTCGTCCCATGGCGGCGATGCCCAGGACGGGAGCGTCCAGGCGAGGGCCGCGATCGTGGTCCCTCACCGCCCAAGCCGTGTCCAGTTGACGCCCGTTACGGCGCATCCAGGTAACCGGCTTCGCGTTGATGCCGAACAGCCACGATGACGGTTGACTGACCATCGTAGTGGTAGAGCACTAAGTAGCCGCTCTCGCCGAAGGCCACACGCCATTCGCGAAAGACTGGATCCATGCCTTCGACAGGCCGTCCTGCCTCTGGACGCTCCGCGATCACCTTAACTTGCGTGCGAATGGCTTGGATAGCCCGTTCCGCGGCCCGAGGACTTTTCGGAGCCAGAAAGCGGTAGAGACGCTGAACATCGCGTAACGCCTCGGGCGTCCAAATTAAGGGTGGCATGGCGGGGGCTCAGCGTCATGGCCGGATTCCAACTGAGCAAGCCAGGCATCGGCTTCGGTCTGCGTCACATGGTGACGCGTCGCCTGATACGCATCCCACGCTTGTAAGGCGTCTTGGTGCAGAGCTTCCTGGCGTTCCTCGCGTTCGACATACTGATGAATCGCTTCGCGCATGACCCAGTGCGGCGTCCGATGACGGGCCGCCGCCAAACGTTTCACACGATTACGGGTATCCGGATCGAGTTTAACGGTCATGGGACGAATCGTGTCTCGATGCATCATGAACGAGTACCTCTTTCTTGTAGAGTATTACCTCGTAATACCCTACCACAAAATGATCAAATCCACGAAAAAACTCCGTGACTATATGCGATCTTGGCGAAAGCATGGCCTACGATGCAAAGTGTGCTCCGGGCGGCGACGACGGCGTCCCTGACCGAGGTCGTCGTGGACTTTAGCCCCGATCGGTTCCCTGAATTGGCATGGACGCCTTTTCTACGCGAGTCCGCGAGTATCTTGAGGGCCAGGGGAGAGATCTTGCTGCCACAACCGCTAACATACCCGGATATCGCTAAATTCTAGCGCTGGCCTGGCGACAGGGGAAAACACCGAGATCTACCGTCGATCTCAAAGCACCCGGGGCGGGTTATCCTTGGCAGAGGGCGTGCTGATGGATGATTAGGCTACCTGGTGCAGCAGGTGAACATACCAGGGGAGAGCGTATGTGTAGAGCACCAACAACAATGCCGTCGCAATCGCAGTGAACGCAAGCCAAGGCCCAAGTTCCCAGGTTATTTGCGGTCGCATCGGCCAGATTAACCAGCACAGCATAATACCGGCCAGATTGGTTAGGGTAAGGATAATGAGCATGGGGGCCGGTCGCGCGGCACCCAGATAGGCTAAGGCTACCAGCGTGCTGCCAGCGGTGGCTGTGCTAGCGCTGGCCGCGGTCCACAAGATGGCCCCGGCGACAATGTAGCCCAACGTGGTCAGTCTGGTCATCTTGCGCTCCCCTCGGAATTCGAATGCGTGCATGGATGTGCAGTACAATCTATGGGAATGTGTCAATGGATATCACTGGAATCTTTGGGAGGACGTTATGTCACGCTTGGTTCTTCTTACCGTCGGCACACCCCCCGAAGGGAACATCCGCGATGCGCTAATGACCTATGTGCGCCGTATGCGCCCTCCCTTTTGGGAACTAGAGTGGCAGACGGTGGCGGAAGTAGCATACCAACGGGGACAAGAGCAGCAGGCCAAGGCTAAAGAAGCTCAAAACCTCCTGGCCAAAGTCTCCACCCGGTCCCTGGTGGTGCTATTAGACATAGAAGGGACCGAGTGGGACACCCACGATCTGTTAGGGCAGGTTAGGCGATGGCGAGAGAGCGGCCGTCCCGTGGTATTCGTGGTGGGGGGAAGCTTGGGTGTGGATGCGAGCGTGGTCGAGCGCTCTGACGTGCGCTGGTCGTTGTCTCGGTTGACGTTCCCCCATGGGCTTGCCCAACTGTTGGTAGCGGAACAACTATATCGGCTGGCCACCCTAGACCGCGGCCATCCCTATCACAAAGGTTGATCAGAACCTGGAAGCGAGGCGGGTTTCATGCTGAAGTTATTTGAGCCATATCGGTTAAAGGGACTCGCGTTGAAGAATCGCATCATGATGTCGCCTATGTGCCAGTATTCGGTGTGGGACCACGACGGGCGTCCCAATGCCTGGCACCAGACGCATTACATCAGTCGGGCCGTCGGTGGTGCAGGCTTGATTATGATGGAAATGACCGATGTGCTGCCCGACGGCCGCATCACCATCGACGATCTTGGGCTCTGGGACGATGGCCAGATCGGGGCCTTTGCCGCTATCATTAAAGAAATTCATCGGTACGGGGCCAAGGCCGGCATTCAGATTGCTCACGCCGGGCGCAAGGCGGAGTCGCCCGAACTACAACCGGTCGCGCCCTCGGCCATCGCCTTCTCCGATGAATACCGGGTGCCTCATGCCCTTTCTACCGAGGAAGTCGCCGATGTTGTGGAAGCGTTCTATCGCGCCGCGCGGCGAGCACTGGAGGCGGGCGTCGACACGATGGAATTGCACGGGGCCCACGGCTATTTGATTAACCAGTTTTTGTCACCACTCTCTAATCGACGCGATGACCGCTACGGCTCCCGTCCGCAGTTTGCCCTTGAGGTAATTCAAGCGGTAAGAAGTGCCATCCCTAAGGACATGCCTTTGTTGATGAGAATCTCCGCCCTAGAATACGATGACCAGGGCTATGATTTTGCCGAGATGTTGAATATGGCCAAACTATTTCATGAGGCCGGCGTGGACGCACTGGATGTGTCGTCGGGAGGCAACTCGGTCCACGGTCCGGCCACGGTGTTTCCGGGATACCAAGTGCCCTATGCGGCGGCGATCCGGCGCGAGGTGGGGGTGGCCGTCGTTGCCGTCGGCATGCTCGAGAGCTATCACTTGGCGGAGTCGGTGCTGCAGCGCGAGGAGGCCGACCTGATCGCGATTGGCCGTGGATTTTTGGCCGATCCCTATTGGCCCAATTCGGCGGCCCGAGCTTTAGGAGGCAAGGTCGCCCTCCCCTGGGAATACTTCCGAGCCTTTCCCCGATCGTTTACCCAGCCCGACGAGGTGGGGCTATCGAAGTCCGTCTAAGGAGCGTCAGACGATGAATGTGCGCGAGATGCAGAACCGCGTGGATGCCTGGATTAGCCAATTTGAAGAGGGATATTTTCCGCCTGAAATTATGATGCTGCGCTTAAGTGAAGAAGTGGGCGAATTGGCCCGCGAAGTGAACCATCAGTTTGGGATGAAGCCGAAGCGCGCGGATGAGCCATCGGGATCGCTAGCCCTGGAACTGGGCGACTGTCTCTTTGTCCTTATCTCTTTGGCGAACTCCTTGGATCTCGACCTGGAGCAAATTTTTGACCAAGTGATGGAGAAATTTCGGGTGAGAGATAGCGATCGCTGGACCCGCAAGGGATCTTCCAAGGAGTAAGCGCGTAGCGCAGGCCATAAAAGAGGATTCAGGCTACGGATAAATCCGTAACCTGAATCCTCGAACTGCGATAAGAGGGTCGGTTAGTGTAGGGTGGCGTACTGCAGCTGCGCAAATCCCGGCCAAACCCAGGGGCTCGGGGTGAGGTTTTTTAGGTTGGGGTCGACCAGCGAGACCAACTTGGGGTAGACCAACGGCGTCCAGTAAGCATCTTGAATGACCGCTTGACCGATGTGTCCGCCCCAATAGGCTGCTTGCTTCAAGTTGGAAGCGGCTTCTTCGGCATCAAGGATCTGCCAATGCGTGGCTAAGGGACCGCGATGCTGATCTTCCCAGAGGTATAAATCTTCATTGCTCACGAACTTCCAGGCATTGACCCAGGCCAGGTGCTTCGCTGCGGGGGTCTTGGCCGCTTTCCAGGCGGAAACGAATTGATTCCAACTGGTTTGAAAGCTGGGATTGGGAATGAGACTCGCCTTGTAGACGGGATTGGTCTGCTTGGCGATGTACTGGTTCATCCCTTTAATCATGGCCTTTGCGCCCGCGTTCAGCGGTTTCCACGAGGCTGCCGTAATCCCTAGCGAGGTGTTGGTAGGATTACCGTACGCCTTAATCGAAAAGGGGTCATAGGTTGGAATCGAACGCTGCGCGAGGGCGTCGAGGTACGAAGTGGGCATGTCAAACCAAGTGGAATTAATCGACTGCATGTCCATCGCCGCAGCTTTGGCCCAGACGGCTTGACCTTGGAAAATCATGAAGCCGGGTTTAATGCCCCGTTGCAAAGGCCCATATTGCAGATATCCGTAGGGGGAAGCAGCCATGGTGTGGATGACGCAATGGATATTGAGATTGGCCTTTAACTGTGCGGCCACCGACTCGGCCATACTCACCTGAAGCGTGCCTACGGGCGGGGTGTAAATGGTTAAGGTGGGGATGCCTTTGCCGTTGGGATGTCCCGCTTGAGCCAAAAGTTTACGCGCTAGTTTGACGTTGTAGGGTAGGGCATGTTCGTATTTAGCTGCCGGCCAGGAGGGCGGGCCAAAGGCGAACGCCGGGCCCCACATGCCGCTCAAGACGGAGTTGGCAATGGGAAGGCGATTAATCGACATGGCAATCGCCCTGCGTACGTCATACTGGTTTAAGGGCGACGCGGTTAACGACTTATCGTAGGCTAAGGCATCAACTTCATAAGCCGGAGTGAAGTGGACATCGTGTTTTAGCGTCGCGTTCGAGGTCGCGTACTTGTAGTCCGAGGGGGTGGTGACCATCACGGCATTGGCGGAATGATTCAAGAAGTCTTCGACCGGCACGGTAGATGCCGGCACCACCTTAATGGTGTGGATGTTGCCCACGTTGAACTGGCCCGTAGGACCGACGTATTTTGGATTTTTGGTGAGGACGATTTGTCCCCCCGCGACATAGGAAGAGACGACGTAGGGTCCGTTGCCCACGAAGTACTTGGGGGTATACCAATTGGTGGCATGCTTGGTGACATCCGGTGGGTACAAGGGCATGGCCGAGGCCAAAAGCGTCCAGCCCAGAAAGTCCGGCTCGGGCTTGGCCAAGGTGACCTGAAACTCATAGGGGTTGACTACTTTGAGCCCAACCTGCGAGGCCTTGGCGGCGCCGGACAGGTAATTGTAGCCGTTGAGCACGAACTGCATGGGACTGTACCAAGATACTGTGGTGGGCGCGGCCGGTGAGAACATTCGCATCCAGGAATAGTAGAAGTCTTGGGCGGTGACCGGTGCTCCATTGCTCCAGCGCGCGTTCTTGCGCAAATAGAAGGTCCACACCAAGCCGTTGGCGGAATGCGTCCAGTGCGTCGCCATTTTCGGAACAATTTGACCCTTAGCATTATACCCGACTAAGCCTTCGAACAAGACGCCTTGATCCAAGAGAGCTTGGGGACCAAACGCCTGCGGGTCTAGATTCTCAATTTGAGGTTCTTGCACGGTTATGGAAGAAGGCGCGGGAGCGGCCAAGAGGGTCCCGCTAAAGAGAGTCATCGTAGATAAGGCCGTTGCCGCGGCTACTGCTCCCGCCAATCGGATCTTACGTTGTTTCATGCCAATCCCTTCTTTCGTCTTTCGGTGGTAATCTCCTGAATCAGGCCAAAACGCGCAATGACACCCATAAAAGGTGCTTACATGTGAGACGGGACTTCTTTAGCAAACGTCTTTGGATCGGCTGTGCTACTTTACTTGCTGCGTTCGAAACGTTTCAAACGGTTCGTTGTCTATCATCAGTCGAGAATTAGGGTTTGTCAAGCTGTTTACTGAAAATTATTAGACTATCCCCTATAATGATGGCTGAATAAAGGGGTGTGGCAGCTCGATACGGGCAGATTTTGCTGGTCTGCGTCTGGGTTCAGCGATATTATCGGTGGAAATTGGATTGACGCGCTATTTCGGTGTGGTATTCTGAAATCCAGAAAAAACGTTTCGAAGGATTTCTGGTCTCAAAGAGGGGGGCTGAAGGATGGCAACGATGAAGGATGTGGCGAAAGCGGCAGGAGTGTCCCTCTCCACGGTCTCCAATACCTTAAGCGGAAACATCCATGTTACCGAAGCGACCAAGCAACGCGTGCTTGAAGCCACGGAACGCTTGAACTATCAAAAAAACGGGATAGCCGCCGATCTTAAAAGCAAGACCATGCGCACCATTGCCCTCATCGTGGATGACTTGGCTGGACCCTTCTTCTCCCAGTTTATTCAGGGCATTCAGCGCGTGGCCCTGGACAATCGCTATGACGTGGTGGCTTGCAGCGCTTTAGGCCGCAAAGATTCCATGGGGGTCAAATTTCTACAAGAACGCCGCGCCAGCGGGGCGATCGTGTTTGCCAGCGACATCGCAGAAGATCTGCTACTGGATTCGGCGGGGCGGGGGCTCCCCATCGTCGCCATTGATCGGGTGGTCGCCGATGACCGACTGGTTTCGATCACCGTCGACAACACTCAAGGCGCTTATCTAGCCACCGAGCATTTAATCCAGCTTGGGCACACTTCGATTGCTTATATCGCCGGATCCCACGACTCCTTAGATGACCGGCAGCGGTTGAACGGATTTTTGCAGGCCTTATCCGCCTATGGCCTGTCTCCCTATTCGGACCTCCGTATTTCCGGAAATTTCACCGAGGAAGGCGGATATCGGGCGATCAAGACCTTGGTGGCCCAAAAAGAGCTGCCTTCGGCCGTTTTCTTTGCGAATGATGAAATGGCCATCGGCGGACTCAGAGCGTTGGCGGCCGAACACATATTGGTGCCCGACGACATTTCGGTGGTGGGTTTCGACGATATTGTTTTGGCCCGCTATGTACACCCGGCATTGACCACCGTGCGACAGCCCATTTATGAAATGGGCGCGTTGGCGATGAATGTGTTGTTAAGCTCGCTCATGGGTGCACCGCCAAAGACGACCACGTATACCCTTTCGTGTGAGCTCATCCAACGAGGATCTTGCCGCCGGATCGGATCCAAGGAGAGCGATCTCGCCAGAGACGCTTCTTCGGGCAGGAGATCGTGAGGAGAATGATGGGTCAAGCGCAGGAGGCAGGTTAAGACATGGATGATATCAGCGCACCAGCGTCATGGATGGGAGAATATCAGCTTCTAGATAAACACCAGGCAGGCACCTTGGGAATGCTTGCCGCGCCGTCAGAGCTGCAAGTAGAGGCGGGCTATGGCCAAATTACGCTTCGGTGGCATGAGGTGGCCGATGCCTTTGGCTATACCGTCTTTAGGGCGGAGAGCCCCGATGGACCTTTCGCCTGGGTTGATCACGGCGGCGGTGACAACCTTACGACCGTGCCGGGGCCCGTGTATGTGGACACCACGATCGAGCCGTTGAAACCCTACTGGTATGCCGTTTCCTCCATGCGGGCACCGGGGCTTCCCGGGGGACCCTTGTCGCAAGCCGTTCAAGCTCAAGCCTTGGCGGGAGGGGTAGGGACGGTGGCCATACACGTCGAGGTTGGCCGCCCGGCCCAGCCTATCCAGCCCATTTGGTCGATGCTTGGCAGCGAGCACCTTTCTTACCTGTTCGAGTCGGCAAGCCTCGGTGGTATTCCGATCGGTGAGGACCTACACGCGGCCTTGGTAGTGGCGAAAAGCGAGCTCGGCACGGAGTACGTCCGGGCTCATGGGGTGTTTCTCGACGATCTGGAGATCCTTACTCCAACCGACGATGCGGCTTTGGCATTTCATTTTGACAAAGTTGACGCCATGTATGACACGATCCTTGATCTTGGACTAAAACCCGTCGTCGAACTGTCGTTTATGCTGCAACCGTTGGCCCATGACCCTAGCTTAACCGTCTTTACCTACCAGGGAGGCATTTCCAAGCCTAAGCATTGGGAGCGCTGGGCCGAGCTGGTGGAGGCCTTTTGTCGGCACCTGGTCGGCCGCTATGGGCTTGAGGTGGTCCGAACTTGGGCATTTGAGGTATGGAATGAACCCAATTTAGAGGCCTTTTGGAAGCACTCTTTCGATGACTATATGACGCTGTATGCGGTTTCGGTAAAGGCCGTCAAGGGCGTTGACCCGCGTCTTCGAGTGGGAGGACCGGCCACCGCGGCCACGGGATGGATTGCGGAGTTCCTTGGAACGCTTGAGCACCAGGGACTGCCTCTCGACTTTCTATCGACGCACCTCTATGGCAGTCCGCCTTCAGACTTGCGTCCTTTGCTGGCGGCGTACGGCTTTACGGACGCTGACATTTGGTGGACAGAGTGGGGAGTCACGCCCACGCATTTTTCGTCGATTAACGACAGCGTGTTTGGCGCACCCTTCCTGCTTCATGGAATGAAACGCACCCAGGGACGGGCGGAGTACCTCGCCTATTGGGTGGTCAGCGACCAATTCGAAGAACTGGGCCGGGCCGACCGACTATTTCACGGCGGCTTTGGCCTCTTGACGGTGGGCCATCTTAAAAAGCCCAGATTTTGGGCAATGAAGCTCCTCAATGATTTGGGCCCTGACTCCGTGGCGGTGGAAATGACGGGGGATGGAGCCGCGTCCCTGGTCGAGGCGTTGGCCACCAAAAAGCCGGATGGCACGATCGAGGTGCTGGTCTGGAACGGCACGCTCAACCAGGCCCAATATCGGGGATGTGCCCTGCTCGAACGCGTGCTGGAGATACACCTTACGGGAATCGATCAGCCAGCCTATCGTGTGCGACTAGCCCGAATTGACGAAGACCATTCGAACATCGTGAGCAAGGCCGAACCCACGCTAATTTGGCCAACGGAAGAGCAATGGCGGCAACTACGGGATAAGGATATGCTTGACGAAATCACGGTCGCGGATCGGGTTTCGTGCCCGGACGAGACATTTACCTACCGCGTGACGCTGCCCATGCCGGGAGTGCTCCGCTTGCGCATGGAGCCCATCACGACGACGACAGCGAGGTAGATGGGTCTGAGCTCATCACGTTTTTTCGCGTCGGTGCTCCAAGGCAGAAGCCAAGGCGTTCGGCTTCCCGTGAAGGGATAGCGCCGGACTTCGGTGCCGCTCGAGAAGGAGCGGGAGCTAGGCATACGAGGCAAACCTCAACCGGCAGGTAAGGCTACGAATGATTCGCCTGCCGAAGTTCGAGGGCGTCGCAATCCAAGAGACATTGGCCGACCCGAAGGAGATCCAGACCGATCAATCCGCCGAGTTCGGGACCAAAACTCCCGACATCGATCGGAAACGCGCGAGCATGAAAGCTGGCCAAGGTAATCTCATCAATCGTCTTCCGCAGAGCCACGTCGCGGCCCCCGATTCCGAAGGCCGTCACAATTTCGTCGGCCCCTTCAGGCGTGAGATCCAATTCGTCCTCGATGACGCTGACATTGACCCACGTATGCGCGGAGCCGGTGTCGACTACCATGTTCTCGACCACCGTACAGCGGTCTCGGTGGCGAACGGTTACCGTCGTCACCAACAGGCCCTGCACTAGGGCCAGCGTCACGGCTCCATTCCCCGTATCAAGGGCTTCGTGACGATATCCATCACAATCTGCTCCTGCGAGGTATGGTAAATGAATCGCCGATCATGGGCTGATTTAAAAGCGTCCCATGTCTCACGAGTGTCCGTGAGCGGTCGGATAAGCGCGACTTCCTCGACGTGTAAGTGGCCGTCTTCCACATGTGAGCGGAGGTCTTCAAGGTAGACAAATTGATCCGGATAGAGCGTTCGAACCTCCGACCAGTGCATACGGATCGCCTCCTAGCACCATTATGACCGCTTTCTTAGTCACCTGTCTATCCGATCTCTTCGACACCACGGCACAGCTCATCCCCAATCGGTGGAGAGCTTCGGCCCGAACTACAAAATGGCATCTGGACGGACCTGCCGCCCGACGAGGTGCAGGACTACGATACCTCAGTACAGGCTACGCACGCCAGTTGGCTGATTAATCAAGGGGTTTTTCGAACGGAATTTCCTGCCCAAGGTCCTGATTATGAGCGGGCGCTGGCGGGCCACGCCAGGCTTGGTTACGAGCTTCATGTGACCGAGGTCAGATGGAGGCCGTCACGCACGGGCCTTGCCATCGAGGTCGATGTGTCAAATCGCGGGGTCGCTCCGTTTTACTATGACTGGCCGATAGAGCTGGCGCTTTGGGATCGGCGCACGGGTCAAATCTTTTTCAGGGAATGGACAAACTGGCACCTAACCACGGTGTTGCCCGGCCCTCATGCCACGGTGTGGCATCATGAGATGACTTGGGCGGTTGGTGATCGCGATGCCTTTCAGATCTTAATGCGAGTGGGCAACCCGATGCCGGGCGGCCGAGCGCTTGGCTTTGCCAATCAAGAACAGGATCGAGACGTTTTAGGCTGGCTAAGTTTGGCTGATAGGGTAAATCGGGCGTGAGGCGGTCATTCGAGTTGCGGCCGAGCGGTTGACGATAAGGATAAGGATGATCATGAT
>JAJZZI010000127.1 GCA_021797635.1 Bacillota bacterium | reverse complement strand
ATGATGACGAGCTGTCGCTGCAGCATTTAGCCAGGCACCGGATACCCCTATTAAGAGACTTCCGCCCAGCAGACACGAACCTTGTTTGATGGAACGCAGAATTTCAGCGCGCATATGCGCATCCTCCCCTTTCTATGTTCACGCAGTCTGAAGATTCTACGCAAGCATCCCAACTCATGCACGAAATACAAAGAACAGTACCGCGTTATTAAAGATAACTGCTAACGTTATCCAATAACCTTTTACATATCGATCTGATTAGGCGCCCATTCAGGTTGTTTTCGAGTTACATCGACGGCATCCATCATCTTTACGCCGCTTTTACCGATAGCGGCGATGGGAGGTCGACCCGGATGTATGGGACGAACTATGGCCAGATACGGATTCCGGGGAGAGTGGATTAGCAAGAAACGACCCCAAAACTCCCCCGGAATCGCAAATATAGCGGTTGATATCGCGCAATATCTCCATTTAACACTCCGAATTTTCCTGAACGGCGAAGTCATCGCTTCGTATCGAGAAAATTTGCCTCAAAACTTCGCCATCCACTTTAGCGAAGAATCCTCTAATGGGAGAAAACCTGCTAAATGGTCGGTCTACCGGAAGACGCGACCAGATTTATCCTAACTGTTCACCGAAACCGCAGCGAGAAAAACGGTGGGTTTGGGAGAAAGACGACAGCGAACTACCCCGGCCCCTGGGGGCGGGTCACGGCTAGCCACACGGCGGCGGCCCAACTCACAATGGGCTGACGCCACCACCAAAGAGGCCACTTAAATGAAATGAATCTAGACGGAACGGGCGTCAAAAATGATCGATGGGCCACACGAAGGGAAAACTCTTCGGAAAGAGCCCACCCAGAACGTGTTCATGCTTTTCGGAAAGTCTTTCTGGAACTTGACCCAGCAACAGGAGCGATAGAAGATCCGTCCAAGAGAGCTGGCAGACGTCGTCAAACGTCACCTTCGCCGCTGTGGGAGGAAGCACGGTAACGCCGTCAGCGCCGAGCCGCAGGCGAAAGGCTAACGCATCTCCCATGGAGACGGCCAATGTCATCGCTCGATGCTCGCTCTCCATAGCCGCCCACCGCCTGCCCAGCTCCGGGGCAACATGTTCTAGCAAACGACTCGCATTAAATCCCCGCCACATGGTGCCGGCACCGCGCTCTTCCACCTGAGCGGTTCGCGTGAAAGCATGGTGAAGCGGGAGCCTTAGAGAGATCGGCGAGGTCTCTTGCTGTTCCAGAGAAAACCGCTGCAGCAACGCCCGCGCTGCCGCCTCCTCGTCTGGCTTATACATACATTCCGCGATGGCATAAGTCCTCGGGTCAGCGGAGGTCTTTGTCGCCATAAGATAGCCGACGACGACATTAGCTCGACGGGCTATCCACACCACGGGATCTTGCTCGACCGACCACGTCATCCAATCTTCCCAGTAAGCACGATCCCGCACCCGGGCCAGTGGGATACCGTTCGCCATCGCATTATAAACGGCCATCAGCTCCGGAAGAGTATCCCCATTAGGCCGTGTTTTTCGTATCTGGTAATGACCCTCGTGACCGACCTTTAGGGACTGGAGATCGATGGTGTAAACCGGTGCCGAGGGAAAAAGCGCCCAACCGAGCTGCTGGTAAAACGGGGGAATACCGGTAAACAGCAGGGACAAGTCGAACCCCATGTCTCGCATCCAAGCAATTTGTTGCCGCAAGATCATCTGGGCGAGCCCACGATGGCGAAATTTGGGCTCGGTGGCCACGTTGCCGATACCGGCTATACGCAAGACGACCTTTCCATAGTAGGCACGATAGGGAAAGATTTGGATGGCTGCGGCCAACTCCCCATCGACCCAAGCGCCCCACGTGGTTTCGGGTCCATACGAGCGATCATGGTCAAGTCGCATTTGAAAAAACGGACGGCCTACATCGAACGAATGGTCCCACACGTCATAACATTGCTCCAACTCCGCCCGACCAACAATTTGACGAATCTCCACCGACATCGCGTGTCCCCCTGCCATCATGTTCATCGTCTTCGAATCCTATCGTACTCTTCCGACCCCTGGGCGTCACGATCTTCCCCCGTTGCGGCGTGGGAAACGCTGGCTCTCCCCTGTCTTGGGCCATCTCCCACGCATATTCACCGTAAAGCTCATCCGGCGCAACTTCGGACCGATCCGGGCTTTCGGGCGTTCGGACATTTTTTCGTGTGGCTATAACGGGCCACCTTGCGGATGGGCTTTGTTTTGGTCTTTAGGGCCGTTCGCGCGTCGGCTCGCCCGCCGTTTCCACTTTTTATGCGACCCAGGGGGTCTATGCTATCTCCCGTCGGGGAGGGGAATGCGCGGTAAGATGTTCAACCGACGCGCTGCATTTTTTGCTCGAGATTTACGGCACTTGGGTTCGTTACCCGGCGATTTCCCATCTGCATCACGTCTTTGTAGTACCATTTCTTTCATAGCGGAGGGATGCCATGGCTAGGACAAAAGGTCGACGCCAACACCTCATGACAGCAGCCATCTCGATCTTCTCGCGGTATGGATACCACGAAGCAGGCATCCGCGAGATCGCCCAGGAGGCGAAGTGCGCAGTGGGCACCTTTTATGTTTATTTCACCAGCAAATCGGACGTCTTTCTTGCGCTCATCGATGCGCTATACAGTGCCGTAATGGATGAAGTCATGAGGGGACGCAAAGACCTAGCCTTGGCCGAAGAAAAGCTGGCCAGATCACTGGATCGCGTCGTGGGAACCTTGCTTCAACAACGTGATTTGGCCCGAGTGGTATTGGTCACCACCTTGGGGTCAGAGCCTGTAGTCGAAAATCATCTGTGGAACATTCGCCAAACATTTGCAGAACTTTTGGCTACGCAGCTTCAAGAATGTGGAATTCCATCCGAACGGGCTCAGATAGGGGCTTGGGCCTTCGTCGGGGCCTTGGCCGAAATCTTTAGCATCTGGGCTCGACGACCGGAACAGAGTCTAGAAGCAATGACCCAGGGCGTTCGGGATCTCTTTTGGCATGCGTGGGGACTTCGTCTGTCATCGACATCTTCTCCCCCATCCAGCTCTTAGTTTGAGCTGCACGCGCTAAGAAGCCCAAAGGGCCGAGCAAGATTGTCAGCAGATTTCTCGCCCCTTAGAACGATGACGAGGAATGACCCCCCGCCCCGTGGTTCGGGCCGGGGGGTTAGAAGTTTTCGCGCCAATACCCACTTTGCCGTTCACCTCTTGGCTTTCCCGAGAAGGGGAATGTGCGGGCTTTACGTTCAAATGCGCCACCTACCGTTTAGACGCCAATTCGGCAAGGGTCGGATAGTCGGTGTATCCTCGCGCACCTCCACCATAGAAGGTCTCGGGGTCCGGGGCATTCAACGGAGCACCTTCCTTTAGCCGCCGCACCAAGTCAGGGTTGGCCAAAGCCCAAGTGCCCACCGGCACGATATCGGCAATGCCCGCATCCAGGTCCATCGTCAATTTTTCCAACGGCCGCCCGGCACGATTAACCAGCAGCACGTTCGGCCAAAGGCTCCGAATCTCTTGAAGAAATTCTTCGTTGCCGCGATGGAGCACATGAAGGTAGGCTAAATTGAGCCGGGCCAATTCTCTAATGAGGACACGATAGACCTCCGGTCCATTAGGGCCTTCGTTTAATCCGGCCGCCGGGCTTCCTGGCGAGATTCGAAACCCGGTGCGATCGGCCCCAATCTCCTTCGCCACCGCCTGAGCCACTTCGATACCAAAACGTGCTCGGTTCTCCGGTGAACCGCCATAGCTATCCCGACGGACATTGGCGTTCTCGGCAAAGAACTGGTGAATCAAATATCCGTTAGCTCCATGAATTTCTACGCCGTCGGCGCCCGCTTGGATGGCTGCGGCGGCGGCTACGCGAAACTGCTCGATGGTGGCCAAGACGTCCTCGGAGGTCATGGCCCGCGGCACAGGGATGTCTTGCATTCCGGAGGCAGTGAACATCCCGATACCGGGAGCGATCGCGGAAGGGGCAAGCGCTTGGCGGTGATGGGGTGTGTTGTCGGGATGTGAAACGCGTCCCACATGCATCAATTGAATAACCAGATGGCCGCCCGCGTCATGCACCCTATCCGTAATCCGTTTGAATCCGGCAATGTGGCTCTCGGTGTAGATACCCGGCGTCAAGAGATATCCTTGGCCGTCAGCCGATGGTTGCGTCCCTTCACTAATTAATAGCCCTAAAGACGCGCGCTGTGCATAGTATAGCGGACTCAACGCTCCGGGCGTGCCATCAGGCAGCGCACGGCTTCTCGTCATGGGAGACATCGCCAGGCGATGCGAAAGCGTCATTCTACCTACTTGAATCGGACTCCACAACTTCGTCATGCGGCCACTCCTCGTTTGAGACGTGTAGGTCTTATCTATACTATCATAAATATAGCTAATAGTGAAATACTAGCTAATGCGCTACGCTCGACGAACATCATCACCTGTCTGGATTCGGGTATTCCGTAATATCTTAGTTAATTAGAGGAGCCCTTGGCCAAAGACTAAAGGAACGAGCGCCCGTTCTGCGCCCGCTCCTTTAGTCTTTTACTCTCCGAAAACCAAACCAGGCCCGAAATCCTCAAGGGACGGGAGCCTTGCCTGGCATTATGACCCTGAAGAGGTCGCGCCACTCGTCGTCCCGCCAATGTTTAAGCTGAGCGTCTGGGTTGCCCCGTCAACTGTGGCTGACACGACATAGGTGCCTGGGGTCACCGCGACCAAAGAGGCACTGTCAGCTCCCGTGGATTCAATCACCGCATTGCTGCTGTTAGACCCGGTAATAGACCAACTGACCGGGGTGGTAATGGGCTTTTGCGCATCAGACACCACCTTCGCGGTGACTCCAATGACGCTATCGACGGTCGGCGTCTTGGTGGCCGGAGTCAGCGTAAAGGTGTTGACCGCATCGCCTAAGGCCGGAAAGTCCGTTTCCAACATGGTGTAATCAATCGTTGGAACGGCCGTGGGACCACCAACTAGCGTCATGGTCGTCACTAGACTGGCTGCCGCCGTGTTGGACAGAAAGGTTTGCGTTCCGCTCGGGGTGGGTCGATTGGCATCATACATAAACAGCAAGGCCCCGTCTTGCTCGGCTATCAACGGCGCTACCGCCAGGGAGTCGGCTAGATGGTTGTTGCCCCCATTGGCAATGAAAACACTCGTCGCCTGGGGCACAAAGGCGTTATCTATGGCCAGCAAAGTGTCCGAGCGGGTGGCGCCGGTGAGCGGGACGAGCTTGGTGGTTGCCGACGTGTTAGCAAAGTTCACCGCACTCGCTGCGCCCACCGCATAAATGGTACCCGCCGAGTCTACATAGGGCGCTTCATTAGCGGGTATAGAGCTCTTGCTCGACGGTTTCGCCACGAAAATCGGGGAACCGGTCATTGCCGCCGCAGGAGCGGCCGAAACCAAATCGGCTAGGTTTTGCGGGGCACTGGAGACGACAAATACCGATTTAAAGGTCTTGACCGACTCGGCCTTAGCGAGAGCGCCCGCGACACTGAGCGCGGTGTTGCTCGGGTCGGCACTACCATACACGGCACTCACCGTAGTCCCTGACGGAAGTCCCGATTTTAGCGAAGACGCCTGAGCGGCCACGGCTCCGACCAGCACGACCGAAGAAATATGCATGGAAGTTAGCGCCTGAGCGGTGGTTTTACCGATCGTTGAAGCATTTTGGGTCAACAAGATAGGAGCCTTAAGGGCCGTGGCCAAGGGACTGGCCAGCAACGCATCCATCTCGTTGCTCGTCGCGCCCGATGCTAATATCGCCGTGGTTGCCTTAGGATAGGCTGCCTTGGCAGCATTGACGGCAATTTGATAGCGATTCGATCCAGCCAGCATAAACGCACCTGGCGGCAGCGTAGTAAATGACGGCGCCGATTGAGCCTGGGCAACCCCGGCAAAAGCCCACAGGCCTGACGCTCCAATCAAGGCAACCCAACCCAACCCTCGCATCCGATGAGACCCGACTCGGCGGCTTGGCCTGGTGGTAGGTAAACTAGGCAAGATGTTCCCTCCCTCGTGTAGATGCACCCCATCCGGTAGTTTCTTCCGGAGCTCGTGAAACATTGTGGCGCACCAGCTCCGTCCGATCTGTAACTGGTTTCACGCAGAGTCGCGCCCCTCGGTCACGGCGGGCGAGACCATGTGTACCACTGTCATTCTACATTGAAAACAGAATTCCTGCCTAATTATCCTACTTGAAGTGCTTGAATAAAAGATCGATAATTTATCCGTAGAACTCTATCTATTTATGAAAGTTGCGGAAACCAATTGACCCCCGATGGGTCATTGGGTACAATTCTTCTGAAACCAGTTTCGTAACCCGCTTGTTTTCTCGAGGTAAAGGGGGGCAGTCGGCAAGGCCGACGACTAGATGGGAACACGGCCGACGATACACGACGTGGCGATGCGAGCAAAAGTAAGCCCCGCCACCGTCTCACGGCTATTAAATGGTTCCGCCCGGGTGGGTCCCGAAACGGAAGCTCTCGTGCGCCAAGCCATGGATGAATTAGGATACGTGCCTAGTCGCCTAGCTCAAAGCTTTGCACGCGGCTCCTCGCGAACCATTGCCGTGCTGGTGGACGGCGAGGGCGAATCATTGCAGGGAAACGCTTTTTTAATGACCGTGGCCTTGGGATTAAACGACGTCTTAGCCGATGCCGATTATTCGATTCGGATTATCAATGGCCACCAAGCCATGCGCCAAAGTCGTCAAACTGCCTCCGAGTGGACACGGGAACGGTGGATGCGACACGAATTCGACGGCGTCGTGATCACGAATCCGACCACTACGGACACGCTAATCGAAGCCATTGTTCAGGCTGAGATTCCCGCCGTGGTCATCGGCCGTTATCCTCACGCCGAGGGTTTGATCGAAATCGACGTGGATAATGTGGGGGGGACCCGCATGGTGACTGCCCACCTAACCGACATTGGCCATCGACGGATTGCCTTTTTAGGGCCGCCCGACCGCTTAACCGTGGCTTCCGACCGTCGCCAGGGATATCTGGAAGCGCTGACCCGCTCGGGTATTTGGCCGGATCCTGATTGGTTTCTCGAGACCGAAGGCACGGACCTCGAAGTCTTTTCGTTCGATGCCGCTCATCGCGCGGTGGTGATGGCGGCAAAGAAACCCTGGTCTTGGAGCGCCGTCGTAGCCTTCAATGACGAAATGGCTTTGGGGGCCGTGCGCGCCTTGCTGGAAAGCGGCATGGAGCTTCCCCGCGATGTGTCTATCGTCGGGTTTGATGACTTGCCCTTTGCCCGCATGGTCAATCCTTCGCTGACCACGGTCCATCAGGACATCCGGCAATTGGGACAACACGCGGGACGTGCTCTGCTTGCAGTGCTTAGGGGACGCAAGGTGGCCGACTTGACCATTCAAACGGTCTCGTTGGTAATTCGGTCATCCACTGCTCCCACCCGCGATTTAACGACGGTGGATCTCGAACCGTGACGGCGAGAGGAGAGGCAAGATGGCGATGACCCGTTCGGCATCCCCAAGGCCAAAACCGCGACGCCTACGCAGGCAGCCGCTTTGGCTCATCTATGGTTTTATGTTTCCCGCCGTAGCCCTGGCGCTTATTTTCGATTACTATCCGGCACTTTCAGGACTATACCTGTCCATGACCAACACCCTGGAAATCGGCATCACGTCGCAGTTTATCGGCTTTTCCAATTATGTAAGCCTCTTCACCAATCCCATTTTCCTTGATTCTCTGTGGCACATGGCCGTATTGGCCGTGGCCGGGGTCATCATCGGCACGGTGGTGCCCTTCACCGTCGCCGAGATGATTTTTCACTTGGGCAGCCAAAACTGGCGATACACCTACCGTATTGTCTTCCTGCTCAAGATGCTCATCCCGGGCATGGTGGTTGTAGAAGTCTGGGGCTACATTATGGGGGTCAATGGCGTGCTCGACCAGGTGGTCCGGTTTCTTGGCTTGCCGGGCGGGAACATCTCCTGGCTCATCGACCAGCACACCGCACTTGCGGCCATTATCTTTATCGGATTTCCTTGGGTTGCCGGGATCGGAATTTTAATCTACTACGCTGGATTAGTCGGCATCGATCCTGAAATTTTGGACGCTGCCAGCGTAGACGGATCCCGTGGCCTGCATCGCATCTGGCACGTCGATGTCCCTTTAGTCAGTGGGCAGGTTAAGCTCATCGTCATCTTGAGTGCCATTGGCAGTTTTCAAGGTTACTTTGCCCAGTTCTTGCTAACCCAAGGCGGACCCGGATGGGCTACCCAAGTACCCGGCTACTTCATGTATTTGAATGCCTTTAAATACGGGGAAATGGGCATGGCCAGTGCCATTGGAGTTTTCTTATTCGTCCTCATTTTGTCCTTGACGATCATCAACATGAAGTTTATTCGGTCCAGCCAAGACTACCAAGCGCAATAACGGAGGAGCCTACCTATGGTCATTTCGAACGCGACCGCCGCATCGCTGAAGACACCCACCCAGGTGGTCCCATCATCCCCTCGCTCCAACCTTAAGTGGGCCTTGCATGTGGCGCTTTGGATCTTAGCCGGACTAGAATTTTACCCCATGATCTTGGCCATTATGATGTCGTTCAAGTCCAGCACGCAATATTATATCCACCCCTTTAGTCTAACCTTTCCCTTGCATCTTTCGAATTACAGCCAGTCATTTGCCGTCATTTGGCATTACATGTTGAACAGCGTGGCGGTCGTCGGGATCTCGTTAATAGGCACCCTGGCCGTGTCCACCTTAGCCGGATTTGTCATCGGGCGGTATCGATTCCCGGGGCGCGACCTTCTCTACTACATGTTGATTGCTCTGATGATGGTCCCCGGCGTGCTGACCATGGTCCCCATGTTTGTCCTGATCAGCCATTTTCACATGGTCGACACCTGGTGGGGCCTGGTTTTTCCCTATATTGCTGGCGGCGAAATTTTCTCCATCTTTCTATTGCGGCAGTTCATGATGGGCATCCCTCAGGAGCTTTTTGATGCGGCCCAGGCCGATGGCGCAAGCATCTGGCAGGAGTTTTGGCACATTGCCCTGCCCTCCGTGCGGCCCATCATCGGCGTGATAGCCGTAAACCACGTGATCGGATGGTGGAACGACTTAATTTGGCCCAGCATTGTCATCAGCAATCCCAAGTGGATGACGCTCATGCCCGGCCTGTACAACTTCACCGGTCAAAACCAGACCGACGTGGGTCCCCTCATGGCGGGCTACGTGCTTGGCAGCATCCCCTTGGTCATTCTCTTTTTGTTCACTAGCCGTCTTTTCGTAGAGGGCATGAACTCTGGAGCGTTCAAGCTCTAGTCCGTTTCGAAGGCCGAGAGTCGTCGCACGCGGACCGCGGCCGATCATTCACCTAAGGAGATGGTCACGACGCATTTCACCAAAGTGTTTTCGCCGCCCGTCCGGGGGCCATGATCAGGGTGCCGCACCCTGTTCGTGCCGACACCCGGAAGGTGGACCACTAAGGAGGCCGGGCAGCATGATTCGCACAGTTGGGCGTCTTAAATTTTCCTATCTTCAACCTTTAAGGAGGTCTTGACATGCAAGCAACGCACACGCCTAAAGTTAGTTGGAAAGCTATGACCCTGGGCGTCAGCACGGCTGCCCTGCTCGCCTTGCCGGCGGTAGGATTCGCCGCAAAAGCGCCTGCAGCCATGCCATCACAGATCGGACTCGGTTCGAAGCAACATGTTACGCTTACGCTCCTGACCCCTAACTACTATCCCAGCACCAAGCTGCATCCGAGGGTGGGCGCACCGGTGGGGCAGGTTGCCATTAGCCACATCATCGCCAGTTACGAAAAACTGCATCCCAATGTTAAGATCATCGACATCACCCCACCCCCTTGGGGAGCACTGACCCAATGGGTCACCGGTCATGCGGCCAACAATTCGCTACCCGATATTTTAGAAAATGGAGCCGGCTATTTCACGGTGCCCGAAGATTCGTCAGAGCTGGTTAATCTATCTCCCTATCTACGTCAAAAGAACCCCTACAACGCCAAGGCTAAAGCTTGGGCAGGCACCTTCATCCCGGGACTTCTCGCTGAAACCAACGCCAACTTTCTTGGTCCGCAGTACGAAATTGCCACGGACTGGTACATCATTCATTCGCTGTGGTACAACAAGACCCTGCTCAATCGGCTGCATCTGCCCGTCCCCAGCACCGTGGCCCAGTTGTTTAACGACCTAAAAGTGATTAAGGCCAAGGACCACGCCGTGATTCCCATCGAAGGCCAAAGCGGATACTTCATGTTGCCTTTGGATGGCACGGATTTCCCCTGGTACTACAACGTGATGTTCCCCATCTTCAAAAAGATGTCACCGCACGGTGGGCACAGCGTCAAGCCAGCGCAATTAGCCTATGCTTTTAAGAACGGGTGGCTCTCGTATCAAAAAAATCCCAGACTAAAGTGGCTGGTGGCAACCCTATTCAACGACTTCCTGCCCTACACGGCGTCCCGCCAAGCATTACTGACGGCGGAAGAGAACGCCTCGTCGTCTACCAGCTCGCCCACCTCCCCCTTCAACCAGTTCGTTCAGGGCAAGATTGCCTTTTTGCCCGGCGCAGGATACCTCACCCAGTACTTTTATGGCGCCAATGCGCTTCATCCGAGCTTCCAGATTGGTGTGGAGCGTATGCCTCGGCTGACCAAAGCCACGACGCCTTATGCCAATCCTGCCCAGCAGCAGTCGGGAGCCTCGGTGGGAGTGCCCTATTCCGTCACCCAAGAAGCTGCCAGGCAACACGTGGTGAACTGGGCCGTGAACTTTCTGCAATATCTGACCTCAGTCAAAAACGATCAGTACTTGGTCAACAACGGATTTCGCTTCATCCCTGGAATTAAAGGCGCTGTGCCGTCGAAGACGGCACTGGCCTATAAGTTGGCCACGGCCGGTCCCGTCAATTGGGGCGCATATCCCGCGGTCGTGCCTAATCCGCTTAGCGATCCTTCTGCCGTAGCCACCAATAAGAGCTACTGGGAGTATTTCACCTTAAATCAATTAGGCTATCCGACCGTGGCCGCCAAAGTGGACCAAAACAACCTGGCCTGGGCCAATCAGACGATTGCCCAGAATCATTACGCGAACCCCTACAAGTAGGCGATGGTGAAGGGAGGGACTTCTCTCCCTTCTCCCCTCTTCACCCCAATGATTTTGTCATCCCTCTTGGGTTTGGCCGGGTCGTACCCCATAAAGGCCCTGAACGGTCTGCACGACCGGATCGCGCCCCAAGACGGATCGATAAACGGTATCGTCTCGCCCACTTCATCATCGATGCCTCGGTTGTGGCATCGCGCCGAGCAACCTGGCCTGAAGCGCCATCGCGAACCCGCCAGCGGCGAGACTGACCTCCCGGCAGATGCCTGATATGCTTCGACTCGTGGCGCGAGGTCATGAACTAGTAAGCCAAGGCCCTAGGGTGTATCCGCTCCCGTAACGTTTTAGACGGATTGGACCGAAAGATTTTATCCCTTTTTAGGCGGTTTGGTGTTTGCCGCCACACTCCCCGATCGTTTCGAGGAGTGGCACGCGCAAATGAGAACCAGGAGGGAGACTTTCGAAAAGATATTATCGCTAAGCTATCCCCTGGCTTGCTCTGGGTGCCCCTTAGCTGCGTGGCCGCGTTGCCCGTCGATAGGCAGCCAGTAAGTTATGGGCGTTTATGTGCCTCAGTAAACAAAAGAATCTCTGCCACGACATGTGCGATCGGTGCGCTGGCGTCGATGATAATCCCGTTTTCCGGAATGTCTTCTTTCGTCCGATGCAATCGCAAAATGTGTTCCCGCTCCGCTTTCTTTCCGCCCCATTCATGTTCCGATCGCTGGTCAAGCCGCCCGTTTAAGGTGTCAAAATCCACATCCAGGACAAAAACTCCATCAAACCAATCGATGAATTTCGAAAAATTCCTGGAACCCCCGCAGAAAAATGTGACGGCCTCATCTCGGTTATCGACCAAATCTTTGACCTTGTCTACGTGCCAAATGTGGTGCTCATGCGCGAAACCCTCTACTGGCGTACCCGTTTCTGGATCGCCTTGGTAAGCCAGTTCACGGTCCCCATTAATGGCATGGTAACCTCGCCGCCGCAGTTCGTTGCAGACCGAAGTCTTCCCACTGCCGGAAACCCCTTCGATGAGGTAATTTCTAATGCCCATAACTCGATGGTACAACAATGCACGGCACCCCGCCAGACGACCGATCGTCGTTTGACCTCAGCTGCCTTGCACGTTCTGGCCTGGCACGCACGCCATCAGAATCCGCTCGTCAGTCATTCCTAACCTCCAGCGACGGTGCTGACCGACATGCATCTCATGCGACCTGCGAGGCCTCGAAGTCTTGGGCTTTGCCAGGATAAGTGACGGGTTAACACACGTCTGATTAACGATGGACTTGCCAGAAGTCCCCATCAGCCACACGGATGGATGGTGACTCCATCCCCCAGGTCGACAACAGTTCCGCTCCTTGATGGTCGCAAGCGACACCGTAGACCTTTTCCCATTCCACCATGCGAAAGAGGGCTGTCTTTGCCAATTTGGAGTGGTCCACCGCCAGCACGACCCGATCAGCTTGAGCGGCAAAGGCCTGTCCAACGGAGGCTTCCGCTTCCGTGTGTGTGCTGGCCCCGAATCGCGGATCAAGCCCGTTTGCCCCCAATATGGCCCAATCCAAATGTAGGTTGGCCAGTACGCGGAGCGCCAAAGGCCCCGTGGTCTCGTAGTTAGCCGCCTGCAACACGCCGCCCACCACCACCACAGCAACCTTCGATGCGGTCAGCTCAAAAGCAATGTTTACGGCATTGGTCACGACGGTCACGTTAACCCCCGTCTCAGCGATATGACGGGCAATCTGGGTGGTGGTGGTCCCTCCATTTAAGCCGATAACCTGTCCGGCCTGAAGTTGGCTCACCACGGCACCGGCGATCGACCGCTTCTCTTGATCGGCCTCCGCGAGTCGCTCCTGAAAAGCCCCTTCCATGGCCAATGCCTCCACGGCAACGGCTCCGTGATACCGTCGGATGCCCGAAGTTTCCTGCAAATCCTGCAGGTCTCGTCGAATGGTTGCCGCTGAACGGCCAAGCCTTTTAGCTAAATCGATTACGGACATCGACCCTTCACTTTTGAGTACCGCCAAGATCTCATCATGACGCTTGGCCACCGATCGTCTTGTTGCTCTCGTCGTGCCGGCCACGGCCTTCCTCCTTCACGTGTCGGCGGCCTGTCGGCTCTCAGAAGAGTGTTTTTGGGACCCGCCACCGTCAATCTTCATTATTATTATACCTCGTATATATTCGGTCGATCCTACTCGCCGAAACCGGATCTTCAAGAATTTCAATGCGCTTTTCGTGAAGATTTCCATGGATCAGGCGAACCTTGCTGGAGAGAGTCCGGTGATAAGGAACGTTCACGCGCAAATCCTCGGATAGGGGCGGGCAATGATTTGAACTCGTCATTATGATGAAGGGTGATCGTCTTAAAAGTGGAGCGTACAAGCCCGCCGTTTTGTAAAAACGATCGGTTAGGGCAGAGGTGAAGGTGCTGGACAGCACTCTCCATTTCCTGTCGGTCAAATCTTCTAAGCCGCGACCGAGCGCATCATCATTAAACTGGGACGCCTACGCGCCATAGAGGGGATTGCGATGAGTCAACACATTGATGATCAGCGTAAGGAGCAAGACACTGGGAGCAATGCGGAACCGTACCGGATCCCACGGCAACCCCTAATAACCACGGAGTCTCTCCCTTTTTCCTGCGGCTGCTGCTCGACCTTGGGTTGCATCGAGACTACAGACCTCGTGTATGTTGGGGTAAGTAGATGCCAACCGTATCTGGTGGGAGAGCGAGCCAAGCTAACGACCACGACGATTTGGCCGCGTGCAAAGTGCCGATAGAAAGGGAAGAGACAAGACGGAGAAAGGAACAAGCCGATAATAAATTCTGGAAAGGACCTAGTCATGGGGGTGGAATTGGCGCATACTCGGTGAAGGATCTTCTTCTGGGGGTACCGTAATCGAACGACCGCTGTCTTTGGGAGGGGCCACATGGTTTACGTTCCGGCATCGCTAGCGATCCCCTTTGATCAAGACGCATTAGCCGATATCGCCAAGCGGTATCGCGTGCAGGAACTGACGGTCTTTGGTTCCGTGCTTCGCCCGGATTTCGGACCGCGAAGTGATGTCGACGTGCTGGTGACGTTCTTACCCGGCACTCCGATCACGCTACTCTGGTTGGGAGGACTCTCCGTGGACTTGGAGGGGCTGTTCGGGCGCCGCATCGACCTGGCGCACCAACCCGCCCTGAGATCCTTTCTTCGGACCGAAATTCTCTCGACCAGGGAGGTTATCTATGTCCAAACGCCAGTTTCGCACTAACTGGGACTACCTGAACGACATCGCCGACGCCGTGGACAAGCTGCGACAACTCACCCAGGACATGACCTACGACAGGTTTCAGGACGATTGGCGAACTTACCTCTAAGGCCGCTTTTTCACTGCTCGAAATTGTCGGCGAAGCCAGTGGACGGATCACGGCGGATTTTCAGGCCCAACATCGGGCGATTCCCTGGGGCGCCATGAGAGGGATGCGAAATGCCCTCATTCATGGCTACCCCTCGGTGGAACTGAACATCGTGTGGGACACCCTCCAGCAAGATATTCCCCAATTAAATGAACAAATCCGCCAGGTTTTAACGGCACATGCGCGGGCAGTACTCGATGACGAGCGAGAACGGTAAATCCCCCTATAGAGGCCCATACCCCGGGCTCCTTGGACTGGGCGCGTGCAAAGCACCGGTAGAAAGAGACCCTGGCAATAAGAGCGTTTAAAGATCGGTCAATGCGTTCAAGCGTCGTCAGCACTCATTGCTTTGTGAACAAAGGCCATGTTTTCCGTCAACGACTGGCTGATCTTGGCATTAGACTTCCCGTGACTCGCACTGATGGCGACAAGTCGTTCCGCACCACGACGCCGGAAAATGATCCCCGCGACACCACCCCTTCGGATAAAGGAGTTCGAGAAACGGCTTAGACGTCCTACTTTTACGTTTCTGCCCTTGGGGATCCCCATCGGCTCCCGTTTGCAATTTACCGGCAGTCCGATCGCTGTGACAGTCACCAACGACCGCATGGTTCGCGGCGCGTGTACGCACGGAGGTGACATGCTTACGCGGTAGCTTTAACCACACGTGGGCTCCATCGAGCCGACCCATTTGTCTCTACCCCGGCCTAAAGACCGGAGCTTGAAGATGCCCATCCCAGCATGCGCAACGGGTATGGTGTGCTCCTGTACGATGGGTATGACGGTCAGCCACCGAAATCCCAAGGCATTGCGGAGTAAGATGGCCGCTTGTTCTGCGCTGCGTCCGATTTTGACCATATTTCGATCTTTTGGGAAACACCAGTTATTTACCAGAATTTGAGTTACGGAAGCTGGGATAGAAACGTCGGCTTCCTATTTGATGGAGGAAGCCGACGCTTGGACCGTCCTGTCCTTACTTGCGTAAACCAAACATTTGCGGATACTGGGCAACGATTCCGCTCGACAGATACGCCCCCGCGGTAAACATGTAATCGTAAGTCTGCCCGAAATCCTTGGCCTGAAGTTGATATTTTCCTGCGGCGAATGCATGGAAGGAGGCCAACAACTGATTCATGTGATGTTGCAGCGTG
>JAJZZI010000048.1 GCA_021797635.1 Bacillota bacterium | reverse complement strand
CGCCAGCGTTCGTCCTGAGCCAGGATCAAACTCTCCATTGCTCAGTCGCGGGTGGGCTGGCCCACTCGCGTGATACACAGTATTGTTTCGCTTCTGACGATGTAGTTTTCAAGGACCGGGTCGCAAGGCATTACGCTGCTCCGTCAAGCCTTGCAATCGTGCTCGCTCTCTCACAAGCGCAAGGAGAATCATATCGCCCCAACTAGCGACAGACAACCTTGGTATCGCCCGATTTCTCCCATATTATACCCATGGAGCACGACAAAGCGCTTCTTTCCTATCGAAATCGACGCTTCTTGCCATCTCACAGCCTACTCTACCGGTGTCATCCGCTCCAAGTCGAGTGCGACCTTAAGATCCGCCTCACTCATCAAGCCTCGTTCGAGCACCACTTCTCGAACCGTCTTACCCTCGGCATATGCTGCTTTGGCCACTACCGCCGCCTGGTCGTATCCTAAATAGGGATTCAAGGCCGTGGCCAAGGCGGTGTTCATCTCCACATATCCGGCTACTCGGTCCACATCGACGTCCAATTGCAACAACGCCTTGCGCTCAAATGTTGCCACTCCAGTATGAAGAATATGAATGCTGTGCAATACGTTGTAGGCAGCGACCGGCATCATCACGTTCAGTTCTAATTGCCCGGCAGATACCGCCGATTGCACAGCCAGATCGTTGCCGAACACTTGAAAGCAAATCATATTCATCATCTCGGCCATGACCGGATTGACCTTGCCCGGCATGATCGAAGATCCGGGCTGCACCGGAACCAAGATAAGTTCGGCTAAGCCCGTCCGTGGCCCTGAACTCAAGAGGCGGATATCGTTGGCGATCTTGCCCCAAGCGGTCGCTAAACCCCGCAGCCATCCGGAAGTCGCGAGCACGGCGTCCATATTTTGAATAAAGGTAAACATGTTCTCCGGTTGCTGAAAGCCAAGTCCCGTCTTTTCTGCTACCGCTTCCGTCACCCGCGCTCGATACTGCGGATGCGCGTTAATACCCGTGCCCACGGCATTGCCCCCAATGCCAATCCCGTAAAGTTGTTCGAGAACGGCCCCCATTTGACTACGCCAGTAGGAAATCGCACCTGCCCAGCCCCCCACCTCCTGGCCCAGTCGCATGGGCACCGCATCCTGCAAATGGGTGCGCCCGGACTTGACAATTGGCATCCACTGCTCGGCCTTTTGCGCCAGCACGTTCTGGGCAGAGGACAGGGCGGGTCCCAGGTCGTGAACCAAGGCTTCCGCCGCAGCAATGTGAATCGCCACATGAATGGTATCGTTGGTGGACTGCGCCATGTTAACCTGGTCATTGGGGTGAACCAGAGTCACATCCCCCCGGCTCCCGCCCAATAGTTCAGCGGCCCGACTGGCAATCACCTCATTGGCATTCATATTCTGGGAAGTTCCCGCTCCCGCTTGATAGACGTCTACCACGAATTGACTGTCCCATTTCCCGTCGATCACTTCATCAGCCGCCTGCATAATCGCGTCCGCAACCCGGCGCTCAAGAGCCCCCACTTCACCGTTGGCTTTTGCAGCCGCCCATTTGATGATGCCCTGAGCACGGATGAATCGTCGCGGCAAACGAAGGCCGCTTATAGGAAAGTTTTCGATCGCCCGTTGAGTTTGAGGCCCCCAATACGCGTCATAAGGCACTCGCACCTCTCCTAGCGAGTCTTTGCTAATTCGGTCCGCTTCACTCATCCACTGTTCACTCCTCAGCCCCATTTTCTGCTAATTTTAGCATGCTCATGGCAATTTCGGTACTTGACCCCCACAACGCCCAGTCCATCATGGCATAATGACTACGATCCCTAATGACGGCTGAACTTTCTTGAGAATGTTCTAAGGAGGAAACCCACGTGACCATAGAACTTTACGAATGGGCTGATGACGGCGGTCCGGGAGGCGAGCGCGAGGTCTGGCAATGTCGGGTGGGAAACGACGGACAACATCGCGAAGTGCGCCGCCCCGACTCTGAGACCGCCTGGGCACCATTGCCAAAGAGTTACATCCAAGTTGGGCCCAATTGCTATGCTAAGTACTGGCGGTATTGTGTTCACGCTCCCGGAGATCCATTATTCGAAATTTGATGCCGCCCGAGAGCCGGCACTAGGGAAACCGGGCAGGAAGTTTGGTCTAGATCCCGAATAGCTCTAGGACGATAACCGTGTTTACGACCATTTTGGAGGTGTTCGGATGTCATCCGAAGGGGAAAAATTTGATACTTTGCTGCACGAAACGAGGCGATTTTCACCGCCCCGCGCGTTCCGTGAACAAGCCACGGCGTCTAGCCAAGAGATCTATCACAAGGCAGCCGCCAATCCGGAAGAATTTTGGGCAGAGCAGGCCCGATGCCTTCAGTGGTCGAACCCGTTCACCAAGGTTTTGGATTGGGAGCCTCCCCATGCACGTTGGTTCTACGACGGCGAACTAAACGCCGCCACCAACACCGTCGACCGTCACCGCCAGGGCGCGACCAAGAATAAGGCCGCTATCATTTGGGAGGCAGAGACCGGCGAACGCACCGTGCTCACCTACGACATGCTGGGGCGGGAAGTCGACCGCGCGGCTCACATGCTGACCTCCCTTGGCGTCGGCGCGGGAGACCGCGTTACCATTTACCTGCCTATGGTTCCCGAGTTGGTCATCGCGATGCTGGCCTGCGCCAAAATTGGGGCGATCCATTCCATTGTGTTTGGTGGATTTTCCGCCAAAGCCTTAGCCGAACGAATCAACGATGCCGACGCCCACGTCGTGATTACCGCGGATGCCGGCTTCCGTCGCGGAAAGGTAGTCCCCTTAAAGGCGAACACGGACCAAGCCCTTACCCAATGTCCGAGAGTAAAGCAAGTGGTCGTGGTCGAACGAGTGGGCCAGGTAGAGGGTT
This sequence comes from Bacillota bacterium, assembly GCA_021797635.1. Lineage (GTDB taxonomy): Bacteria > Bacillota > Sulfobacillia > Sulfobacillales > Sulfobacillaceae > JAJZZI01. The sequence goes on along the minus strand of JAJZZI010000048.1, from coordinate 59,130 downwards.
TAACCATGCACCAAGGTCGAGACGTGTGGTGGCACGAGATGATGGATCAAGCCCCCGCTACCCCCTTTGCAGCAGTGCCGCGAAATGCCGAAGACGTGCTCTTTACGCTTTACACTTCCGGGACCACCGGTAAGCCTAAGGGCATTGTTCACTCTACCGCGGGGTATCTGACCGGGGCCAACACCTCGTGTCGCCTAGTGTTTGACCTCAAACCAGACGATATTTACTTCTGCACCGCCGATATCGGATGGATCACCGGACACACCTATGTCGTCTACGGCCCCCTATCATGCGGTGCCACCGTGGTGATCTACGAAGGGGCCCCAGATTGGCCAGAACGCGATCGCTATTGGGAGATCATCGAGCGCTACGGCGTCACGGTGTTTTACACGGCCCCTACGTCGATTAGAACTTTCATGAAATGGGGACCCGAGCTACCAAGTAGCCATCGTCTGGATTCACTTCGCCTCTTAGGCACGGTCGGCGAACCGATCAATCCTGAAGCCTGGATGTGGTATTACCAGGTGATCGGCCAGTCCCGCTGCCCCATCGTGGATACGTGGTGGCAAACGGAGACGGGGGCGGCCATGATCTCCCCCTTGCCGGGTCTGACCGAGCTCAAACCGGGTTCTGCAGCCGTGCCCGTTCCCGGCATCTTTACGGACGTCGTCGACGCTAAGGGAGAGCCCGTCGGCCCTGGTGGCGGCGGGTATCTCGTGGTCACCCGCCCTTGGCCGTCCATGCTCCGAACCATCTGGGGAGACGATCCACGCTACCGGGAAACCTATTGGGACCGTTTCCCGGGCGTATATTTCACGGGCGATGGTGCGCGAGTTGACGAGGATGGCTACTATTGGATCCTCGGCCGCGTCGATGACGTGATTAATGTCTCCGGTCACCGAATTGGCACGATGGAAGTCGAAAGCGCTTTAGTGGATGACCGCCGTGTTGCCGAATCGGCCGTCATAGGCCGGCATCATGACGTCAAAGGGCAAGCCATCAGCGCATTCGTAACCCTTAAGGAGGGCGTCCAGGGAACCAGTGAATTGGCCCAAGACCTGAAGGTCCACGTCGCCGAAACCATCGGAGCGATGGCCCGACCAGAAGAAATTTTCTTTACTGCGGAACTGCCCAAAACGCGCAGTGGCAAGATTATGCGTCGGCTCTTGCGCGACGTCGCCGAAGGACGGGCGCTTGGGGACACGAGCACTCTGGCCGATCCAGCGGTTATCGAGTCCTTAAAGCAGCAGTATGAAGGGCAAGACTAGGGCTGGCGGTCTTGTGGCCCAGGTCCCAGCGCTTCACTTAATACGCTACGCAAAACTTCAGAGGGAGGGCGCCGGGTTTCCCGCGAGATTCGGCGCAATTCCGAAATCTGCCAGCTGTAAAGATAGTACTCTGCCTTCTTTTGGTTTACGTGTGCCTTCATCCTACTAACCCCCCATCCTTGGTCTTAGTCCCCTCTTCACCAACCATAAACGCTGAAACGATGGGATAGGTTACCTCCGCGCAGATAAAATTTGCGATAAGAGCCGACGAGAAAAGGTGCCGACCTCCCACGAGAACCGTGGCCAGCATGAGAGGAGGGGCGCTTTGCACGAGTGTGCGTGAGAGATAGGCGGCTTCGTGACGTGGTCCTCTCTTCAGCTAAGACCGTTCCGCCGAGAGGCCAAACCGCGGGGGCCCAAGCTGTCTTAAACCATCCTGCTGGGTTCATGGCGAGTTTGAAACACGAAGCTGTTTTTAGTAGACGACTCTCGCCAGGATCAAAGCACGCCCCGTTCCAGGACTTACAGAACGGGGCGTGTTTTTTGGGCCTCTTCGTTACACTAACGCGGCCTCAGTTTCCCGATCGAACGCATGCAGCCTGGCTCCGTCAAAGGCGCAGGTTACCACATCGCCAAGATCGGCATGCCAGTCATTGCTCGCCCTGGCCGTAACCGTTTCCTCACCAATGGCCAAATACACCATATTTTCATGGCCCATCGGCTCAACCACACGCACGGTAGCCTTCATTTGCAAATCAGGGTGATTAGAAACAAAGTCGGAAGAGAGGTGCACATCTTCGGGCCGTATGCCAAGGGTCACTTTGCGTCCCGCTGCTTGAGACAATCGGGCTCTCATCGACTCTGGCAAAGTCACGTCCTGCCCAAAGGTGTGAAACATAAGGGCTCCTCCCTTTTGGGTCAACTCGCCGGGCAAGAGGTTCATAGCAGGAGTGCCCACGAAGGTTGCGACAAACTGGTTGGCGGGGTGATTGTAAATCCCGTCCGGGGTGTCGACTTGCTGAACCACCCCATCGCGCATCACGACAATGCGCGTTCCCATGGTCATGGCTTCCGTTTGATCGTGGGTAACGTACAGAATCGTGGCACCTAAGCGTTGATGCAGGCGCTTTAGTTCCACGCGCGTTTGCGTTCGCAACTTAGCGTCCAAGTTCGAGAGGGGTTCATCCATTAGGAAGGCTTTGGGCTCACGCACAATGGCCCGACCCAGCGCAACCCGCTGCCGTTGACCTCCGGAAAGTTCCTTGGGCTTGCGCGTGAGCAGGGCACCTAACCCAAGAATGTCCGCCGCCTCCTTCACTCGGCGCTCAATCTCGGGCCTTGGCACTTTACGGAGCTTCAAACCAAACGCCATGTTTTCATACACCGTCATATGAGGATAGAGGGCGTAGTTTTGAAACACCATGGCAATGTCACGGTCTTTCGGGGCCACTTGGCTCACTTCCCGATCCCCAATGAAGATAGACCCGTCACTTAATTCCTCAAGTCCCGCAACCATCCGCAGGGTCGTGGTTTTTCCACAGCCGGACGGCCCCAAGAGCACTAAAAATTCTTGATCGGCAATATCCAGATTTACGTCACTGACGGCATCCACGTTTCCAAACCTCTTGAAAACATGCTCCAGTCGCACACTCGCCATTGATGCTTCCGCTCCTTCGCTAAGTACCTGAATCTGAATCTCTCGTTTGAAACAAGGTAGACTTCCCCATCCAGGTTAAAAATCCCTGCCAAAACGATAGAAGTTTTTTGACTTTACTATCATCCGGTTTTATATTGCGTCAAGCTTTCCCAGACGAAGGACAAAAACCATTCGCGGTCCACGTCGACCGCCACGTCGACCAAAGGTCGCCCATGGCTTTGGCCGAGAACTTCGACCACCGTCCCCCGGAGCTCGCCCTCTCGTACCACTCGAAGCGGCGCTTTCTTCCAGACAAATTTCTCTGGGTGACACGCGGCGGCAACGGCTACCGCGTCGTGAAGATAAATCTGGTCGACCGCTTCACCGATCCGTTCCAAGGCTTGAGCATAAAACCCCAGCAAGCCCTCCAACACTTCGCCGGCCCTTCCTTGTTGGCCTAGCCGGGCTAAATCGCTGGTGGGCATGCCCGCAAGCGTGGTCACATCCAGCCCCACCATGCGCACGGGCCAGCCCGAACCGAGAACCAAATCCGCGGCATCTGGGTCGGCAAAGAAATTAAATTCGGCGGTGCTCGTCACATTCCCGCCTGACAGCGAGCCTCCCATGACGGTAATTGCTCGCACTCGCTGTTGATAGTCATCATTGTCGAAGCCAGCCAAAAACCGGGCCATGTTGGTCAAGGGCCCGGTGGCAATCAGATCAACCGGCCTGGATTCGGCGGCCAGGCCCGCTGCCAACCACTGCCACGCTGGCAACCGCGACGAAGCCTTCACGCCTTCCCCTAAAAGGGGATATCCGTCCAACCCGCTTGAACCATGGACATGCTCGGCAAAGATGGACTCGAAAAGCAATAGTGGCCTCGTGGCGCCAGGAACCACGGGCACGTCAGGTCGTCCAAAAACTTTTAAAAGACGTCCTGTGTTATCAAACGTCTTCTTCCCTTCAACATTCCCTGCCACGCTAGTGATACCCGCCACGTCACACTGTTTTAAGGCCACGGCCAAGGCCAACGCGTCGTCAATCCCCGGATCCATATCCAAATAGCATCGCACGGTCATCGCTCCTCTGTAATGCTTGAGTTTAATGTTGCTGTTGACGATAGGCATACTGACGAACGATCTCCCAAGTCGGAAATGAGGGCTGCGCCCCATTTTGTGTGGTGGACAGTCCCGCCGCCAGGTTGGCCCAGGCGATGGCCTCAGACAGGCCGTCCCCGTGGTCGAGCCGTGCAGCCAAGGCTCCCGCAAACACGTCGCCGGCGCCCACGGTGTCCACCGCAGAGACGCTGGTCGCAGGTAGGTAAAAGACTCCATGCGCGGTAGCCCAAACGACACCCTCTGCACCCAGCTTCACGACCGCTGCGGCCACCCCGTTTTCACGAAGGCGACGGGCAGCGGCCTTGGCCGAACGCACATCCGCTACCGAACTTGCCAACAGAACTTCCGCCTCGCCTTGATTGGGAACGATCACATCAGTCGACCACAAGAGTTTGGACACCTTGGGGCTCGCTGGCGCCGGATCCCAAATAACCCTGGCCCCACGCTGGTGGGCAGTCCAAAGGGCACGCTCCACGGTGGCCAGGGGAATCTCATTTTGAACCACCACCCAATCCCCGGCCTTGATCAAACGATCCAAGTGAGCCAGCGCCTTTTCATCCGTGGCATGGTTGGCTCCACTTACCACGGTAATGGCATTTTGCCCGTTGCCATCCACAGCAATCATGGCCAAGCCCGTAGCCAAATCGGGGTCCGTATCGAGATAGGTGAGGTCCACGCCGGATTTCCGCAAGAGAAATGTCGCCTGGCGAGCAAACGCATCGGCGCCCACGGTGCCCAGCAAGGTCGTTGACGCTCCCATTCTCCTGGCCGCCAGGGCCTGGTTGGCCCCCTTGCCGCCCGGGCTAATTTCCAGCCGCTCAGCCATCCTGGTCTCCCCGGGTCCGGGAATTTGGTCGATGTGAGCGATGAGGTCAAGATTGATGCTACCTACCACGATGACTGCCATGGCGCCCCCTCCGGTTTTTAACGATTCATCTGTCGGCCCACTCCGTCATGCTATGATGGTATCAAATCTCTCCAACAAGGAGGTCTTTTGGTGCTCGCTGAAAGCTTAATTGCCAAGTTGCCGGGGCGTTACGCCATCTATGCCAAGGACCTAGAAAGCGATGCCGTGCTCGCCTATCATGAACACGATATTTTCCCATCGGCAAGCACCATCAAAGTCCCGATCATGACCGAAGTCTATCGTCGTGTCGAGGACGAACGCGCCTCTTTGGACGACATGCTTACCATGCGCCGCGAAGACCAAGTGGGAGGCTCGGGCGTTCTTCAAGACCTTAGCCAAGGCGCAAGTTTTAGCATTCGCGATTTGACCACCTTGATGATTACCGTATCCGACAACACGGCCACGAACCTCCTCATCGATTATCTCGGCCTCGACAAGATTAATCAAATGATCCAGCGCCTCGGAATGAAAAATACGGAATTGGTGCGCCGGTTGCAGCGCATTCCGGCCGAACGCCCCGACACCTTTAACCACACCACGGCGTATGACCTCAGCCTGGTGATGGAAAAGCTGGCTCGCGGTCAGTGCGTCTCCCAATTGGCGTCCGAGCACATGGTAAATCTTTTGAGCCGTTGCCAGGGCCCCATAAGCCTGATCGACAAGACGCGCTCCGGCCGGTACGTGGGCCAGCCAAGTTCGGTTGCCGTCGCTCACAAGACGGGTTCGCTCGATCAGGCCCGCCACGACACCGGCATTGTATATCGCGAAGGCGGCCGGGTTTACGTGGCTACGGTGCTAAGCGAGGGAGCTCCCTTTGACCAATTGACCAAGGCCATGAGTCAAATCGCCCGAAACCTTCCGCGTTGGCTTAGCAGCCATTACTTGACCCGATAGGCGTTAAATGTGCACTGAGGCCTGGCGGCATGGCCAATCTAGAGGCTTAGCTCTACAAGCGGGAATTCTTCGTCAGTCTTCATTCTTCTAAAGGAGGTCTCTGAAAACCTTCGCCCACCACCTCGTGCACATTGCCGACCACGACAAAGGCCTCAGGATCGATGCGATAGACGAGCGCCTTCAGCCGGGACACCTCGGCTCGACCCACCACCACAAATAAAATTTCTCGCGCTTCTCCCGTATAGGCCCCCTGGCCTTGGCTTCTAGTTACTCCCCGACCTAGTTCGCCAATAATATGCTGACTGAGTTCTTCCGCATGCTGCGTAATGATGGTGAACGCTCTGGCAAAGTCGGTCCCCTCTTGCACAAGATCAATGGCCCGGCTCGAAATCACCAAAGCAATCATCGAGTACATGGCATGCGTGGGATTAAAAGCTAAGCCAAACCCAGCGATAACGAAGACATCCATGAACAACATCCCTTGGCCCATGCTAATGGGCAACACGTGGGTAAGGAATCTGGCGACGACATCCGTGCCGCCGGTCGTTCCTTTGGCCCGAAATACCAATCCCAAGCCTAATCCAGAAAACACTCCACCATAGACGGTGGCCAAGAGAATGTTGTGCGTGAAAGGATGCCAATGGAGAACGGCCACCCAAAGCGAGAGCAGCACGGTGCCGACCAGCGTGCGCAGACTCATCCTGCCGCCCCACAGCCGGTGTGACAACCACAGGAGCGGGAGGTTTAAGGCGATGAGCGTCAACCAAAGGGGAACTTCTGCAAAATAAAAGAGAATGATCCCTATGCCCGCCACGCCGCCGTCGGAAATCTGGTTGGGCACGTAAAACGCATTCACACCCGTGGCGGTAATCCCGGTGCCTACGATGATCATTAGATAGTCGAGGGCATTGCCCCTAATCCACTGCGAAATCAGAGCCATCCGGCTCGTCGATTTTGCTGGCGTATCCACCCTTCTCTCCAAGACGCAGGTTTCGAATGCTAGAGAGCTCGAAAATAACGATTTTGGAAGTTCACCGTCAATTGGCCCTGGTGCAAATATAAACGTGTAAGCTTCAGTGCGATAGGCAATCGAAAAGCAGATAGTTGCAGTACCGTAATGCTGGTGCTTAAGGGAATGGTTGCGCTGTCCAGGACTCGCGGGCGAAATGTTACCGCCGTTCCGCCGTGCCCCAACACTAACGGACCGCGAACGGTAATCGGCACGCGCCGTCCCGCCAGCGGGAGGACTCCAGACACCATGAGATTTTGCCCTTGGAAGGCTACCCTGGTTTTGCTTAAAATCCCCTTTTGGTCAATAAGGCGGGCCACCTGGAATGCGGTCATACTGACCTGTCCGTCGATGCGACCAGCCCGAAGCACCTTCACCGGTTGCCCCTTGGCACTCAGGCCCACTTGGCCATTCTGCCAAGTCAAATGCACGGCATGTAAAACGATGCCGCTGACGGTCAAGTCACGACCACGCACCACTAAAAGCTGAAATTGTCCACGCCCGAGCCGCCAAAACGGAATGGCACTAATCTCCACAGCAGGACGAGGACCATGCAAATGCTGCCCTAACCACGCGGCCGAAGCTCTACCAACCCAGCTTGGCACCATCCACTGCAGCCCTGAGAGCAGGATGATGAAGCCTAATAATACCCAAAACAGACGACTCACGGTTGCTCAGATTCCAAGCTCAGCGTACCCCTAGCCTGCGCCTGGAGAAACGCTTCGATAAAGCCGTCCAACCCTCCATCCATGACTTGCGCCACATTGCCCAATTGGAATCGCGTGCGATGGTCACGAACGATGGTATAGGGCTGAAATACATACGATCGAATCTGCGATCCCCAGCCTATATCGGCCTGAGCACCGCGCACTTCGGCCATTTTTGTCTCCCATTCACGTTCCTTGAGTTCGGCCAACTTGCCGACTAGGAGCTTCATAGCGGTCTCGCGATTGGCGTGCTGCGAACGCTCTGATTGACAACTCACCACGATTCCCGTCGCTAGATGGGTAATTCTCACGGCGGAATCGGTTTTATTGATGTGCTGGCCTCCTGCCCCGGAAGCCCGGAACGTATCGACCCGTAGGTCCTCGGGTCGGATCTCAATGCTATCATCCATGTCGATATCGGGAATCACCTCCACGGAGGCGAAGGACGTATGGCGGCGCCCTGAAGCATCGAATGGCGATATCCGAACCAAGCGGTGAATTCCGCGCTCTGGCCGCAAAAATCCAAAGACGTTAGGTCCCTGTACTTCCACGCTGACACTCTTCAATCCGGCTTCTTCGCCCGGCAACTGATCCAAGATGCGCGTCTTAAAGCCACGTCGTTCGGCCCATCTTAGGTACATGCGCAGCAACATCTCAACCCAATCCTGTGCTTCTGTACCACCGGCACCGGCATGGAGCGTCAAAATAGCGTCCTCGCCATCATAAGGCCCGGTGAGGATCAAGGTCAGTTCCAACGCTCGCAACTCGTCCATCAGCTCAGAACCCTCATGCAAGAGATTTCGCGTCAAGCTCTCATCTTGGTCCCCTTGCAACAGTTCCAAGAGTTCCATCCACTCCTGGACCTTACTGTGCAGGCGACTATACGTGTCCAAAGGATCGCGCAGAATGCCTAGCTGTTTCGTAATTTGTCGAGCCCGCTGTGGTTGGTCCCAAAAGTCGCGTTCGGCCATCGCGCTCTCGAGGCGCCCAACTTCTTCGATCCGCCGATCAGGGTCAAAGAGACCCCCTTACTCGGTCTAAAACCGTCTTCAACGCTTGTCCCAATGCTAAGGCGTCATCCAGCACCATCAATCGTCCACTCCTCAACTTTACGTTCTAGCCACCCTAGCGGATCCGGCTGTGACCGCACTATTCGTTTACCTCAGAAACACCATGACACTTGCGGTATTTCTTGCCGCTTCCGCACCAGCACGGCTCATTAGCACCCGGAGCATCATTGGGCCGCCCCCCCTGGATGACCTGAAATGACCGCCCAGAAGCCGGAGCGACCTCGACATTCGAAGGGATGTCTACCACCTGGGCGACCGGCTCGGCCGCGTTCAGCGACTCTTCAGAAGCCATTTCCACATGGAACAAGATGCGCACGACCTCTTCACGTATCGCCTTCGTCATTTCGGCGTACATGTTATAGGCTTCGCGCTTGTACTCCACTAAGGGATCTCGCTGGCCATAAGCACGAAGGCCCACCCCTTCGCGAAGATTGTCCATAGCGTCCAGATGCTCCATCCATTTGGAATCCACGACCCGCAAAAGCACCATCCGCTCCAGCTCTCGCATGGCTTCTTCGCCCAGCTCCCCTTCCTTGGCCTCGTACGCAGATTCCCCTGCTTGAGTCAAGGATTCAACCAATTCTTCTCGAGTGTTCCCCTGCAGCTGGTCCTTAGTGACACTTCCCCGAGGCAAATAGATATCCTCCAGCATATCTAAAACGGGCCCCAGATCCCACTCGTCGGGATGCAAATTAGCCGGGCAATGGGCGCTCACCACATCATCCACCACACCCTGCAAAAAGTGCATGACATCTTCACGAAGAGACGCCTGAGTCAAAATATCGCGGCGCTGCTTATACACCACTTCACGCTGCATATTCATCACGTCGTCGTATTGTAAAACCTGCTTTCGGGCATCAAAGTTTCGCGCCTCAACCTTTTTCTGGGCCGATTCGATGGCCCGACTGAGCACGGGAGATTCAATCGGCTCATCTTCCTCTACACCCAATCGGTCCATTAGTGACGCGAGGGTGTTGGCGGCAAACAGGCGCAAAAAGTCATCTTCCAATGACAAGTAAAACCGCGAAGATCCAGGGTCTCCCTGCCGACCCGCACGTCCACGCAGCTGATTATCGATGCGCCGCGACTCATGCCGCTCGGTGCCAATGATATGAAGGCCGCCCTTTTCCACCACGCCCTCACCAAGTACGATATCCGTGCCTCGGCCCGCCATATTGGTGGCAATGGTGACCGTTCCCGGCTCCCCCGCATGCGAGATGATTTCCGCTTCCTGCTCGTGGTACTTGGCATTCAGGACGTTGTGCGGAACGTTTCGCTCCTTCAGCATCGCGCTTAAGCGTTCCGACTTTTCAATCGATACGGTGCCTACCAATACCGGCCGCCGTTCGGCATACAACTCCTCAATCTCGCGCACTACCGCCCTAAACTTTGCGGCTTCCGTCTTATAGACCACGTCGGGAAAGTCTTTGCGAATCATTTCCCGATTGGTCGGAATCACGATGACGTCCAACCCGTAAATTTTGCGGAATTCCTCTTCTTCGGTCACTGCCGTGCCTGTCATTCCTGATAGTCGTTCGTACATGCGAAAATAATTTTGGAAGGTAATGGTGGCCAGGGTTTGCGTCTCGTCGGCAATGGTCACCCCTTCTTTAGCCTCGATAGCTTGGTGCAAGCCATCCGAATATCGGCGGCCAAACATCAAACGCCCGGTAAACTCGTCCACAATGATCACTTCGCCGTCTTTGACGACATAATCGCGGTCGATCTTCATGAGGGCGCGGGCTTTCAAGGCCTGGTTCAAGTAGTGCGACAAGTCCAGGTGTGCGTCGTCATACAAATTGGGCACGCCTAGCATCCGCTCTACTTTGGCAACCCCGCGTTCGGTAGGACTCACCGCCTTCATCTTTTCGTCAACGCTGTAGTCTACTTCTTCTTTCAAGTTATTGGCGATGCGGGCAAACGTATAGTAGAGTTCCGTTGGTCGGTCGGCCTGGCCAGAAATGATAAGCGGGGTTCGCGCTTCGTCGACCAAAATCGAGTCTACCTCATCAACGATGGCAAAATAGAGGCCACGTTGCACCATTTCATCAAGCGTCATGGTCATGTTGTCACGCAGATAGTCAAATCCAAATTCATTATTCGTTCCGTAAGTAATATCTGCGGCATACGCCTTGCGGCGATCGTCAGGTTCTAAGTCATGTTGGATGAGTCCCACGCTAAGACCCAAGAATTCGTAGAGCTGACCCATCCACGCTGCATCTCGGCGAGCCAAGTAATCGTTCACGGTAACCACATGAACGCCATTGCCAGCCAGCGCCCGTAAATAGGCGGCCAGCGTGGCCACCAGAGTCTTTCCTTCTCCCGTCTTCATCTCCGAGATCCGACCATCGTGAAGCGCCATGCCGCCAATCAACTGAACATCGAAATGTCGCATCCCCAATACTCTGGTCGAGGCTTCCCGAACCACGGCAAATGCCTCCGGCAAGAGGTCGTCCAGGGTTTCTTCTTGATTTAAGCGTTCTCGAAACTCTTCGGTCTTGGCTCGAAGGGCCTCATCGCTGAGGGCCTTAACTTCCGGTTCCAAGCGATTAATTTCCGTTACCACGCCGCGATATCGGCGGACCTCTCGCTCGCTAAACCGGTTGACCCATCCCGACAACATTTTCAGCACCTAAGCCGCCTCCTATATCATAACGAAAAAGGAACCGGGCTCGGTCCCTTCTGCTCCACCTTTAACTGAAATTCTAACATGCCTGAACTCGAGCTTCAACTGGGGCGAAATTGCGGAGGGTCCGGGCGGTTACGCCCCTTAAATTTCACACCCTCGCGCGCAGCTAAGTCAAAGTGCTTGACCATATCGAGGAACGCATCAACCACCACCGGATCCAGTTGCGTGCCCGACGCCTGGGAAATCTCTTCAATGGCCCGTTCGTGACTCATGGCCCGGCGGTATGGTCGCGTAGAAGTCATCGCATCATAGGCATCTACCACGGAAATGATTCGCGTCTCGATGGGAATGTCTTCCCCTTTAAGCTTGAATGGATAGCCCGATCCGTCAAATCGCTCGTGATGGTAGACGGCCCCGTTTTTCACGCACCCCACCACTTCCAGGGCATCCAGTAGATCTCCGCCGACCACGGGATGGCGCTGCATCGTAAGCATTTCTTCGCTGTGCAAGCGATCGGGCTTCTTTAAAATCGCGTCAGGCACGCCCACCTTGCCAATATCGTGCAGTCGGCCAGCTTCCATAATGAGGTCCACTCGATGTTCTGGCATCCCCATATGCCGGGCGAGCAGCCCGGCATAGTGGCCAACTCGCATCGAATGGCCATACGTATACTCATCCTTGGCTTCCAGTCCGGCCAGCATCGCTTGCATGCCGAGGTTGTATAATCGACGAATTCTAAGCAAGAGCACGTACACCCAGCGCGACAGCGCTAAGGGCACGAGAAAAACAAATTCCGGCCACGGGCCCCCAATGCGATACACCACGACCATCAAAAACACTACCGGCATCATCACAAAGTGATTTAGGGTGGCCCAAGACATGTAGGACCGCCACACACTATAGATGTTTTTATGTTGACGCAAGCTGATCGCGGCGGCCACTAAGATCATGTTGCCTACGTATGCTACTCCGCTAGCCGCAACCGCTGGTCCTATAAACTGGCTCCATACGAGGTGCTGAACAGATCCTCCTAAGGCGTAGAACACTGCCCCGGCGCTCCATCCCACCAACCCCATTTGAGCCCGATTAAACAATACGGAGGGCCACTTCACGCGCCCACTCAACTGCTCCGCATTCAAGGTCCCAATGAAGCCCATCCAAAACCCGGCTATCGGTCCCAAAATAATCGAAGCCGCCACCAAGACCGGCATTTCCACGCTGACCATTCCGTTGCCTCGAGGCAACGGAATGGAAAAAAACGCGGCAGCAAACACTGATGCCAGAAAAATGAGAATATCCCAGTGAACCCAAGAAATTCCTCCCGCAACACTGTGAATAATGACCACCATGGCGCCAAGCTCTACGGCACTCATATAAGCTATCAAACGGCTGGGGTACATGGCGGCCCACGTTCCTTTCTGTCATCATCACCACGGTCACAAAATATTTCGGCCGAACTCCAGGCTAACCTAGTTAAACTGGAATCCGCTTCCCACAACCACTGCACTGAGAATGCGACGAACTAGACCCTTCATTTTTGGCAAATACTCCATTCGTAATTGCCTACGCTGCATTTCGCTCGAACGCACCGCCTGTTTTCGCTTGGGGTCCATGGAGCCGGCCGAATCTTTGGGAGTTAGTCGGGTTTGCCCCCGGTATATAACACCACGCGCCGATTAATGGCGTCTAAGGTTGCCCGCACGACGGTCTCCTCCAACACGCCGTGAACCACCGCACTACCTGTTAGAATTTCTTCCTTGCCAAAGCGCAGAGTCGTCAACACCACCTTGCGTTCCCCTTGGTCGATGATTTGCGAATCCAAGAACGTCAGCGCGACCCCACCAAGCGTCTCGTTGATTGCAGCCACCGCTGCTTGCGCCAGAACTGCGGTCAGGACCCCACCCCGAGCCGCACCTTCAAAGGTCGCCGGGCCTCGCCCCAATCGACAGCGCCCTTCAAGGGAAGTTCCATTTCGAACCAGGGAATATCCGAAGATCTTTAGGCGATTGCCCGCGGGGCCCGCGTCGTCGGTGGGGGCAATTTGAACGATAGTTACCATTTCCGGGCTCACTTCGTTCCAACCCATGTTTCGCAACAACGAAACAATTTGCCGAACCATTTGCCGAGGCGTCGAAAAGCTCCGGCACACCACATGCACCCGGGGTTCTTGATCTTCTTCTTGATACACCTGAGCCGAAATCACCCCAGGCATGCGCAAAACCATGCGTTGGTACTCCTGGAATGACGATGGCAATCCCACACACCCGCTTCTTGAATTTCGTTTATCGAGCCCTGTGGACCACTTTCGACGAAGTTCAGCAATTTCCTTCTTCTAAATTGGAAATATTTGCGGTCATGTCCCTAGGAAATCCATAAAAAAAGGGGGGGCGGCCCAAGACAGCCTAAAACCCCGCCGCCTCCCCATTGCCTTCCGGCTATCTGGGTTCGAGTAGGCCGTATCTTCCGTCCCGGCGCCGGTAAAGCACGTTGGTGCTATCGCTTTCGGCATTGGCAAAGACAAAAAAGTCGTGACCCAGCAGGTCCATCTGCATAAGAGCTTCTTCCAAGGTCATGGGCTTTCGAGGAAAAGTCTTCTTGCGCACCAAATCCGAAACCGAGACCTCTTCCTCAGTGGCCTCTAATCGCGGCACGCTACTCCCATGGCCCCCATGGTAGCGGTGCATGCGCGTCTTAAACTTCGTGAATTGGCGTTCCAACTTATCCACGACCCGATCGACGGAGCCATACATGTCCGGGGTCGACTCTTCACCGCGAAGCAGCATTCCTCCATCAAGCGGCACCGTCACCTCGATAATTTGACGATCTTTTTCCACGCTCAAAACTGCCGTAGCTACAACGCTCTGGTGTTCTAGAAATCTGTTCAATTTAGAAAGTTTGCGGGTAACATGATCTCGAAGGGCCGACGTAACTTCTACGTTTTTTCCGCGTACGACTATGTCCATCGCTGGATCGCTCCCTTAGAATCGTTCTCCACGCTCTGCTTACAATGATAGTATAGCATCCCGCCAGCCGGGATCTGGCGGACATGGCGGTAATTTGGGGCTTATAGTCCTTTGAGACGGTTCCCGGCCTGTTCCCAAGTTGCACATGGCAACGACCTCGACCGAACAGACGGAGCGGAATCACTTAACCAGAATGACGACGAGGTCCTTGAGTCTCATCTTGACCGGTCCCGAATGCCAACAAGTCCACACCCTCATTCGGCATCGGCGTGCAGCGGCCCCGACCCCGTGGCTGAAAGCTGCGGAAGCCACCACGATCCCGAAATGATGGGGTCACCGAGACAAGCAGGCGGCGCGTAACGGCTGCAGGGTCATCTGGAGTCAAGGGATCGTCGAAGGCTTCAACCACCAAATCAACCGATAAAAACGGATCATGTCTGGACGAGATCGATTTGATCGACTTCGCCCAATCGGTCACCATCACCGGAGAGGTCCGTCCGTCGCCGGCTGCCTCACTGCGCCCGCAGTCTCATCTAACCACCAGCATTGCGGCCAGATCCAGCAAAAGTGCAGATGAGCCTAAGAAATCCTCACTTTCAGCATGAAAAATCCCAAGAAGGGTGGGGGACTTTCCACCCCGATTTCGAGCGATCGTGTTCTGATGGTGCCAGGCCCGTCGCGATGCGTGCGTGGCTTGTCGGAGTTTCCATGCATCGGTCGGTCGACCCGGCTTTCACGGATGGCATCTGCACCCATGGAAGGGCATGGGTTAGCGTTCACGGGTGTTGTCATCACTTCGGGATCTTTCTCAAACGCGAGCATCAGGCATTCATCAGCGGGCAAAGCGAGTCGATCGAGAAGACGACCCCATCTAGACAAGGTGTGTGTCGAGCCAGGTGTGATGGGCCTAGCTTCGATTCTCCGATGCGAGAATGAGCGCTTAAGTATGAGCCTCACCCACGACAGGGATGATGCCGAAATCCTGGAGTACAGCTCCACTTAAGAGCATCAAGGCGCTCGGAACGTTGGGGATAGGTGTGGAGGCCCGACTTAGCAGCAACTAGTACCCCACGAATTTGATTCACACTCAAGTCCAAGCAGCATTATGGTTAAAACCGGTAAGCGCCATTCGGCGGGCGTCCAAGTCCACGGTCGCTCAATCTATAATTCCCTCGACGAGGGTACCCACGCTAGGTCGACTACTCGGCCACCGGATTTAACACGACTAACCCGGGAATAAAATTAAAGTGCTTGGCGTTGAGGGTCACAATCGCCACCTCCTCGGCCAATGCGGTCGCCGCGATAAGGGCATCCATGGCACCGATGCCATGTGAACGCCTCCAGCGCCGTAAAAGACGTCCAGCTTGTATAGAAATGTCACTTCCAATCTCGACAGCCTGAAACGGCTGCATTAAAGCGTCTACCACGCGTTCGCCGTCCTCGGATAGCCTTTCCCCCGCATAAAGTTCCGCAACCGTGAGCACGGAGATTATTCCCGTCAGCGTGCCCCACACCACTTGTTGCAAGTACTCGCTACAGCGATTATCCTCCCCTCGGAGGTGGCAAATGAAGACAGAAGTGTCAAACAAAAGCGTCGTCACGAAACCGTATCCCGGTCGGCCTCGGCACGTAGTTGTGCAACATACGTTCTGCTTTCCGAATATACATCCCGTAATATTCCCGCGGGCGGAATGGCTACCTCGCCAACCCTCTCCTTGACTGCCGACAACACAAGACGCGGGGACTGGCCCGACCACTCAATGACTAACCGGGTTCCCGTGTCCCATTTAACCTGGCGTCTAATCTCTAGGGGAACCACGATTTGTCCCCTACTAGACATGACCGTAATTCGTCGCATGATTCCATCTCCCGTTATCATCTTACTCGTCTTATCGATCATATCGTAGGCTTATAAATCTACACCGTCAACCCACCGATGGCTACGGGCCACTACGTACTAAATCGTACGGGCCCTACGATCCAATCCTCTATACAGAGGCTACTGGACAAAGAGCTTCGTGTAAGCCAAACGGAATGCCTTAGACGCGATATTGCGTTGCCCGCCATGCCCACAAACAACCAACCGGCAACGTGCCCCGTCGCGGATCATGGTCAGTCCTGATCGAGCAAAAGTCACGGCGAGGCCACCCACCGCCGATCCAATCAGGCCAGCGCCTGTTGGGAACTGTGGAACAATGTGAAACGGTCGCGGGGCTAAGTAGCCGAAACCCCTCCGAGTTACCCTCGAAGGCGATTCGCCTCCATGGAGCGCTCGAGAACAAGGCGCCTTGGAAACGGGATGTGAACTGGCGAGAGGACCATTCCCGCATTCGGACCGGAGCGGCCGCGCATGTCTTAGCTCGCAATGCGGTATTCAGTTGGCTCGATCTCAAGAAGAAACACTTTAACTTGGCCAAAGACCTGCCTCCCCGCCCTTAAGGACGGGGAGGCAGGTCTTCAGGTGAAAAGAGAGGGCCGGAGATTCCGGCCCTCTCTTGAAAAACGGATGTCGGATGGTTGGTGCGAATTAGAGTCGGACTACATTGGCGGCTTGCGGGCCGCGGTCTCCCTCAACCACATCAAATTCGACACGCTCGCCCTCGTTGAGCGTTCGGAAACCTTCGCCATTAATGGCGCTGTAGTGCACAAAGACATCACCGCCGTCTTCCCGCTCCAAGAAGCCGTAACCCTTTTCCGCACTAAACCACTTGACTCTTCCGGTCATGCTCAAATATATCCCCCTTCGTAAATCATCCCAACTTCTGGGACTACCTTGGTAAATATAGCACCAGCCGTCTAAAAAGTCAAACAGAATCTGAACTTTTCTTGCGCACCAGACACGTTCTCATCTGTGGATAATGGGGATAAGTCTGTTGATAAGAGGAAAATCAAGCATTTTGGATGGGGATAGCCCATCCCAATCGAGAATCTCCGTCTCCCAACCATGACGCGGCAGAGGTTGGATAGCAAGCCCATCTTCTTGGCTCACCAAGAAAACTTGAAGACCGCTGGCTCATTTCCGACCAGCGGTCTTCAGCTAATTCCTCATCTTCAAGAACGGGCGGTCAAGGCCTTAAGCCTATCAACCTTATCCGTGTGTTCCCACGGCAGGTCCACATCGGTTCGCCCAAAATGGCCGTAGGCTGCCGTTTGTTGGTAGATCGGGCGGGCAAGGTTCAAGGCACGGATAATCGCCAGGGGCCGAAGATCGAAGACCTCCTCCACAACCTTGGCGAGCCGTTGATCGGAAAGCTTTCCCGTTCCATGCGTGTCGACCATGATCGACAAGGGACGCGCCACGCCAATGGCATAGGCAATTTGAATTTCGGCGCGGTCGGCAAGCCCTGCCGCCACTAAGTTCTTGGCGACCCAACGAGCAGCATAGGAAGCCGATCGATCCACTTTGGTCGGGTCTTTGCCGGAAAAGGCGCCTCCTCCGTGACGGGCATAGCCTCCATAGGTATCCACGATAATTTTTCGGCCAGTGAGTCCGGAGTCCCCCTGGGGGCCGCCAATCACAAATCGACCGGTAGGATTGACCAGGATCCGGACTTTAGGATGCCACCAGGCTCCCAAAGTGGGTTTGATAATGGTCTCCACCAGACTTTGGGAAAGCTCCGTCAAGCCCGTTTCGGGGCGATGTTGCGTTGAAATCAGCACGGTCTCCACGGCTACCGGCCGATCGCCTTGATAGCGCACGGTGACCTGAGTCTTGCCGTCCGGCCACAAAAACGGAAGCGCTCCGCTCAACCGAGACTGGTCCAATGCCCGAGCCAAGCTGTGCGCTAAACTTATGGGAAGTGGCATCAATTCATCGGTCTCGTTGCAGGCGAAACCAAACACCATTCCTTGGTCTCCCGCGCCGATGCGATCGAACTCCTCGTCTTCCCCCGTTCGAGTTTCCAGGGCCTGGTCGACTCCTTGGGCAATGTCCTGCGATTGCTCATCGATCGACGTAATCACGGCCACGGTGTCGGCATCGAATCCCATCTTCGCTCGGGTGTATCCGACCCCACGGATGGTTTCCCTTACCGTACGGGCAATATCCACGTAACAACCCGTGGTGATCTCGCCAACCACGAGAGCAAGGCCCGTGGTCACGACCGTTTCCGCAGCCACGCGCGCCGAGCTGTCCTGACTCAAAATACTGTCCAAGATCGCATCCGAAATCTGATCCGCCACTTTATCCGGATGACCGCGCGTCACCGACTCCGACGTAAACAAAAAGTCCTGTCCCAATTGGGTCACCCCGATCAACAAAAATCGCTTCCCGACGCACTTTCGGGCGCGTTAGTCATCTTGGCCTCCGCATCTTGCCGCCGTACCCCCTACGTCGACAAATACCGTGCCGAGTATACAAAGAAGCCGCCCCATCTGTCAACGCGAAGACCCCGGCCCATGATTACAGCGAGCGTGCCGTCAACGGATTAAGATAGCGGTAGCTGATATCGATAAGAAGGTTTAGCACCAAGACCATGAGGGCCAATAGGAAAAAGGCCAGCTCGGTATGGCTTTGTCCAAATGGGCTGCCCACCCCGCCGGAAAGGCCGCCGCCTAAAATCGTGGTCAATCCGGGAATTTGAAAGACGATCTCAATCACTAGCATGTTATTAATCAGCATGGCTGCCTGTGGACCGAAGAAGGTGACCGTGGCCACCAGAGACGGCCTCAGCGCATGACGAAGCAAGACCGCCCATTCGGGCACACCGCGAGCGCGAGCATGCACAATATAATGCTGTTGCAAAACCTCGGTCATGCCCGCCTGCATGAATTTGGCCATGTAGCCCACATTCCCAGCAGCCAACGCGACCGTGGGCAGCACCACACTCGCGGGAGAGTTCCAACCGCCTAAAGGAAACCATCGCCAAAGGGTGGCAAAAAAGAATACCAGGCCCACGGACATGACGTAGGGAGGTACCCCCTGCGCCGTCAAGGTACCCAGGGTACCGACGTGACGGAGCCAATGGCGGTTATGGATGGCAGCATAGGTCCCTAGAGGCAGGGCGACCAGTCCTGCTAAGAAAATTGAGCCAAAAATCAAGATCAGCGAACTGTTGACAGCGGTGACAAACACGCCACCGGGATAGTTAAAATCTAATGGAATGTCGCGCTCTTGTTGACCGATGTAGCGAGCTAATACCAAAAGTCCGTGGGGGGGGATGACCTCGCCCGGATGGTAAGGCCCGCTAAATTGACCATAAAAGCTGATCGCCGCGGCCACGGCCACGACTGCGGCGAGCACCAGCGCCATGCCCACTAAGCGGTATCCAAGGAATACGTACCACTTCACCGGTAAATCCTCCTCCCTTTTTGCGGTTGCGGCCTACACCGAACCCGGTCAGCCCGCCGCATGAATCGCATGGCACGCCGCATGGTGGTGCTCGCCAACCTGAACTAACTGAGGCGGCACCGTTCGACATATGTCCATGGTCAAGGGACAGCGTGTGTGAAATGGGCATCCCTTGGGTCTATCGATCACCGAAGGAATATCGCCCGGAAGAATCGTCAACGGTTTCCTGGCCGCCTTCGACTCGGGCACGTCTAAAATGGAGTCAAACAAGGCCTTCGTATAGGGATGACCGGGTTTTTCTAAAAGGCTCTTGGTCGGCGCCCATTCGACCAATTCGCCTAGATACATCACCCCAATGACCTGACTCAAGTAACTCACCGCAGAAAGATTGTGGGAGATAAAGAGATAGGCCAGATGCTCGGTTAAGCGCAGATCTTCCAGCAAGCTTAAGACTTGCGCTTGCACCGAAAGGTCCAAGGCCGACAAAATTTCATCACATACTAAGAGTTTTGGCCCGAGCGCTAACGCTCGGGCAATCATCACCCGCTGCAACTGGCCTCCTGAAAGCTCATCCGGCATGGCCGGGCCATGCGCCGCGGTCAGGCCCACGCGCTCTAAAAGGCCGCCAATGCGCCTAAGCCGTTCGCTTGGTGTTCCTTGGTTGTGAATCACAAGCGGTTCCATGATATTGGAAGCCACACTGACCCGACCATTCAAGGCGGACTGGGCGTCTTGGAACACAATCTGAAGGGATTTGCGCATCTCGCGCAGCTTGGCCGGCGACGCAGTGACAAGATCGACGCCCGACGCCCTCACCGAACCGGCATCAGGCTTCATTAAACCGATGGCCAATCGCCCTAGCGTAGATTTTCCCGACCCGCTCTCACCGACCAATCCGAATGTCTCGCCTTCGGCAATCGTCATCGACACGGCGCGGACGGCGTCAATACGGGCCTTGCCTAAGGCAAAGCTCTTCGAAATTTGCTGGATTTGCAGAAACGGTCTATCCGACATTAGCGCACTCCTGATCGACAAGATGGCAGGCCGCTTCATGCTCTGCACCCAGTCGAACAAGCTTGGGCCGCTCCGTTTGACAACGCTCGAATGCATGCGGACAGCGCGCTGCGAAAGGGCATCCGACGGGAACTTGATGAAAAATTGCGGCGGAACCCTGAATCTGCTGCAAGGTGCCGGACGAGCCGGTGATCGGGATCATCGAACCCTTCAATCCTTGGGTGTAAGGATGAACCGAACGTTGAATAAACGCGTCGATCTCGGCGTTTTCCATGACTTGACCACCGTACATCACGACGACCCGGTCGCACACGTTGGTCGCCACCCCCAGATCATGGGTAACCATAATAACGGTCATCTG
Source organism: Bacillota bacterium (assembly GCA_021797635.1). Classification (GTDB taxonomy): domain Bacteria; phylum Bacillota; class Sulfobacillia; order Sulfobacillales; family Sulfobacillaceae; genus JAJZZI01. The sequence continues at coordinate 38,264 of JAJZZI010000048.1, read as the reverse complement.
GCGTTTGCGACATGCCGCTTGAAGGACAGACAGCACTTGAACCTGCACGGTGGTATCTAACGCGGTGGTTGGTTCATCGGCGATCAGCAGTTCTGGTTCTGCGGCCAAGGCAACCGCGATCATGACGCGCTGGCGCATGCCCCCAGAAAGTTCAAAGGGATAGCGCTCGAACTGGCGCTCGGGATCCGAGAGCCCAAGCTCCGCAAGAAGGCTCAATGCCCGGCGGCGCGCCTCGGGCTTGTTACATAAGGCATGCGCGAGCATGGGTTCCATGACTTGGGCCCCGATGCGCATGGCCGGATCCAATCCATTGGCCAAGTTTTGAAAGACCATGCCGATCTTGCGGCCTAAGATGGTCCGCATCGCCTTGCGCTTCACCCGGAGTAAGTCTTTGCCCTCGAACCACGCTCGACCTCTATCAATGTGGGCATCTCCAGTCAGTAATTGAAGGCAGGCCAGCAGCGAGACCGATTTCCCCGATCCGCTTTCGCCCACTACGCCCAGCCACTCCCCACGTTCCACTTCGAGCGAAAGACCATTGACGGCGAATATCCTTTTGTCGGTGCTGGGGAAACTTACTGCCAAGTCTTCGATTTTTAAGACCGTGCTCATAGGATTCGATTTCCCTTCGGGTTCAAGGCTGCCTGCAAGCCCTCTCCTACCACCACCAGGGCGACCAGCAATGAAATCAAAGTGCCTACGGGCAGAACTAACAACCACCAATATCCCAGCACGTCGGCGGTGCCTTGGCTGATCAGCTGCCCGAAACTGATGAGCGGCAGAGCAGGTCCAGTCCCATAAAACAGGCTCAATTCGGCCTGTAAGGTGATGATGTTGACCGCTACGAAAGCCGTGTAGACGATAATACTGTTCACCACTTGCGGCAAAATGTAGCGCAAGGCGATAAAAGCTCGCGAAGCACCAATGGCCCGTCCCGATTCCACCAATTCCGAGTGGCGTACGGTCAGCACCAATCCCCGGGTTAGCCTCGCAAATCCTGCCCATTGAGTTAGTCCGAAGGCCAAGATGACCACTTCTGTCTGACCGTGGAATGCTCCAACAATAAAGGCTGCGAATAAGAAGCCAGGAAAAGCATAGACAAAGTCGGTCAAACGCATTAACCCTTCATCCAGAAGGCGTCCAGCCATTCCCGAGGTCAACCCGATGAACACGCCCACCACCAGGGCCACGACGGTGGCGCCGAACCCGACTGCCAGGGTATAGCGCAATCCGTACATGACCATCGTGAGCATGTCTTGCCCTAGGCTATCCGTGCCAAAGGGATGGAGCAGGCTTGGACCCTCGTTGCCAGCAAAGAGGTTCGCATACTGCATGCTATAGGGGGCCAACTGGCGCCCCCACAGGGCCACGACCCCAAACAAGATAAGCCACAACAGGCCTAGCAGGGCTGCTCGATTTGCGGCAAACCGTCTCCACCCTTTAAGCCAAATCGCCGATCGGCTTGGCACCATGACCGGCGGCCCCTCAAAGACCCTGGAGACCATGACTTGAAAGCCCCTTTCCCTTGACTCCATACCCAAGCTCATAGACAGCGCGTGTCGTTCCTCCAAGACCTTAGCACGACCGCATAAGCAAAAAGTTCTCTAGATGGGTCCGCTTCAAGCCACCATCGAAATCGTGTACCATATCAACGCGTTTAACCAAAACACCACGGTCGTCGCAGTTATTATGCCATATTTCACATTCGATTGGGATTTCCCAACGAACCAAGTCCTTCGCATAGCGTAGGTCGAGGCCAAATCATCTGGAGGATAAACCCGCTGCCAACCTAAAAAGGCATCGAAACCAAGAAATCGTGGTAGGCGTGTGGCACGATCCTAGCCCATGCTGACGCGCCATAGGGATTGACTCGCGCGGGCCCGTCTCGACGACTTTAGATCGCAATAAATTACTGGCCTTGCTTGTCCCGATGCTCCTCGATCACGAACAATGATTAGATGAGGTGAAACCCATGTCCAATCATTTGGTGCCCGTGGTCGTCGAGCCGACCGCACACGGAGAGCGTTCGTTTGACATTTACTCGAGATTGCTGCGAGAGCGCATCATCTTTCTTACAGGGCCCATCGAAGACACCATGGCCAGCTTAGTCGTCGCTCAGCTGCTGTTCTTGGAAAGCGAGAATGCCTCGGAAGCGATTAATCTTTACATCGACTCTCCCGGTGGCTCCACGACCGCGGGCATGTCCATCTATGATACCTTGCAGTACATCAAGCCCCCCATCGTCACCGTGGCCATCGGTTTGGCCGCCAGCATGGCCGCCGTGTTGTTGGCCGCTGGAAATTCGACTCACCGGTACGCCCTGCCCCATAGTCGGATCATGATCCACGAGCCTGGCATAAGCGGAGAAATGCACGGAAAGCTAACCGACTTGGAAATTTCCCTCAAGGAGCTATCCGCAACCAAGCAGGTAGAGATAGAATTGTTGGCACATCACACCGGTCAGGATCGGGAACGAATCGCTCGGGATATCGAACGTGACTGTTGGATGAGCGCCGAGCAGGCATTGGCCTACGGACTGATCGATCACATTAGCCGTACACGGGAGGGAAGTTCATGAGTGCACTCGCGCAAACTAGCCTTCGTTCCACCCTCTGGGGCGTTTTGCGATTAGCCTGCTCAGGGTGGCCACCATCGACACGAATGGTCTGGCAGGACGATCAACTAACTGGTTTAAAACAAGGTCAGCTTGAGCTGCAAGAGGCCTTCGTAGCCCACTTTTGGCCCCAGATAGCGGAAGATGCCCGCCGATACGGTCGATTGGGTGGCCAGGTGGACGACCTACAAGGCGAAGGAGCCCTGGCCCTTTGGGAGTCAGTCTTCGCCTATCAGCCCTGGCGTCACCGCACCACCTTTACGGACTATGCCAAAAACACCGTCCATCAACGGATCCGGCGGGAATACCTAAAGCAACGAAATCGAGACGAGAGACTGAACGAATCGTCTCTCAAACACGCCAGCGGGCGCGACGAAAATTTCACTGAGGCCGAATGCTTCCTCGATTTCGCCCACGCGCTACAATCGCTTAGCCCAGACGAGCGCCTAGCTTTGACCTGGTGTCCTCTGCCGACCATGTCACGGAAGGAGTACGAACGAAGTCGAAAGCGGCTTCAACGAGCCCGCCAGCGACTTAAAAGGCAGTTGCAGCAAATGGCCTAATGCATTCGTTTTACCGATGACGCTCGACAGGGCGGCTCTGGAGATTTTAAGGGGGTCAGGGTAGGTCGTGGAAGACAGGGAGAATACGGGACCCATCACACCACAGCATCTTAGGCTCTGTGCAGGCCCTCGGACGGCCTATGATGGAAGGCTAGCTGAGTGAACCGACCAAGCTATCTTGCCGGGTTAGTGGTCGCCACCGCCCTAATGGGCTCGTCCTTTTCCATTGGCAAACTGGGACTGCAAGACGTCTCTCCTTTGCTCCTCGCCGGTATCCGCTTTACCTTGGCCGGGATCATCATGGCGGCGGCAACGCACCACCGCCCTCGCCCTCAAGGCCTTCGCCGATGGGCTCAAGTCGCCCTCGTCGGGCTCTTTCAAACCACCGGAGTGATGGGCGCCATCTTTATCAGCCTGCGCACGATTCCGGCCAGCGAGTCCTCCATCCTCACGTTTAGCAACCCGCTCATGGTGGTGCTCTTGGCCACCATTTTTTGGAAGGCCCGTTACCGAGCCTTCCAGTGGATTGGCGTGGTTTTGGGGTTCGTCGGAATTCTCATCACCCTGGGTCTTCATCTACATATGCGATCGGGCACGGCGCTTGGCCTTGGAGGTGCCTTCTCGTGGGCCGTGGCCACGCTGCTCATCAAACGGTGGGGAGCGGCATTTGATATGTGGGCCTTAACCGCCTACCAAATGCTGATAGGTGGCCTTGCCCTCTTAGGGTTAAGTACGGTGATGGAACGGCCCCTCTTCGTGCTCACCTGGACCTCGCTAGGCCTCATCCTCTGGTTGGCCATCATGGCCTCCATCGTGCAGTTTTCCCTTTGGTTCTGGCTTTTGCAACAGGGTGACGCCGCCAAAACCAGCTCTTTTTTGTTCCTGGCTCCCTTCTTCGGGGTACTTTCGGGTTGGCTTATTTTAGGAGAGCCCCTGACTCCCGGGGTTCTTCTTGGTGGCCTCTTTATCGCCCTAGGCATTGCCCTCGTCAATCTGCCCCAGTTTACGCCAAAGCACGACGCGCCTGAGTCGGGTGGAGCGCTCTAGTCGCCTCCCAACCCCGGTGATCTTAGAGTAAGCCGCGACGATTCTTACCAAGGGGTGAGGGTCCGCTCCTAGCTTTTTTGCAACTAGAAAACCAGTAGCCAGTGGGCGAAACGACCTACCTTCTGGCCTCGCCGAACAGGGTTCAGGCGGAATCGACAACCCGGTGCTTGGCGCCCTAAGCGCAAAGTGCGTCGACCCCAACAAGCCATTCAGGAGTGGCGAGAACTCGATGAACAGCTTGTTGGACGGACGGATGGCGGCCTATCGATCTGTCAGGCAACCGGATGCTTTATTCTAAATTTTTGTCTCGTTGCCTCCCCTCCCCTTAAATGCCTTTCCGCCTTGTTTACCTCCAAGATCTTCTTGACCTCGGTTGCCAGTTGAGCATTTACCTTAGGAAGGCGTTCCGTGACATCTTTATGCACAGTGCTTTTCGAGACCCCAAAGACTTTTGCAGTATCGCGGACGGTAGCGCCACTCTTGAGGATGTAGTTGCCTATATCTACCACACGCTGCCAGATGTGGTCTTTCACCGCTCCGGCCCCTTTCTCCCCCCGCAATCTGGTTGAGTATATGGCCGGGCGTACGTGAAAATGCCAGGGCATGTGCCCTGGCACTGGCATCGATGTTAAACGGGCTTACGATGAGGGATGCAGATAGGCGACTGGATCGGACGCCAGACCCGAGTGGTACAACTGAAAGTCAAGGTGTGCCCCGATTTGATGCGCATAGATGTCAGATGGCCCGACCACGCCGACGACGTCTCCCTGGTGAAGGCTCTGACCAACGCGCACCTTGGCCTTGCCCAGGTGGGCGTACGCTGTCTCAAAATTGCCTCCGTCGTTGACCATCACCTCCACGCCGGTTGCGGGCTGGGCTTGCACCCGTTCCACGGTACCGGCCCAGGCCGCCTTCACCGGGGTTCCTGCCTTGGCTGCGATCGTGATTCCCGGGTTGTAATACCACTCATTTTGCGCTCCCGAATATTGCCAACCAAAGCCCGCCTGGATGCGCCCGCTAACTGGCATCATCAGCGGTTTGGTCGTCGGTAGGACCGTCGCCTTATGACTCTTAGTTGGCCGCTTTCTCTTCGGCGCGCGGCCCTTTTTTGCCTTTTGTTGGTGCAGTTCAGCTTTTACGCTTACTGCTCGGCGTTCGCTGCGAATTGCCAGAGTGAGTCCGGTTCCCACAACGAGAACCCCCACCACTCCCGCCAGTATCCGCCACAACGTCTTCTGACTGTTGCCCATGTGTCCTCCCGCTTCCTTTGACGACTGTCATCAGAGACCTAAGCCGTCCAACTTGATGGGACATGCTCAGGCACAGGATGCCCAATTTTTTCCTCATTCATTCCCTATCCGTACCACTTATTCCAGTTTTTAGTATTTCACCGTAACCACTGGGGTGCCGACCAGCACCTTGGTCACCGCATCGTACGGCTCGCGGTGCATGGCGAGTTGCAAGTGCAGGGGGTGGCATGGCCGTCCTATTACGTCGGCCGATTGCAATACGAAGGTGGGGGCGGACAAGCGGCGGCTGGTGACCGCCCTTGCATGCACCGCAGCGAACGCCTCGTCCATGCGTTTTCTTTCCTGATAAGAGGAGAGGTTTGGCAGATATCCTTCCAAAGTTAGGCATAGGTGAGCGGAATGACCTTCTTGGGATAAAAGTTTCTTAGCCCAAAGGACACCCTGGCCGATCCCATAAAATCCGTAGCCTGAGGACCGGTGAAGCACTACATAGGTGGCGCCCGAGGCCAGACGCTCCACCATCATCTCGGTCGTGATCCCGCGTTTGGCTTGAACCACCTCGGCCTTTTGAAAGCCAGGGCCCTTGGTCAGACCCACCTCTCCCCGGACATGGGCTTGATGGGCCACGTGGGAGGCTAATCCCGCTAGCGAGACATGGTCTTCGGCGCCCGTCAGCGGCTCCCAGCCATCTAACGTGTAGCCGGTGGCATGCGCTCTGGTCGCGTCAAACAACGTGCCCAAGGTCCCATATGGACTAACCGAACTTTTCGCGCCGATCACGATTAACCCCGACATGACCAATGTCCATAAAGCACTTGGCATCCCGTTTACCCTCCAACCATCTTTCCCAGATGGTTCCACGACAAGAGGCATCTCATACGCCGGGCGCGGGCGCGCTTGGTGATCGAAAAAAGCGGCCTCATCGCTCGCGCGAGGACCGCCTTGCTTAGCCTGGTATGCTATTTGGATGAAACGCTCGGCGCACCCCGGGCACGGCCCGGATCGACCGCAGCCAGCCGGCTCTCGGCTCTCGCTAACGCCCGCTTTGCCCGGGCCACGTCTACCTCTTCCCCGCCCTGTTCCAGCCGACTTTGCGCCCGATTTCTAGCCGATTCTGCGCGAGCGACGTCGATGTCCTCGGGAAGCTCGGCCGAATCTGCTAACACTAATACTTCGCGCTCGTTGACTTCCAGAAAACCTCCGGCCACCGCTACATGAAAGGGACTTTGGTCCTCGACGTAGACGGTTAGGGCATTCGCCACCAAAGGCGTAATAAGGGGCATATGGCGGGGCAAAACCCCCAGCTCCCCCTCTACCGAACGGGTAAGTATCTCCTGCACGGCACGGTCCAGGACCGTACGCTCCGGCGTCACCACCCGCAATCGAAAGGTGGCCATGGTCATTCCTCCGATTCTACAGGCTTTTGGCCTTCTCTATCGCCTCGTCAATGGTTCCCACCATGTAAAAGGCCATTTCCGGCAACTCATCGTGACGGCCTTCCAGGATCTCTTTGAATCCGCGGACCGATTCGCCAATGGGCACGTACCGCCCCGGAATCGAGGTGAATTGCTCGCCCACAAAAAATGGTTGCGAGAGAAAACGCTCCAACTTCCTGGCGCGCGCGACGGTTAGCTTATCGTCATCGGTCAGCTCATCCATGCCCAAGATGGCAATGATGTCCTGGAGTTCCTTGTAGCGCTGCAACACGGCTTGGACTCCCCGCGCCACATCGTAATGCTCTTGACCTACCACCGCAGGATCCAAAATTCTTGACGTCGAAGCTAGCGGGTCCACCGCCGGGTAAATGCCTTTATCGGCGATCGAACGTTCCAAGTTAGTGGTCGCATCCAAGTGCGCAAACGTGGTTGCCGGCGCCGGATCGGTATAGTCGTCGGCGGGCACATACACCGCTTGAATCGAGGTGATCGAACCTTTTTTCGTCGAGGTGATCCGCTCTTGCAACTGGCCCACATCGGTGGCCAATACCGGCTGGTAGCCCACCGCTGAGGGCATTCTGCCGAGTAGCGCGGAGACTTCCGAACCCGCCTGAATAAAACGGAAGATATTATCAATGAAAAACAGAACGTCCCGGCCTTCTTGGTCTCGGAAATACTCCGCCATGGTCAACCCCGACAATCCCACCCGCATTCGCACACCGGGGGGCTCATTCATCTGGCCGTAGACCAAGGCGGTCTTATCAATGACTCCCGATTCGGTCATTTCTTGATAGAGGTCGTTGCCTTCACGCGTTCGCTCGCCGACCCCGGCAAACACGGAAAAGCCCCCATGCTGCTTGGCAATGTTATTGATGAGCTCCATGATTAAAATCGTTTTGCCAACGCCAGCTCCGCCAAACAGCCCTACCTTGCCGCCCTTGGGATAGGGCGCCAACAAATCGACGACCTTGATGCCCGTCTCAAAAATTTCCGTCGACACGGCCAGTTCCGTAAATTCCGGGGCTCGGCGGTGAATGGGGTGCGTCTCGACGTCTTGCAGCTGAGGCTTGCCATCAATGGGCTTTCCTAAAACATTGAACATGCGGCCTAGGGTCACATCGCCTACTGGTACGCGAATGGGCGCACCTTGATCGACCACGCGCATGCCACGGACTAATCCATCCGTAGACGCCATCGCAATACAACTGACGCGATTTTCGCCCAAGTGATGCATGACTTCCAAAGCCAGATCGATCCGGTCGCCAGGATTCATCGTATCCGGACCATCACCCGGTGCTCCACGGTGGTCGGATACCACGTTGAGCGCGTTATAAAGGGCAGGTAGTTCCCCGTGTGGAAACTCCACCTCCACCACCGGTCCTAACACTTCCACCACACGACCTTCATTGCCACTGCCAGCCAAATTAACCCTCCTTGCTTAGGTGAGCGCCTCGGCGCCGCCAACTAGTTCCGCTATTTCGCGGGTAATGGCCGCTTGACGCAAGCGGTTTCGCTCCAATATCATCTTTCGAATGAGCTCTTCCGCGTTCTTGGATGCCGAATCCATCGCCATCATCCGCGCACCTTGTTCGCTTGCTTTCGAATCCAAAAGCGCCCCATAGACAATCACTTCCAGATACCGCGGCAACAAGTCTTCAAACACCTCTTCGGCTTCCGGTTCAAACAGATAGTGCGTCGCCGATGATGAAGGTTCCTGCTCAGGCCGGTCCACAGGAAGCAGTCGAATCGTGCGAGGCGTCTGCGTCATGGCGTTAATATATTTCATGTAGGTGAGGTAGACGACATCCACCGTCTCCTCCAAGTAATGCCCGGTGATGGCATCCGCAATCACCCGCGCCTGGCGATAGGTAGGCTCGTCGCCCAAATTCACGAACTCGTCCAACAGTCTCTGCCCACGGAAACGGAAAAAATCGCGTCCCTTGCGGCCCACCACCATCACGACATGATTGTGCTCCGATCGACTTCGCATATGCTGCACCGCCTGGCGCAGCACGCTCGCATTATAGGGCCCCGCCAAGCCCCGATCGGAGCTAATCACGAGCATCGCCGCCGTCTTAACCTGGCGCTCGACCAACAAGGGATGCTGGAGAGCCGTTCCGGCCACGGCGTGGGCGGTGATGGCTTGAATTGCATCAAAATAGTCATGCGCATTTTTAGCCCGCGTCTCCGCCCGGCGCAACTTCGCCCCAGCTACCATCTTCATAGCCCGGGTGATTTGCGCCGTGTTTTGAACGGAACGAATTCTTCGCCTGAGTGCCTGCAACCCGCCGCCGGCCACCCCTACACCATCGCTTTCTTAAAGGCTTCAATGGCGTCCCTTAAATCCTTAGTCAGGGCCTCGTCCATCTTCTTCTCTCTTCGAATCCGTTCGACGATCTGCCCATGCTGCTCCCGCATATAGGCCAGCAAGTCTTGTTCCGCCTGGCGGGTTTCGGGAACGGGAACGTCATCCCAATATCCATTGGTGACGGCAAAGATCGAGATCACTTGCTCTTCCACTGCCATTGGCTGATACTGAGGCTGCTTTAAGATCTCGACGGTGTGGGCACCTCGCGAGAGGCGAGCCTGAGTGGCCTTGTCAAGGTCGGAACCAAACTGTGAAAATGCCTGAAGTTCCCGATACTGGGCCAAATCTAAGCGCATCCCACCGGCGACTTTTTTCATGGCTCCGATCTGAGCCGACGATCCGACCCTGGACACCGAGAGACCGACGTTAATGGCGGGGCGCTGGCCGGAGAAAAATAGATCGCTTTCAAGGAAAATCTGCCCGTCCGTAATGGAAATGACGTTGGTGGGAATATAGGCAGAAATGTCGCCAGCCAGCGTTTCGATCACCGGCAATGCCGTCAACGTCCCCCCACCATGATCTTCACTCATCGCGGCGGCCCGCTCTAAGAGACGCGAATGAAGGTAAAAGACGTCTCCGGGGTAGGCTTCCCGACCTGGAGGACGACGCAGCAGCAAGGACATCGCCCGGTAGGCCACGGCGTGTTTGGAAAGATCGTCATAAATCACCAAGGCATGACGACCGCTATCACGAAATTCTTCTCCAATGGCGCATCCTGCGTAGGGCGCAAGGTATTGCAAGGGAGCGGGCTCGGCCGCGGACGAGGAAACCACAATGGAGTAGTCCATAGCGCCATGTTCTTCCAAGGTGTGAACGAGGCCGACAATCGTCGACTCCTTTTGGCCAATTCCCACATAGACGCAAATCACGTCCTGACCCTTTTGGTTCAAAATCGTGTCCACCACCAACGCCGTCTTCCCGGTCTGACGATCGCCAATGATAAGTTCTCGCTGTCCCCGTCCAATCGGAATCATCGCGTCGACCGCCTTGATTCCCGTCTGCAAGGGAATTTTGACGGGCTGGCGCTCAATAATACCCGGTGCCGGACTCTCTACGGCTCTACGCTTTTTGGTCAAAAGTTCGCCCTTGCCGTCGATGGGTTGACCCAGAGCATTCACGATCCGGCCAATCAAGGCGTCCCCCACGGGCACCTCCACCACACGCCCGGTTCGGCGTACGCGGTCGCCTTCTTTGATGCCCACCTCGTCGCCTAAAATCACGCACCCTACATTGTCTTCTTCCAAGTTCAGGGCAAGTCCCGAGGTGCCATTTTCGAAGGATAGCATTTCGCCCGCCATGCACTCGCTAAGTCCATATATGCGGGCAATACCATCTCCTACTTCCAGCACCGTGCCGACCTCGGATATTTCGAGATCTTGCCCAAACTTTTCGATTTGGGTCTTCAATATCGCCGTTATCTCTTCGGGTTCTGGTCTCATGGGGACACCTCACTTTGATTCGCTTGGCTCAAGAGATTGCGTAGTCTGCTTAGGTCACCAGCCACCGTGCCGTCAATCATGCGGTCACCAAATCGTACCCGAATGCCGCCAATCAGGGCAGGCTCCACCTGAAAGGTGGGCCAGGACTTCTTGCCTAAAAAGCGGTCTAAAGCCATTCGAGCTAATTCCTGCTCTTCAGTATCCAAGACCCGTGCTGTTTCCACCACCGCCTCGGTGTATCCCGCCTGAGTCAAGACCAGGTGATGAAACGCCCGAGCCACCTCTTCAATTAACTGCTCACGACCATGTTCGATGACAACCGCTAGAAATCGATACAAAATGTCGCTCTCGCCCACCAGTTTTTGCACGAGTGCTCGCTTGGCGGATGCCGATATGGTCGGATTAAAAAACAACAACCGTCCTTCGCTCGAAGTGAGCGTCTGCGCCAATTCCGCAAGTTGGCGGTCCAGCCCATCATCTAACGGAGCTTGGCTGGCCGCCATCAGGGCGGCGGCATAACGGCGGGCCACACTCTGAGCGGTCACTGCGGCACCCCCAAGCGGTCCACAAAGTCGTTGACCAGTTTGCGGTCCGTTTGATCAATCCGTTCCCGTATGACTCGCTCGGCCACTTCTAAGGACAAGTCCACCACCTGCTGGCGCACCTCTTGCACCATCGCTTGGCGTTGACGGGCAATCTCCGCTTCCGCCTCCGCCATAATCCGTTTTGATTCCCGATGCGACTCGTCAAGAATCGACCGCTTCTCAGCCTGCGCCTCTTTGATGGCTCGAGTAAGGGTTTCCTCGGCTCGCAACTTAATTTCTTTTACCTCTTGCTCTAGATGGGCCTTGAGTTCCTCGGCTTCGCGTCTTGTCGCTTCGGCCGTATCCAAATCGCTTTGGATGCGACGCGCCCTGTCCTGCATGGCTTTAATAATGCTGGGAAAGGCAAATCGACGCAGAAATACAAACAACAAGATCACCGAGATCAGTTCAATAACCACCATCTGCCAACTCAGTGACACCGACTGACCCAATTTCGGCTCCTCCCTTTCTCCCGTAGGCGGGCGAACGTATTAGCCGGATTAACCGATTAGGTGCACCAAGAATAACACCAAGGCGATGATCGGAAGTGCTTCTACCAACCCAATGAATAGAAAGGCCAGCGGCATTAACCGACCTTGCGCTTCTGGTTGGCGGGCCACGCCTTCAATGAGGCGGCTGGCCACCAACCCATCTCCGACCGCGCCTCCGGCGGCGGCAACCCCGAATCCGATTGCATCTCCAATGGCTCGAGCGCTAGTTAGATCCATCAGTGTCATCTTCGTTCTCTACCTCCAAGTTGTTAGACGGCTATTCATCCGCCATGGCGCGACCGACATAGGCCATGGTCAATACCATAAAGATGAACGCCTGTATCCCATCCACAAACGCGGTGAATCCCCACCACACAAAGGCTGCAATGAATCCGCCGAAAACAAACAAGATTAAGCGGAAGCGACTAATAAGCTGCATGAAAATATCGCCCACCAAAATGTTGCCAAAGAGACGGAAGGCCAGTGTCAGCGGTTTCGAAAACTCTTCGATGATATTGATCGGAAGAAGCGGAAGGAACGGCTTCATAAAATGCTTGAAATAGGACAGACCATGCGATCTGACGCCGTAAATCTGAATCAGAATAAACACCGACAAAGCCAGCGCCGCCGTTAGGTTAAGATTCGAAGTAGCTGAATGCACGATAGGTATCATGCCTTCAAAATTGGCAGCCACCAAAAAGGTAAATAAGAAAATCAAGAGCTCATAGAGAAAGGGATCGCGGTTGGGGTCGAAACTGGTCTTGGCCAAATCTGCGATGAATTCAAACACAGACTCTAACAACCCTTGAGCCACACCCGGGGCTCCCGCGGTCACCCTTCGCGACAGCAGGGTCAGTCCGGCGCCAGCTATCACAATAGCAATCCAGGTATAGATCACTTCAGACCCGTCGATGGCAATCGAGCCAATATGCCAAATCAAGGGGACTCCTCCTTCGCTCCTCGGTAAAACTCAATAAAAAACAGAATCTCCGGCAGAAAAAATCCCCCTAGCACGGGCCAAGCGAGCAACCGCGGGCCTTGGACTGCCGCCCATAAGAGCAAGCCTCCAACCACTACTAAACGAAAGAAGCTCGCCACTTGAAATGATCCGTGAGCAGTGCCCGGATGCAATCTTAGCGCCCTACGCAGCCCAGACAAAAGGAGGTGAAAATTCAACCCACCTAATAAGAGACCCAACAGTGCCGACCAGGCCAAATCCTTTGCTACCGGAATAAAGGTCAACAACAGGCTGGCAACTCCGAGAATCACAATCCCGCCACGCACGGTCCGGTAGGACCGATCGACCCGCATCACTCCTGAGTCACGGCCCGGTATAGTGCCCAGGTGCCCAGAGTGAATCCCACCAGCACCCCTCCTGCCGTCAACCACGGGGTTGTACCTAATCGATGGTCTAACCATCGCCCAAACAACACGCCTGCGGTGACTGCAAATACCAATTCTCCACCCGCCGCAGCCACGGCCACTGTTCGAGACATCCGTCGCCTGGATTTATCCATAACCTCCGCCTCACACAAAAAGCCCCATCGACGTCCTTTTATTACTAGGGCTTCGGTGGGCACCATGGCGAACCTAACCGCATTCGACGAGATTCGTCACCAAGACACGGTCCAGGTACACTATCCCCCGGAGTATTATAAGCAAAGCTGACATGGTTCACAATAGTCAGATCCGATCAGAGACCGGTCCCGAATTGTCTGTCACCAGCATCCCCCAATCCGGGCAGAATATAGCCGCGCTCATTTAACTTCTCATCGACGGCGCACGTGAAGATGGGCACGCTCGGATGGTGCAAAAACACGCGCTCGATCCCGCTCACCGCCGAAATAATGGACACCAGAACGATCTCCTCGGCTCCCTCCGAGCGAAGATAATCAATGGCCTCTATCGCCGAGCCCCCAGTGGCCAGCATAGGGTCAAGAATGAAGAATGGCCACAGGCGAGCGCTTTCGGGAAAGTTTTTGTAATACGGCTTTGGGGTTAGGGTCTTTTCATCCCGGTACAGTCCCAGATGCGATACGACCGCACCCGGGACAAGGTCGATGAGGCCCTCTACCATCCCCAGACCAGCTCTGAGGACCGGCACCAAAACCGGTGGTCGCGCCAAGACCGCGCCTTGGGCCGATTCACCTAGCGGAGTGGTCACGGATACGGTCTGCACGTGCAACTGGTTGAAGACGAGGTATGCCATGATGCGAGTCAGTTGTAGCAAGTGGTGCCGAAACTGCTCAGCTTCTGAGTGCTCGTCGCGCAGCGCGGTCAGATGCACCCTCGCCAACGGGTGGCGGACCACGGTCAACATTTCACCCACGGCCCCTCCTTAGAATTGAGGGCTCTCCAAATTCTGAATCTTTTCTACCCGGCGTTGGTGCCGACCTCCGACAAATTCAGTGTCCAGCCATACGGCCAAGATCTCTTCGGCCATGGCTGCCGCCGTGGTCCTGGCGCCCATGGTCAGCACGTTCGCGTCGTTATGCTCTCGCGACAGCCGCGCCGACATCAAGTCATTAGCGGTCACCGCGCGTACGCCCGCCACTTTATTGGCAGAGATGCACATGCCTAGCCCCGTACCGCAAAGTAACAGGCCCCGATCCGCATGGCCAGCAGATACCGCCCGACCCACCTTTTCCGCATAGTCGGGATAGTCCACGCTCTCGTCGTTAAAGGTGCCAAAATCCTCAACATCCCAGCCACGGTCCATCAGAAACCGGACCAAGCCCTCTTTGAGGGGCCAGCCCGCATGATCTGCACCAACAGCAATGCGCACGTCCATCCCCTCCATGTCGCCTAAGATTTAATCCTCACCGTTCCTTCGACATTCTATCCCAAACCACCTGCCAAAGGCGGGGCAAAAGTGAGTCCAGTTTTCTTGCTACCGCCTGATACACTTCGTCACTCGATCCGTAGGGGTCGATTATATCGCCGAAATCTTCGTGGAGCCATTCGCTTAAACTGGCGATGCGGGAGGTCCACTCGGGCCGTAGCCGTCGCGCAGCTTGAGCCTGGTCGGCGGTCATGGTGACGACCATAAGCGGCTCGTCTGTCACTCGGGCTAAGGGGCGCGCGCGATGGTTTTCCAGAGACGCTCCAAACCGCGCCACCGCTCGCTTGGCTGATTCCGTTGCCGGCGCTCCCGATGTGGCTAGCAGACCGGCCGAAGACGCAGACACCAGGGCATAGCGCTGGTTCCACAAAGCTTCGGCCATAGGACTGCGACAGGTGTTGCCGCTGCATAAAAACAGCAAAGTGTCTTCTGGCTTAGTCTCCGCCTTGCGCAGGCGATTGAGTATGGCCTCACCGATGCCTTGGTCGGTGTCCCAAATGACCGCAATCGAGTCTGGATCTATGCGATCGAGCTCACGAAGGCCTCGAAATAGAGTTTTCGCGGCATCTTCGGCCGTCTCCCCCAGGCTAAAACATCTACTCGGTTCTTTTGCGAGTTTGGCTAACACCGAACCCTTGGCCATCACCGCCAACGTGCCCGGTCCCTGATCGAGCACGGAGAGTTGGCTTTGAAGTGCGTCTCCGTCCCCGGTCAGCACGACCACACGGGCCTTCGGCGCGTAATGCCGATACCTCGTTCCTGGAGACCGAGAAAGTCCACCTTGGGTAGGTGGTGCCAATGGGCCAACCACCGTCTCTAACGCTTCTCGGCCGATGCCACCAGGGCGGAGCAATGCCGGAGGGCTCAAAGTAATGTCTACGACGGTCGACTCCAGTCCGACCTCGCTCGGTCCCCCGTCTAGAATGAGGGGGATCCTCCCCCGTAAATCTTCATCCACCGCCCTCGCATCCGTGGGGCTAGGCCGGCCCGACCGGTTAGCGCTGGGCGCCGCAATCGGACGACCGAGTGCCCGCAAGAGGTCTCGAGCCACGGGATGGCTGGGCATCCTTACCGCCACGGTGTTCAGGCCACCACGAACCCTGGGCGAGAGTGACGCTCGGCTCGGCATCACCAAGGTTAACGGTCCAGGCCAAAACCGACGAGCTAACTGGATGGCCCACGTGGGCAGCGGAGCCTCGGCGACCTCCAGGAGCATCGGCCAATCGAGTACGTGCACGATGAGGGGGTTGTCCGCCGGGCGCCCTTTGACCTCAAAAATCTTCTGTGCCGCCTGATCATTGAAGGCATCGCACCCCAATCCATACACCGTTTCCGTAGGAAAGGCCACTAATTCGCCCAGCGATAAGAGACGAGCCGCCCGCTCGACTTGGTCGGCGCTGGCTTTAGCGACCACTGTGTTCATGAGCGTGCTCCCAGTTCGCCTTCATCATGAGACAGCGCGAGGTAGGCATCAAGCCCGCCAGTCAACTTATAGACCCGGCCATACCCTTGCTCCTCTAACACCTCGGCAGCATAGTCGCTGCCGCGGCCGCCGTATTGGCAAAACACCACAAGGTCGTGATCGTCGGGAAACTTTCTGGGTTCGTCCTCCAAGTCCGTCACCGGAATATGGATGGCTCCGGGCATCGTGCTCGGCGTGCCCAAGCGCACGTCGATGACGGTCATCGGCCGCCCGCTCGCCCACCATTGTCTAAGGGTGCGCGCCGACAACCATTCTGCCATTTTCGCTCCCTCCCCACCAGCCCACCACGATACGGTCCACACCTGAGAGATCTCGAAGTTTTTCTACCTGCAAGAAGCCCTGAGCTCGCATTTGATGATACACCCTATCCGCCTGACCGGCTCCTACTTCCAAGAACAGGCTGCCACCGTCCGCCAAGCACGCTGGAGCCTCGCGTACCAGCCGTTCGAGCAAGGCAAAGCCGTGATCGGGAGCGTACAGTGCATGCTCGGGCTCGAACTTCGTCTCCCCGCTCATACGATGCACATCTTCACGACTCACATACGGCAGGTTAGCACAAATAATATCGTATCGGCCACCCGGTGCAACCTTTCGAGGCGGCCCATCGACAGCCGAGCCAAGCAGGTCACTTCGCCAGCAATGCAGTGGCAACTGCAAGCGATAGCTGTTGATCATGGTCACCATCAGCGGCCAGCAATACAGGTCGGTGGCCCAAATCTGCCAGTCTGGCCGAAATTTCTTCAGCGCCAAGGCGATAGCTCCACTACCGCAGCCGACATCGCGGGCGGTCAGGCTTTCCGAACCGCTATGGGCGCTTAACACCGCTTCGACCAGGTCCTCGGTTTCAGGGCGGGGAATCAGCACGCCAGGCGGAATGAACAAGTCTAAACCGAAGAATTCCCGTCTTTGGCTAAGATAGGCGAAGGGTTCCCCGTGGGCGCGGCGGGAAATCAACTGTTGAAAACGCTCACTTTGCTCCGCCGTCAACGAGGCGGAGGGAGACGTCCAAAAGGCCTCCATCGTCGTCATCGGGGCCAAGGTCAAACTAAGAATCCGATAGACCTCTCGTTCGGGCTCTTCAATCCCCGCTCCACGCAAAACCCGGGTGGCCTCTTGAATGACACGTCGCGTCGCGGCCTCCACGGCTAACGGGCCTCGCGCATCCGTTCGGCCTCTTCCTGGGCGGCCAAAGCGCTAATGAGTTCGTCGATGTCGCCATCGAGGACGCTTTCCAAGCGATGCAAGGTGACTCCGACCCGATGATCCGTAACCCGTCCCTGAGGAAAGTTGTAGGTGCGAATGCGTTCGGAACGGTCGCCCGTGCCAATCTGACTCTTCCGTTGGTCAGACAAATCCTTCTCGCGCTCACTGTCGTAAAGCGCCTTGAGCCGAGCTCTTAGCACGCGCATGGCTTTTTCTCGATTTTTTAATTGAGATTTTTCATCTTGACAGGAAACCACGATCCCAGTGGGCAGGTGGGTGATGCGAACCGCCGACTCGGTTTTGTTGACATGTTGTCCCCCCGCGCCGCTCGATCGCATGGTATCGATGCGCAAATCGTCAGGATCCACCTCCACATCCACCTCTTCCGCTTCGGGCATCACCGCGACCGTCACCGTGGAGGTGTGGATGCGGCCTTGAGCCTCGGTCACGGGGACACGTTGTACGCGATGCACGCCCCGTTCGAACTTCAAACGGCTAAAGGCCCCGTATCCTTCAATCATGAAAATGATTTCTTTAAATCCTCCAATATCCGTCGGATTCGACGACAAGATCTCCGTCTTCCACTGCTGGCGCTCGGCATAGCGAGCGTACATGCGATAGAGTGAGGCCGCAAACAAAGCGGCTTCGTCGCCGCCTGCACCGCCACGAATTTCCACGATGACGTTCTTCTCGTCGTTCGCGTCCCGAGGCCGCAACAACAAAACGAGCTCCCCTTCAAGCCGATCCGCATCGAGTTTAAATTGGTTCATTTCCTCCGTCGCCCAAAGTCTCGTCTCTTCATCACCTTGACGCGCCAAATCCTTCACGGTGTCAATCTCGGTTAGAATTTCTCGATATCTCTGGTAGGTCAGCACGAGAGCTTCCCACTTGGCCATCTCTTGTCCAATGCGACGCATGCGATCGGGATCGCTTGCCACCTCCGGTTGCGACAGTTCTTCACCGAGAGCCTCATAGTGCGAACCAATTTCCTCGAGTCGTTGTCTTATGGTTTCGTCCATCGCCACCATTCCCCTGTCCTTCTCTTACTAAAAAAAACAGAGCCTTAGGCTCTGTTTTACTCCCTTTATTGGAGCCCGTAGCGCCGTTTGAATCGTTCCACTCGGCCCGCCGTATCAACAATACGCTGTTGTCCCGTGTATAACGGGTGGCACTTGCCACAGACCTCGATGCGCAAATCCGACCGAGTCGAGCCGACCCGATACACCGCCCCACAGGAACAGGTTACCGTGGTACGCGCATACTTAGGATGAATATCTGCCTTCACGCCGTCACCTTCTCTCATGCACGAATTCCCGAATTCGGTTCATATGCCTTACCTAGTGTAGCAAAAATCACAAACTAATCAAGAGTCCCCCACCCGGTGGATCTTTGCCCCTGACATCCCTTTGCCCGGGTAGACGCTTTGCCGATCCGGGGTGGTCGACTAAGGCTTAAGGCTGCTTACCGCCTCTAGCACCTGATCAACATGCCCGTCGACTTGGGTGACGTGAAAAATCTTCCGAACTTTGCCTGTCTTGTCGATCACAAACGTCGTCCGCTTCGCATAGGTTCCCTTTTCGTTTAAGATTCCCAACTGCCGAGAAAGCGTGCGGTCCGTATCGGATAATAATGGGAAGTGCAAGCCACAGGCCGCACTGAATGACTCGTGATCCGATTTGGGGTCAACACTCACCCCCACCACCACCGTGTCGTACTCGCCAAATTGCTCTAGCTTGCGATCAAAATCGATAGCCTCACGGGTACAGCCTGGGGTAAGATCCTTGGGATAAAAATATAAGACCACATTTTTTTGCCCTCGATACCCACTGAGACTAAAGGCTTGTCCTTGATGCGTTTGGGTGTTCAGGTCTGGAAACTGCTCTCCCTCGTTAAGTCCCATTAATACCATCTCCTCGTATCCGCTTGGCACCGAAAAATCATGTCCCCCATATTTTAACACAGGCTCTCAATCAGGGCGGACGTCACTTCGAGGCAAGATCAAGACCACCAAGGCCCCGCCCTCAGGATGATTAGAGACCCGAACCTGGCCCCCGTGTTCCTCGACCACATCCGCCACGATCGACAGTCCCAGGCCGCTGGAATCACTTCGCGACGGGTCTCCCGTGACAAACCGATCCAGAACCTTGGGAAGAATCTCGGTGGAGATGCCCGGGCCATGATCACGCACCGAGACCAGAACCTCTTTGGCATCCGACCGAGCTTGCACCTCAACCACCGAACCCCGCGGAGCCCATTTGATGGCATTGTCGAGCACGTTCATGAGAGCCTCGACCAGATGGTCGAGAACCCCGGTGACGAAGGCATCTTCTTCGGTGGGGACCCAGGCCAAGGTCACCTCCTTGGCCCCTGCCACCGGTCCTAACCGCTCTAGGGTATCTTTAATCCAAGCGTTAATCGGCAAGGGATATTTGGGCGCGGTTCCGCTTTGAATTCGGGTCGCATCTAATAAACGGTTCACCAGACGCTGTAGCCGTAGCGTTTCTTCGAGGGCAATGTTCACCGCTCTAGCCTGGGCCGGTCCATCGACCACTCCATCGCGAATCGCTTCTAAAAACCCCCGAATCGAGGTAAGCGGCGTTCTCAGGTCGTGGGTAACATGTCCTAACAAAGCATCCCGTTTAGCCTTCTCCTGCTCCAGACTGACCATTTGGTGGTGAATCCGTTCTTGCATCCGGTTGAACTCTCTGGCTAATTCTTCGACCTCAAGCGATCCCTGAAGTTCGATAGGCTCGCGCCAGCGATCGGGTCCCATCTCGGAGACGCTTTGGCGCAGGGAAACCAAGGGCCAGGACAATCGCTTACTTAGCGAGTAGGCGACCAAGGCAGCCAGCACCACGGCCACTAACTCGGCCACAAACGCCAAGCTGGTCACCGACCAAGCCGTTCTGGTGGCTCCAGACAACGGAGCCTCCAGCACAAAGGCCCCGACAATCTCCTGATTTTGTACCAACGGAACCACGGCGGCGGCCAGCACCCTCGACTTACTATGCACCAGGCCTTGCCAACTCGTTCCATGGCTGGTGGCTTGCGCCAGCACGTTGGGTGGAATGACTGGGGGAAATCCCTTGGTGATCAAAAGCGCCAAGCCGCGATGGTCGTAAATCCCTAACCGGGCGCGCAAGGTGCCCTCTAGCACTTGGATGACCAACTCCGCGGGGCCCGCGTACAAGTTTCCCTGGACTACGTCGACGGCCACCGGCGACATTTCCACTGCTCTCGTCATTAGCGTATGGAATTGGTCGTTGATGAGATAACGCCGCACCGTCAACCCCGTAATTCCCAACGCCACTACCATAACAATGAGAGCCACCAAGACATGACTCACGACTAGGCGCACTGAAATTCTTTGCCAAAACCGCCGCACCCAGTCTAAAATCTTCACGGACTCAGATCGTTGGCGTCGCCACTCCAGGCTGCACTGGGGTTAAAGCGATATCCAAGTCCCCACACCGTCTCCAGATATTTATCAGGTCCATGATGCTTTTGCAATTTATGGCGCAGCCGAGTAATATGCACATCGACCGTTCGCCCATCTCCAAAAAAGTCGATTCCCCAGACCCGGTCCAATAGTTGGTTTCTCTCGAATACCTGCTGAGGGTGACACGCCAAGAACCAGAGCAGTTCGAATTCTTTTGGGGTTAGCGCAATCTCCTGACCATCCACCGTGGCCCGATGAATTTTGGGGTCGATGATTAAAGGGCCAAACACCAAGGAGGGTTCCTGGCCCTGAGGGATCACTAAGGAGGCCCGGCGCAATATCGCCTTGATGCGCGCCGTCATTTCTTTAGGACTAAAGGGTTTGGTGAGATAATCGTCGGCCCCCATCTCCAGGCCGGCGATGCGGTCAGCTTCATCACCGACGGCGGTCAGCATCATGACGGGAAGCCATGTCGACTGCTGGCGAATGCGACCCAGCACCTCCCAGCCGTCCATCCCCGGCAGCATCACGTCGAGCACAACCAAATCCGGACGATCGCGTTCCACCAATGCCAAGCCCTGGTCGCCATCGCCAGCTTGGCTGACCCGAAATCCCGCATTGACGAGGTATAACGCACATAGTTCACGAATGTGGGCGTCGTCGTCGACGACCAGGACGGACCCCTCTCCCCCCGAACCACCACTCACTAGTTGGCTCCCTGAGAGGCAATAAACATCTTAAAGAACTCCCCATTGGAACGCGTGCGTTTAAGGTTTTGCAAGAGCAGTTCGGTGGCTTCTTGGTTGCCCATGTTGTGAATGGCCTTTCTGACTCCCCAAATCACATCGAGTTCCTCGGGAGTCAAGAGCAGGTCTTCGCGTCGAGTACCCGATCGCTTGATGTCCACCGCTGGGAAAGTGCGCCGCTCGGACAGCTTGCGGTCCAAATGCAGCTCCATATTGCCCGTGCCTTTGAATTCTTCGTAGATCACATCGTCCATGCGCGATCCCGTATCCACCAAGGCCGTGGCCAAAATGGTCAAACTTCCCCCTTCCTCCATTTTCCGAGCCGCCCCAAAAAATCGCTTGGGTTTATGCAACGCGGCCGGATCCATTCCTCCGGAGAGCGTGCGGCCTGATGCCGGCAAGGTAAGGTTGTAGGCCCGGGCCAAGCGCGTAATCGAGTCTAACAAGATGACCACATCGCGTCCCGTTTCCACCAAACGCTTGGCCCGCTCCAAAACCATTTCGGCTACGCGGATATGATCTTCGGGCGGTTCATCAAACGTCGAACTGGCAACCTCACCGCGAACGGAACGCTGCATGTCGGTGACCTCTTCGGGGCGTTCATCGATGAGCAGCACCATGAGATGGGTGTCCGGATCGTTTTTGGCAATGGCATTGGCCAATTTTTTGAGGAGCACCGTTTTCCCCGCCTTGGGTGGAGCGACGATGAGTCCACGCTGGCCGCGACCGATCGGCGCCACAATGTCCACCAGCCGACTGGCCAACTCTTCTCTCGTGGTTTCAAGGTGGAAACGGGAGTTGGGGAAAATTGGAGTGAGCGCATCAAAATCGGGTCTTTCGGCAGACTTCTCGGGGGAAACGCCATTCACCGCTTCCACCCGCAATAAGGCAAAGTATCGCTCGCCATCCTTGGGCGGACGCGCCTGTCCAGACACTTGATCGCCAGCCCTAAGGTCAAACCGTCGAATCTGGGAGGCCGAAACGTACACATCTTCACGACTGCGCTGAAAATCGGTAGGCCGTAGAAAACCATAGTCTCCGACGATGTCCAAGAATCCCTGCGCAAAGATAAAACCATCCTTGTGCGTGCGCGCTCTCAAAATTTCCCAAATGAGTTCCCCCTTGTGCAGCGCCCGGAAGTTCTCGATATTGAGCGTCCTGGCCAATTTATATAGATCCAAGAGCGTCATCGCCTCAAGTTGGGTCATCGACATTTGTACTTCACGTGGAGGTCGAGGGGCCGCGCTGGCGGGGGCCGGAGGTTGAGGAACGGGCAAAGCCACCGGAACAGGACTGGTGGGAGCGACGCCGGCTGGAGAAGACGGCGCTAGCGGCAGCGCACTCGGCAGGGGCTTCTGAGGGACAGGCCGGGAGGGCCGGTCCTCACGCCGAGGAACAAACGGGCGACTCACTTCGCGTACTTCGGGCACGGAATTTTTCTTATCATCCAGACGCTTATTCGCTCGCCGCGTCGGTGTAGACTCCCGATCGGCCTCCGCTTTCGACGTCGGCAATTCCACAGGCGCTGGTTTCAGGGCGCTAACCTCCTCGGTGGAAGGCGACGTCGCCTCTTTGGCCGGGGCGGCAGTCAGCGCCCCTTCGGGCTTATCCGCCGTGGGCGCCTCGGAATTTTTAG
The DNA here is from genome assembly GCA_021797635.1 of Bacillota bacterium. Classification (GTDB taxonomy): domain Bacteria; phylum Bacillota; class Sulfobacillia; order Sulfobacillales; family Sulfobacillaceae; genus JAJZZI01. Next base: position 15,123 of record JAJZZI010000048.1, on the reverse strand, counting down.
GCTCCGCCTCAGCCGACGGAGCAGTTTCACTCACGCTCAACTGCTCCACAGCTTCTGCTTTGGCTTTAGTGCGACGTCCGCGTTTGGCTGGAGTTTTGACCTCGTCCGTTTTCTGCATTTTTTCTGGCTCAAGCTTGGGCTCAACTTCCTCCGCCGGCGTGGCCACTTTGGGTTTTCTCCCTCGGCTCGCCTTGGGCTTATCCGCCACCGGAACTTCTGACGTCGACGCTTGGGACTCTAGATTGGTTTGCTTCGGGCTCTTCCGGGTGCGTGCTTTGGGCGCAGGTTTACTTGCCAGCTCATCATTTTTAGTTTCTTCCCCTACCATGTAGGCGATAATCCTCCTTGTCACGTCTGAACAGAACGTCAAAAGATATGCAAATCTTTGTGCTCGAACGATTGGAACAAAAACCGGGTGCTAAGCGACCAGGGAAATACTGCGCCATCAATGGATGCAGGCCCGAACTCTTTTGGGTCGTCCCATATGTGGGGGCATTTCGGAGATTTGGCTAAAAGCCTGGAGCTCGTCGTATCTGCGCCTTAGGGTGAAAAGACCATGGAGGCCGTTTTCGCTATCCTATCCATCCGAACGGGGCTTTAGTCAATCATAAGCAACGAGGACGATTCACTCCCTAAGATCTTTCCTTTTGACCTTATCACGATTGACCAGGCTTAGCAAGCAAGGCGTGCAATTTTCTCTGACGCTACATCCATTACGCAGCTTAAGCCGAGTTGAGGCGATCGATCAAGCGCATCAGCTCGTCTAAGGAAAAGGGCTTTCTAAGCCAGTGCATCGTCGGTGGCACCCTGCTTGCGACGTCACCATCGCCAGACATCACCACCATGGTGGGCAGTTGCCCCCACTCCGATGCTAGTCGTTCTAAAACCTCTAACCCACTTTGCCCCGACAACATCGCGTCCATCAGCACAAGATTCGGCACCTCAGCACCTTCGCGGGCGATGGTCCGAAGCAGCTGATCCACGCTGTTGAAGCATTCAACCGAGTGCCCCGCCCTCTTAAGGAAAATCTCCATCACCTGCAAGATTCCGACCTCATCGTCCACGACCCAAATTCGCATCTTCATCATTCCTCGCACATTTACCTTGTAAATGCCCTTAATGCTATTCAAGCATCCGCTCCATCTCAAACCGGGTGACCTGGTAGCCCTCCCCTTGGTACAGCTTGACGGCGCTTTGGTTGCCTTCGGTCACGTACAGTCTGGCCACACGGACACCCTGATTAATAATGAACTGGTGGGCTTGGTCCATCAACAGCCGTCCCAAGCCGCGTCCACGATAGCTTTCACGGAGATAGATCTGATCCACGGAGCCAAATGCACCCTGCAGATCCATACGCATGACGACCCATACAAAGCCGACCGTTTGGCCTTCGTCATCGAGCACAAAGAGCCCATTTTCAAACGGTCGGCGATGCGCCTGTCGTAACCTCTGCGCCTGTTCCGCGACAAACGCTGCCGTACACACGAAGCGAGGAAAATTCAGCTGATACAGATCACATTGCGCGTCCAAAACCATCCGGTAATCGCTTTGGGCGCGATAGGGCCGTACGTGCACTGGATTCCCTCGCTTTACTCATGATTCCTTCATGGCCGAAGCGGTTCCTATTTTACGACAAAATATGGAAGTCGGCAGCAACCAGTTTGGTTGCGTAAACGGATACGCCCTTCGGTTCAAGAGGGCTCTAGGGCCACCCGTTGTTCGCGAGCGAAGAGCCAGTACAAAAGACCCGCCACGACAAAACCAACGTAATAGCTGAGATCGCCAAATTGAGGGAAGTGCTTTGCAAAGGCGCCCAGGTAGAGGGTCTGGTTAAAAAAAGGCACCGAGGCCACAATCGCTAACGCCCATGCCCAAAAACCCCGACTGACGATTCGCCGGGGATCATAGAAGAGTTCCACAGGGTAGTGGCTTCGAAAAATGACGAAGTAGTCGACTAGCACCACTGCCGCCCAGGGAGCCAGCCAGTAGCCTAGGAGGAAAAGAAAATTCTCGTAACCCACGTAATACGAGCGGTGCCCGATATAGGCCAGAATCCCCCCTAGTACGCCCACGACGACGGCCGCCATCCATCGCTTTAGGGGAATGTTGACCACCAGCGCCGATAGCGAACCGGAATAAATGTTTAGGACATTGGCGGTCAGCGTACCCAAGATGACGGCCACTAAAGCGATGGGCCCGAGCCAGTTCGGATGAACATGGTTGAGCATCAAGGTAGGGTTGGCATTTTGGGCATATACCGGAAGCAAGAGAGCCAGGCCCGCCCCTAAGATTTCTAGCCAGGCACAGGAAATGAAGTTGGCCAGTGCGGCATTCCAAAAGACCAGGCGGCCTGGGGTTTTTTCGGGCAGATAGCGTGTGTAGTCGGAGGCGTATACCGTCCAACCCATGAGATAGGAAAATGCCAGGCCAACCGCTTCAATGACGCCCCCGCTTATGCCTAAAGCTACGGGAGCATGTGGGTTATAGGCCACTTGATAGGGAACATGGGTAAAGGCAAACCAAGACACTCCAATGAACACCAGGGTAAGAACGATGGCCAGCCAGCGTTCGACCAGGTGAATCATGTTGTAGCCGTAAACGGCTACAACCACCTGAATCATCACCATGACCAATAAGGCCAGAAAAAAGTTGGCATGAAATAGCTCTTGAAAGGCGAAGGCTCCCAAGACCGTATTCACGGCAAACCACATCACCCCAGCCAGCGTGGTGAGTATCCCGGGGCCAAAGTTTCCAAAAAAACCGAAAGCTGCCCGCGATTGCACCATTTGGGGAACTCCCAACTTGGGTCCATAGGTGGATAAAAGGCCTAGCAAGACCACGCCCAAAACATTCCCAATAATGAGTCCCAACGCCGCTTGCCAAAAATTTAATCCAAACAATGTGACCGCGGCGGTCCCTGTAGTCAGAGTGGCCAACTCCACATTCGCTCCAAACCATAAGCTAAATACCGACGATACCCGTCCGTGCCTCTCTTTTACGGCGATATGTTCAATCCCTTTAGGTTCAATACGTACGACTTCATCACGATAAATCGGAGTGCTCACACGACACGCCTCCCGCATCCATATTATTTTTAGTGATTTCCATGGATATCCGAACAATTCCACCACAATTTTACTTGTTTGTTCGGCTATAGGTCAATCTCGCGACAGGAAATTGTGGGTTCAAACGAGAATTTCGGCTAGGCTAGAAATTAGGAGGACCGACAGTCACTCCCGAGGAGGCGGTCATAGCATGATCAATCCAACCATTTTCCGCGAATATGATCTTCGCGGCGTCGTCGATGTCGACATCTCTGCATCCGGTGTCGTCGAACTTGGCAAAGCGTTCGGCACCTATCTCAACCAACAGGGGCTCACCCAAGCGGTTTTGGGTTGGGATTCTCGCGCATCTTCGCCAGCCTACCGCGATGCACTGACGAAGGGACTTATATCGACGGGGATCGATGTCGTCGACATCGGCCAAGTTACCACCCCCATCTTTTACTGGGCTCGTGTGCGTTATGGGCTCGAAGCCGGGGTGATGATTACGGCCAGCCATAATCCCGCTGAGTATAACGGCTTTAAGTTGGCAGGGCGGGGCAAGGGCACCCTGTTTGGCGAAGAGATTCAAAAGGTTCGGCGCATTATGGAAGCCGGAACCTTTGCCCACGGTGAGGGAGCCGTCAGTCACGAAAATCCCGTCCCAGAATATCTGGCCATGCTCAAAGAAAAAATCCAATTGGGCCCACGCTCGCTTAAAGTCGTGGTCGATTGCGGTAATGGCACGCCTAGCCTCTTTGTTCGCGATGCCATGAAAGCCTTTGGCCTCACCGACGTCACCTACCTTTATTGCGACGTCGATCCGACGTTTCCCAATCACCACCCGGACCCGGTGGTGGCCAAGAATTTGGTCGACCTTATCGCCCGCGTGAAGGAGGAAGGGGCGGATCTCGGCGTCGCTTTTGACGGTGATGGCGATCGCATCGGCGTAGTCGACGAACAGGGAAACATTCTTTGGGGTGATCGCCTCATGATCCTATATTGGCGTGAGATCCTGCCCAAGCATCCGGGCACGTCGGCCATTGTCGAGGTGAAATGCTCTCAAACCTTGGTGCAAGAGATCGAACGTCTTGGCGGTAAGCCGCTGTTTTATAAGACGGGACACTCTCTAATCAAGGACAAGATGCGCGAACTCGATGCGGTCTTTACTGGAGAAATGTCGGGACACATGTTTTTTGCCGATGAGTACTACGGATTTGATGACGCCTTTTATGCGACGGGAAGGCTGCTTCGCATCGTATCGAATACCAATGCTAAGCTTTCGCAACTGCTGGCCGATGTTCCCATTCCTCCGTCGACACCCGAGGTGCGCATCGACTGTCCGGACGAGCAAAAGTTCCAGGTGGTGGACACGCTTCGCCGGCAGTTTGCCGCCGACCCCTCGGTAACGGTGGTCGACGTCGACGGAGTACGCGTCAATTTCGCTCACGGATGGGGGCTGGTACGGGCCTCAAATACCCAGCCTGCGCTGGTCGCCCGGGCTGAGGCCGATGAAAAATCCCATCTACAAGACATTATCGGCGCGCTCGAGGCGAAGCTGCACCAGTTCCCATTCATTGCATCCATCGATTGGTCAGGAGAATAAGGATGTAGGGCAAACGCGCCTCGATCGTCTTGGGTCTCCGTCTCCGTGAAGACGGAGACCCGGTAGGTCACCAAAATATTCTCTGGCGTAGGAAACCTCCCCCCTGCTAGAGGCGTTACAATTTTAAATACGCGCAGATTTTTCGGGGGGATGACTGTGCACGAGATCGGTGTCCGCGCTGCCCATGCAATGCTTAGCCTTACCTTGGCCGTTAGCGCCATGACGATAACCGTTGGTGGTCCGACGTCGGCCCTTGTCCAACCGGTCTTAGAACGCGTGGCTATGCTAAACTCCAAGAATGGTTGGGCCATGACCAGGCAAAGACTGTACCGCACCCAAACGGGAGGTCGACATTGGGAGGCAACCGGTCCATCCCTGCCCAAATCCGCTACGGTGTACTGGCAGATCGCCTCTTCCACCGCGCTATGGCTGGCAGTGGTCTCGCCACATGCTAACCTCCTGTATCACACCCAAAATGGGGGAAAACGTTGGCAATCCTTACGCCTCCCGTCTCCTAAAGGCGCCCTCTTAACGGAGATAGCCTTTGCCAAAGGCCGACCAGGCTATGCCACCTACGCGCTGAGTCTAAGTCCATCCGGGGAAAACCTGGCCATCTACTCCTCATCCAACCAGGGCAGAAAGTGGCATCTGGCGCCCGAGCCACGCTTGCCCACGGCGGGCATTAAAAGCGGGCTCGTCCTCGGCCCAGGGTCGACGGCATGGCTTGCTGGAGGAAGCGCGACCATTGGGAAAATCTATCTATATCGCCAATCGAAGCCGCAAACACCATGGCGCCCCGTGGCCGTAGCCGTGCCCAGCCTTCTCAAACGGGCCCTACTTTGGTCGACCCCGCCTCACTTTTTTGGCTCTCAAGATGGAGTGCTCCCGGTCTTCATTAATGGGACCGAGGGGGATCCCCTGTTTTATGTGACCCAAAATGGCGGAAAAACCTTTAGTCCCGGCACCCCCGTGGTGCCGTTGGCGGCCGCTGGTGGCTGGACGTTGGCCGAGTGGAAGTTCATTAACCCCCGCTTAGGCTTTGCCTGGCTGAAACCGAGTCCGACCAACCCCCAACCTGCTTCGGCTCTTTACCGAACCACCGACGGCGGAATTCACTGGACCAAGGTAGCTACCCGACCGAAGTTGGCCAAGCTTCGAACGTTAGACCTGATCTCCGCCAAAAGTGGCTTTGCCATCCCTAAGCAGGGACGCGGGTTGGTTCCCGTAGGCATTTTGGGTTGACACTTTAGGGTCTGGTGCCACCACTGCGCTTCGCGAAAACCTGTTCACCCTATGGATAATTGGCGCCGGGGCCCGCAACTTAGAGGTCGTGCAAAAAGGATTTACTTTATGCACCGGGAACCTCTCTGGTGGGGTGAAAACCATGGGGAAAACCCTTCGCACGTACCTAGCCCTAATCCTCAAGGGGCTTTGGTGGATGACGATCGTTCTTTATGCCAGCGTGGATTTGTCGCATCCGGCATGGCCCCTTGCCCGTGCCTTCCTGGTCACAGCAATCTTACTGGCTACAGGGCTTGGTCTCGGCATCGGAGTCGCTCCCGTCCTGATTAGTCTTCTTTGCCTCTTTGGGCTATGGGCACTGGCTGGAATAAGAGGTTTCATCCTCCCCCTCATCGTGCTGAGTCTCGCAGCCAACCAGCTTCTTGGCAAGCTGCGGAAGAAGAACCGGACTGTCTTTGGACGCCATCCCTGGTTCCGATACCCGGTTGCCGTCGGTATCACCGATCGCTTCTTGCATACCCATGTACTGGGGCCGACCGGATCCGGCAAGTCCAGCTCCGTCCTTATGCCGATGATTTGGCAAGACCTTAGCCAAGGACACGGCCTAAGCCTAATCGAGCCAAAGGGCGATCTTAGCCAAGCTGCCCGCGATGCCGCGTTGCGCACCGGCCATGAGGTGCTGTACATGGATCCTGACGATCCGCTCGTTCCCCACTTCAACCCCCTGTCCGGACCGGCAGAAGTGGCTGCCGAAGGGCTGGCCTGGGCGATGGACCAAGCGAGCCAAAGCGGTCATCCCTTTTACGCTACCTTGAGTCGCTTAGAATTGCTCTACGCTACCCTGGCCGTGAAGGAGGCATTCCCGCTTAGGGCAGATGTGGCCACTTTGATGCGTTTTTTACGTCAAGAGGGGTTTCGTCGCGAGATTTTGGCGTCTTGCCAGGACGACCGAACGCTAGCCTACTATCACGAACAAGTAGGCCGCCAATCTCAGGCCAAAGCCCACGAGCAACGGGTAGGCCTATTGAATCGGCTCGAACTCTTGCTCGTCAATCCTAGCGTGCGAAACATCTTGGCCGGGCCCGGAGATTTTACCTGGGATGAGGCCTTACAAAATGGTTACGTGGTCATTTGCCCCTTCTCCTTAGCCCGTCTCGGCGGATCTGCCCGCCTCTTAGGAAATCTCTTTTGGCACGGCCTCATGATGGCCAGCTATCGACGACCCGTTGGGGCTCGCCATCCCTACTTTCTCTTTCTCGACGAGTTTCACCAATATGTCTCCCCTGACCTAGGCGACTATCTGGCCCTTGCCCGCGGCTACGGCATTGGCATCACGTTAGCGCACCAGGATCTCGGTCAGTTAAGTTCAGAACTAAAGTCGGCAGCGCTGGCCAATTGCCGCCAGCGTCTGGTTTTAGGAGGCGTTTCCAGCGACGACGAGCGCGAGTTAACCCGCTCCTCCACCAAGCCATTGCGGCAGTCGATCGCCCCGGATATCCGACATCTTCCCCTGGGAAAAGCTTGGCTAGAACGCACCGAAAATGGGCGTCTTAGACAACCTGTTCTGATTCAACTTGCGCACCGCTCCTTGGGGTCAACGTCATGAATTCGCCCACCTGGCTGGATGCCTTGGCCAAGACCCACTACCTTCACCAGGACCAACTCTCCCAGTACTTTGCCTTTCGGCTAGAGCACGTGAAAGCGGCTAATCACCCTGACGTGGTGATCTATCAAAATGCACTCTGGTGGAAAGACGCCTTTCGCCAGGCCAGGCATGTTGGCCATCGCCGTTTAGTCGCTGAAATCTATTGCCGGCTAATACCCGCGCAGTCCACATGGCAAGTCTGTTCGGGGATGACGTCGCCCCAAGCCGATGCGATCCTAAAAACCGATTTAGGTCCAATTTATCTCGAGGCCGATACCGGCAAAGAGAATCGCCGCCAGTGGGCGACTAAGCTAAGCCAGTATCAACAACTTCGTCAGGGCGCCCTGTGGGTGATCGCCGAAGGCGGATCTCTGAGGCTCGAGCGCTTGGAGCAATGGGTGAGCGACGCAAATCTCAGACTTCCCTGGGCTCTCACCCCCATCGCCGACGTGGGTTCGGCCTGGCCACGGTTTGAAGGCCTGGCCCCAAAGGCCCTCGAGCCTGAGGATCCGTCACCCCACCTGGAAGTTTGGCAGGAATACCACCGTCTTGGCCCTGACGAGATCCCTCCGGAACACGTGAAATCCCTTCTAGATCAGGGAGTCATCGAGGAACGGGCGCGTCAGCGCTTGCATAATGGAGTCATTCATCACTATGGGAAAAAGACGTTCTGCCAGCAGATGACTCGCCGCGTCAAGCCGGGCGCGACGGGCCATAAGAGCGAAGAGCCCAGCGAACGAAATTAGCGCTCGGGGCGAGACGCATACAGGATTAAGCGGGTTAGCTTGCAAGCGGTGGGCTCTCCCTGATTTTCTGCAGCTAGGGCTCGCGTCCTTGCTTCTACCGCTAGGGATTTTACTTTCGCAACCGTCATCACCACTAAACGGGTCCATCGACATTGATAACGGTATGGAGGTGCGTTGTGATCGCTAAGTATAGGAAGTGGGGAGCGACAAGTGGCCTCCTCGTCGTACTCCTGTGGGCTTGCTGGTCGTGGCGCCGAGCATAGTCAAGATTCCGACCCAGTAGTTTAACCGGCAGGTGCTGGCCGTGGCTGCCAGGCCTCTTGTCGACCAACTCGACGGTTCCTCCACCATTATCGTCGGAACGCTCAACGCCATCCAGAGTGGGACCGAAACCGGGGATCATCATCCACCGCGCTTTTTCTCCCTGGGTTCCTGGGTGGCGGTTGCCGCGGTCATGACGCCGGCGACCTGGCCCTGGCATTCCAACCTGCCTTCGCGATTCACGGGGAGGGACAATGCGTAGGAATTGCGCAATGTGGCACCGTTTGACGTTAAGGCATTAGCTAAATGCCCCACCCATCGCATTTTCATTGACTATGCCATAGTCCTGGACAAATAGCCCAAATTAGAGGATTTTGGACCGGTGCTGGCGAATTCACTCCAGTACTGTCGAATTTGGGCACGGAAATTCTTAAGTATGTAGAAAGCAGGTGTTTTATGGAAATCAAGGGAGATACGAGGCGAGGACTCCGACTGATTGCGGAGGGGTTTGATAGCGAGGCGGATCTTGTCCGAGATTTAGAAGACACCTTGCGACGACGTCATGGTTTTTTGACTGGGGCCGTGCTCGATATTCAAATTCATGAAATGCCGCTTAGCCCTCATCTACTGTCACAGATTGCCACCGTTTTCGAACGCTATCCCGAGTTGTCGCTAAACGGTGTCTTGCGAGATCCGAGGCTTCCTGAACCGATTCCCTTGGCGCGTCGCCTGGAACCGGCGCTCGTGATCCGTCACACCCTGCGTTCTGGTCAACAGCAATTTCATCAAGGCGATCTGATTATCATTGGCGATGTGAATCCCGGGGCTACCGTGGCTGCCGCCGGAGACATTTTGATATTTGGCCGTCTCCGCGGCAATGCCCATGCTGGCCAACCTCAAGATCATAGCAAATCCGTCTACGCGTTAACCTTCACGCCAACCCAAGTCCGTATTGGATCCCTTCTCGCTATTGGCGAAAGCGCGGGACAAGCTCCTGAACTGGCGCGTGTTGAAAACGATCAAGTCATCGTCGAGCCATGGACCGATGTGCGCTTGCCAGAGGTGGTAACCGAAGACGGGGGGAAGTCTCGCCACAGCAAATTGGCCGGGCCCTCCTCGTCGTAGTCGTTCCCTTGGGTTGGCTCATCTCCCCCGTCTGATAGAATGGCTGATGGAGGGATGTTGTGGCCAAATATCGACACGCAAAAATTAAGCGAAAACACCACGTGGTCAGGGAGCTTGAAGGGGGCCTGTCTTTTTTGAGTGGGTTGGCCGCCGTTGACGGAATTATCCCTGGACCCATTCATCCCAAGGCCGGAGGAAAGCTGGGTTTTAGTTTCCAGTATTGGACCCCAAGCGGATTCAAGCTGCTCGGCCGCTCTAGTGGCGCAGTGCAGGAGATTTTTGTGATCTCCACCCGTCCTCATGAGGTTGTTTCCCTATTCCAGCAGGCGGGCTATCTGGCCAGCGTGCCCCCCACTGCCCCCTTGCCAGACTTTTGAGGCGTCCTCTACCGAAAAATGCTTTGTGCACCTTGATGCTGCCAGGTCAGATCGTCCCCCCACTCCTTGACCGCGCATTTCCCTCTCGCCTTATCCTCGTATCTTTTCTATAGCGAGCTTTCTACACCGAGACCGCTGGCGATAGATTTTGACGGGGAATTATCTGCCGGTCTTGTGGAAAGGGATTTGGGTTGGCTTTGCGGCCGGCATTGCCGTCCCCTGCTCTCTGGGTTCGCGGCCTGCACCGCCTCACGATTAGGTCTGGAATTCTCTCGACTTGGACGGCCCTTTCTTCAGCGGCGGGCACTCCAATTTTTTCTGCACGCCTCAAGCCACCTGCGATTTTGATTGGCCCCGCCAGTACGGCGATTGCACCCTTCAGCTCGATGAAGTCTTTTCTTCATTGTTTCCTTCGTTTTTTCCCCCGCGTCTGATGAGGGCTCGCGTCGCGGCTGTAGCCATGGCCAAGCCCAAACCCAATGCGGCCGCCAACATTAAGGCTCGAAAACCCTGTTCCAGCCCGATTAGAAAGTTGTTGCGCATAAAGGACAGCACACTTTCGTAGACCAAATAACCGGGTACGAATGGAATGATTGATGGCACTTGTAGCACTAAAGCCGGCTGTTTTAAGACAAACGCTCCGAGTTCCGACAACACCCCTACGGCTAAGGCTCCACAAAACTCTGCCCAGCCCGTGCTCCCGCTAAACGACCCCAATATTGCCTGATAAGCCGTCCAAGCTAATGCCGCAATCAACGCCGAGATGGTGACCATCCGCCACGCCACTTGGTACAGCACGCCGAACGCAAACGCCGTGGCCCCGGCCAGTACAATGGCTCGGATCACGGCCAGCGCCCTCCCATGGCCAAATAGAGGTTTAAGGGTAGCGCGACACCTGCGGCCACCGCCACGGCGGTTAGCAACGCCTCCAGCATGCGCGATACGGCGGAGACCACGTCACCCGCCAGTCCATCGCGAATAGCGCTGGTCATGGCCATCCCGGGCACCAATACCATGATGCCTCCCACGATGATAGTGCCGGGATGAAATACCGCCCAATTGGCCGCGATTAACCCCGGCACCACGGCGGCCATCGCGGCCATAAAGTCCTTTAGACTGCCATTCAACGAAGCTCGGCTCTGGCGCACCGCGTGAGCCAAGGCTCCCGCCATCATGGCAGGCAAGAAGTCGTACCATTGCCCGCCTACCAGTTGGCAAAGTAGCCCGCCCGCCAGGCCTGCGACCAAGATGGTCTGCCAGCGCCGATATCGTCGAATCTCAGGAACTCGCAGCAATCGCTCTCGAAAGGTGTCCATGTCAATGCGGCAAGCGACCAAGTCTCGAGATAGTTGGTTAACTTCCGCGACAATGGCAAGATTCACTGATCGTTGCCGAACCCGCCGCATCAAGGTGGCCCCCGGCGCGGATAACAAAAGCGCCGTGGGAAACACGGCGGCTTCCACGGATGATAGGCCCATACCTCTGGCAATACGAATCATGGTGTCTTCGACGCGGCTTACCTCGCCTCCGGCAGAAAGAAGGTGAACCCCGGCGTCAGCCGCGGCTTCCAGAACGTCTTGCGGACTTGACCGTGCGCTGTCCATCCATTCCCCTTCCGGCGGCAAATACCCATATATAAGAGGCCCCAAAGGTGATGGCCGTTCCAAACGGAATAGCCAGCAGGTCGGACCATACTTTATCGAGGTGATAACCGTGGAACCAGAGCGCATATACGCCCAACTGCACTGCGGCACCCCCGGCAGACGCCAGGTTAAACTGCCAAAGCGTGGCCCAGGAGTAATTACGACGAAACGTGAAACGGGCGTTCAAGGCATAGTTGCTTAAGATTGAGGCCTCAATCGCAATGGCCTGCGCGATCATCGAATAATGGTCTAAACCCATCCATAGTAACAACCGAAAGACCCCGGCGTTAACCACGACACCGGTGGCCCCCACCAAACCAAATCTTACGATTTTCTCAAACAAGTCGCGTGCCATGCCTATGATCGAATCCGCTGGCCTTCCACGGGAACTTTTCTGCCTAGCTGCTCCGATACCCGGAGTCTTGCCACCATCCACAACGCCTCTGCAAAAATTCCCGCAGACATCTTACTCTGCCCTTCGCGCCGATCTTCAAAGATAATCGGAATCTCTACCACCTTAAACCCATGTTGAACGGCCCGATAGGTCATTTCGATTTGAAAGCCATAACCTGTGGCCTCGATTTCGTCCAAGTTTATCGACTCCAACACCTCGCGACGAAAACACTTGAACCCGCCCGTCAAATCTCGGATAGAAAGCCCTAACATGGCCCTCGCATAGTGTGAACCGCCGATAGAAATTAGTCTGCGATACCACGGCCAATGAGTGGCGCCGCCACCATCCACATAACGAGACCCTAAGACCAGGTCCGCTCCAGACATTTTCATAGCGCTGATGAAATCCGGTAGGTAACGCGGGTGGTGCGAAAAGTCCGCATCCATTTCAAACACATAGTCATATCCCATCGTAATCGCATATTGGAAGCCCGTAAGATACGCCGTGGCCAATCCCAGCTTGCCCTGACGGTGCATCACGTCAACACGTCCAGGATACTGGGCCTTAAGATGTTCCGCCAAAAATCCCGTCCCATCAGGAGAACCATCGTCAATAATGAGTAGATTAAAAGTCTCTCCCTGCGCCGTGATGGTTTCCACCAACGGGCCTAGATTTCCCACCTCGTTATATGTAGGCAGAATCACCAATGCACCCATTGACACTCCTCCTCGCAGTCTCACGCAATCCAATGCCATGTTGCAAATATGGTGAAGAATACTGCCTGCAACAAGGGGAAAAGCCAGTTCATCGCCCGCTGCCATGTTGGATTCTCCGTTAGTATACCCAATCCTACGTACATCGGAAAGAGAATTAGCACTAAACGCGACATGCTCAACAGCGGGCTTCGACCATAGGGGCTCGGGGCTGAGACGTCTATCAACCATAGCACGGCCCAATAAATCATCCAATCGACTGGCAATCGCTTTCGGCTGTACAACCACACCCCAGCCGACATGAGTGCCGAGGACAAGTCTATCATACTCAGAACTGAGCTCGCTTGCAATGAGCTTCCGTGCCATATTCTTCCAACCGCCAGCGCCATTCCCACCCACGGCCAAGTGATGTGACGCCCCCACGCACTTTGCGAATCGACAAAGGCTAGAGGATTTCCAAAATGCCTCCATTGAAAATACATAAACCCAGCCATCGCCAGGGGGATGCCAAACACCGCCAGCAGATCCCATCTCACCTTCCACCCACGTGCTTGGTAGTAGTTCCAGAGGATGGGAACGACGGTAAACGCCCCTTCATTGCGGGTTAAGGTGGCGCCCATCGCAAATAGTCCCGCCCACCAAAACTTTTGGCGCCGGGCAAGCCAGAAAACCATCACGCTTAGAAACAAAAAGGTCGATTCCGTATAGGCGGCCGACATGAAAAACGCGGTAGGGAAGGATAGGGCTGCAAACAGAGCTCGCCGTCTGACTGGCTCTCCAAAGTGCTCACTGACAACCGCCCAGAATGCGAACAGAAAGCCGAGGCACATCGCGTTTGAGAGCAACAGCGCAGACACGGCAAAGGGAAGGCGGGTGACATCGTGAACGGCTCGGATGAGTAGCGGAAAGGTCGGGAAAAATGCTAAGGAATCGACGGCACGATATCCATGCTCGGCAATCTTTAAATACCATAACGCGTCCCAGCGCAACCACATGACCACCCAGGTCTTCTGGCTGATGTTGTAGGTGGGCGAGTAATACCCCCAGGGAAGGCGGCCAAGAGCGACCCATCCGACCAACACGAGGGCAATCCGACTCATCACATACGATTCGATAATTTCGCGAAGACCGGAGTTCGGATCCCGCCAACGCGAAGCAACGCTCGCCCACCTCGCGAACATCAGGAGGGCACAGCGGCCGGATGAAGCACCTTTTCTAACAACCAACCGCTCCACTCGGGTTCTCCCGGCCGATCAAACCAGGCCAGCAAGGTCTTTGCTTGATCGGAAGACAACCCATAGCGCAGTTCCGTGACACCCCAGGCGTGCGCCTCCACCAGGAGGTAAGACAGAAGCGCGTCGACACTTGCCGGATCGCTGGCGTTTAAATACCCTAGGGTTAGGCGCTCGCGGTTTTTAATTCGATAAAGCGCCAAGGCGGAGATCGGCCGTTCCGTATCTTGTGGAGCCACCACGACTCCGCCCACCTCAAACCCTTTGGCCAAGTCTTCTTCGGTCACGATTCGCGGAAGCCATGGATCGCCTGGAGCCCATAGTTGCTTCGCGTGGTCAGCCAAAAAGGCAAACAATCGTTCACGATCCACGGCCCAAGCTGGCCCTGCCTCTGGATTCATTGCCTGGGGTAGCGGCAGATCACCTAGGGCCCCAACGGCCCAGGACGTAGCCTGGGTAAACTCAAACGCATCGCGCAAGACGCGTGCGCCATCCTCATCTCCATCCTCGATCAAAGCTTTTATCGTTCGGGCACCGGTCTGCCCAGCAAATTCCAGAACGTGTTGACAAAGCCCGTGGGCAATATCAGGGTTCGTCGTTGGATCTGCGATCCGTGTTCCCAAAAGGTAGCGCTCTCTCGAGTGTTCGGCAGCTAAAATCGTGCACCCAAGGATCGTGGAGTCGTCGTCGGTGGCAAGGAAAACACCGCCCAAAGGGGCAATCAAATAGGAAGAGAGATTTTGGCTCCATGGACTTACGGGGAACTGACCAAGAAACTGCCGAATCTTGGCTTCGTCCTGTTCTGCCGCTCGGACGTAGTGCAACAACAAAGGCCTCCCTTAAGAGCAATGTGTACATTGTACAAGACGGTTTGCCCAACTTCAACTACACCTAAGCTATCGCTGATTAGCAGAGGCGCCTATCAAGAAAGGTCAACCGGGGAATTACCTGGCCTTCATGTCATAACGGGGCTAGACTGGGTCCCTGGGGCCGATTGTCCCCTTTTGGTTTTATGCCATTTGGCGTACACTTAGCTCACTATCATCCCTCGGAGAGAAGTGATGCATAAAAATGTTAAGGCCCCCGAAAGTGCAATGC
>JAJZZI010000047.1 GCA_021797635.1 Bacillota bacterium | reverse complement strand
GAACGTCAGATGCGGGTCGCGCGCCCAACGCACTTAGAACCTGGCCGCGTTTGACCGCTTCGCGGGCCACTCCCGACAAGTTGACGGCCACGCGCTGTCCGGCCACGGTTTTGTCGCAAGGCTGGCCGTGGACCTCCAGCCCGCGAATTCGCCCGCGTAGCGCTCCCGGCTGCAGTTCAACGGCCTGCTCGAGGGTGAATGAACCGGCGACCAAGGTCCCCGTAACGACTGTCCCAAAACCGCGGACGCTAAAGACGCGGTCGATGGGCAGCCGCCCGTAGCCCTCCATATTGCGGGAGCGCAAGGAGCCAGCCATGTCGTCTAGCAACTGCTCCAATGATCCCATTCCCCGCCCGCTCACGGCATCGACTATGACCAAAGGAGCAGTCTTTAGAAAGCTCTGCCTGAGGGCCTCGGCCGTGGTCTCGCGGACGAGTTGCAACCACTCCTCATCGACCGTGTCGGCTTTAGTGAGTACGGTCAGACCGGAGCTTACCCCCAGTAGTTGCAAGATGTGCAGATGCTCCACCGTTTGGGGCATGACGCCTTCATCCGCTGCCACGACCAGAATGGCCGCGTCCATGCCGTGTACCCCTGCGACCATGTTCCGGACAAACCGTTCGTGGCCAGGGACGTCCACAAAAGATGCCATGCGCCCCGACGGCAAAATCTTATGCGCGAAGCCCAGCTCAATGGAGATCCCGCGCGACTTTTCCTCTGGCAAACGGTCCGTATCTTGGCCCGTCAACGCTTGGACTAAAGTGGTTTTGCCATGGTCGACGTGACCGGCGGTTCCAAATACCAATGATTCCATCAAAAGCCTCCCAGGAAGGGACTGCTGTCGCATCAGTCTTGTAAGGCCTCTGCTCCACCTAGTGTCATTGTAACCCCGAGGCCGCTAATGTGCTTGCTCCGTGTCGACCCACGAGATCAGGGCACGCATTTTCCTACGGCTTGAGGAGAAGTATACTATGGGAGAACTTGGGTGAAAAAGTGAGGCGATGTTTATGGCAGACTCTTATCGCGTGATCATCTTAGGCACTGGCCCGGCTGGTCTCACAGCGGCAATTTATGCCGGACGGGCAAATTTAGAGCCGATGGTGCTAGACGGCAACGAACCGGGTGGACAACTTACCTTAACCACCGAAGTCGAAAACTTTCCGGGATTTCCTGACGCCGTTCAAGGGCCGGAGTTAATGGACCAGATGCGGGCCCAAGCGAAACGATTCGGGGCGACCATGCAAACGGGTCAGGTTACCGCGGTGGACCTCAGCCGACGACCGTTTAAGGTCACCGTCGATGATGGCAGCCAAACGTATCTCGCTGACTCCCTGATTATCTCTACGGGAGCCTCGGCGAAAATGCTGGGCGTGCCCGGTGAGTCAGAAATGATTGGTCATGGCATTTCTACGTGCGCTACCTGCGACGGTTTTTTCTATCGCAATAAACCCATTATTGCTGTGGGAGGCGGAGACTCGGCCATGGAAGAGGCAACCTTTCTGACTCGATTTGCATCTCAAGTGACCATTGTGCACCGTCGAAAGCAACTACGAGCATCCAAAGTCATGCAAGAACGTGCTCGCAGGAACGACAAAATTACCTGGGAACTTGACGTGACCCCTACCGCGATCATGCACCAAGACGGTCAGGTGGTGGGCCTTCAAATCCGCGAAAACCCAACCGGCAATTCGCGCGTAATTGCGGCTGAGGGGGTATTTGTGGCTATCGGTCACCAGCCGAACACCCAGTTTTTAAAAGAGCAGCTGGATATGGACGAACTGGGCTACATTCGCACAGCCGGAGTCACCAGCCAAACCAGCGTGCCCGGAGTTTTTGCCTGTGGTGACGTCATGGATCGCCGATACCGCCAGGCAGTCACCGCTGCGGGTTCCGGCTGTAAGGCTGCCATGGATTGCGAAAAATACCTCGAGGCCATCGAATAGCCTGGTCTGCCGCCATCGCTATCCTTCGCGAAAGTGCTTCACGAGACCACGGCGTGTTAAAAGGTCGCGGACTTCCAATAACGCGGTATAGGTAGGCATGACGTAGAGGGTGCAGTCCCGGCTTTCAGCCAAGGCGGCATCCAGTGCCGCCTTGGCTGATGCCAGTACCACAATTTTGGATGGCTCTATTCCTGCGTACTTTAATCGTACGGCCATGTCCCAGGCGCGAATACCGCTCACCCACCAGCGCCCAATTTTTTGCTGCAACAGCTCGCTTTCAAAATTCACATCCCATAACCACGAGACATCACGGCCATCCGCGTACCGGTCATTAATCACCACCAGCGCATGATTGCCTTCGGGCGATTGCACCATGGTGTCCAAGACTTGGTTGAATCCCACCGGATTTTTGACCAAGGCAAGTCGAAGAACGGTGCCGTTTTCCGCGACGATCGACTCCATGCGCCCGAATGCCGGTACCATGGAAACGATGGCCGCGGGAACGAGATCGACATGCACTCCCAGTGTCAAGGTCAGAGCGGCGGCGGCAGCCAAATTATAGAGGTTATATAGACCGGGGATGGGCATGTCGATCGGAACCCATCCAAAGTCCCCCATCAGGGTAATCGTCCCGGCCTTGTCTTGAGCCACTCGAATGGTGGGCTGAGGTCGCTCGTGGCCACAGGCACCGCATCGGTAATGGCCGAGGTGCGCGTAAAATCGGGTAAAATACTCTAGCGGATGGCCGCAACGGGGGCACCGCGTCGAATCCGAGGCATCGTATGCGGTTCGGCCGGGGTCCGAGCCGACGTTACCGTCCACCTCCATGCCAAAATAGACGACGTGCGGGCGGTCCCGTCCGAGATATGCTACTTGCGGATCATCGGCGTTCAGCACCAGCTGACCATCTTCAGCCATGTCCTCCACGGCTCGTTGAATAAAACGCAACGTGGTCGACAGTTCCCCGTACCGGTCCAATTGATCTCTAAATACGTTGGTCACCACGATCATCCGCGGCTTGAGTTCCGCCGACGCGCGCGGCATGGTGGCCTCATCGACTTCGAGTAGGGCTAGGTCGGCGCGACCTAAGATCCGGCCCTGACCCATGAAGGCGGTAGCTAGTCCGGCTATCAGGTTGGCACCATTATGGTTATTGATCACCGACCAGGCATGTCGGGTTAGGATGCTCCGAGCCATCGCCGTGGTGGTCGTCTTGCCATTGGTCCCGGTGACCAGAACGGTTCCGTGTACGGCGCGCTGGCGCAGCTCTTGCAGGAGATGTGGATGCCAACGAAGTGCCAATTTCCCCGGTAGGGAGCTTCCTCCATGCCCTCCAAGACGGCTCAACCAACCGACAAAACGTCCAAACAAAATGGCTATGGTGAGCCGTAGATATCGGATAGCGGGTTCCCCCTCTTCGTTCTCAGTGCTGTGCAAGTCACCAGCTGCCTAGCTTGACAAGGCGGCCACTGGGCCCATACAATAGGAACGCAGTTGTCGGGGAGTAGCGCAGCTTGGTAGCGCGCCTGCTTCGGGAGCAGGAGGTCGCAGGTTCAAATCCTGTCTCTCCGACCAATTTTTGTTCCTCGTGTTGGCTATATTCCAGAACCTTCTTGCCACAATGGAGAATCTGGAAGAACCACGGAATGCGGAAGTAACTGAAACGATTCTTGAGAAATGAGATGCGCGAGGCTGATCCCCGATAATGTTCCTTCCAGACTCATTTCCAACGCTTTCCACACTTCCGGTCGCACACAATCATGGCAGTCCGGCTGGGTACATGCGCAAATTCGAATGGGGCCCTGCAGAGCCGTTATGACATCTTTTAGGCTGATCTGCGAAGGCGGACGGCCCAAGAGAAATCCCCCATTGGCACCTCGCACCGAACGCACCAAGCCAGCCCGCCTGAGGCCCATCAACAGTTGTTCTAGGGACTTGTCGGAAAGGCCGATCACGGCCGTCATCTCACTGATGGGCAAAGGATTTTGGCTTTGCTGCTCGGCTAATAAGACGAGCGTTCTCAAGCCTGCCTTGAAGGTAGCAGTCAAACTAAACACGCGCATCGTCTCCTTGGAATATTCCTGTGCTCAAATATCGTTCCCCCGAATCCGGCAGGATCACGACGACCACTCTATCGACCCAACCGCTATGGGACAACCAGGTCTCACACGCGGCTAGGGCGGCGCCCGCGGAGATGCCCACGAGGATGCCTTCAGTGGCTGCGAGAGTTCGGGCCCATTCGAACGCATCTTCAGAGCTTACCGAAATGACGGCATCCAACAGCGAGCGATCGAGCACGCTGGGAACAAATCCTGCGCCAATGCCTTGGATTTTATGCGGTCCCGCCGGCTGTCCGGCCAGAACCTGAGATTCTTCCGGCTCAACTCCAATAATTTTTATTTGGGAATTTAGTCGTTTGAGATACCTACCCACCCCGGTGGCCGTCCCCCCAGTGCCTATCCCACTCACCACGGCATCAACCCGACCATCGGTGTCATTCCAAATTTCCGGGCCTGTGGTGGTTTCATGCACTTCAGGGTTTGCCAGGTTATCAAATTGTCGGAGCATGATCGCTCCAGCGGTCGTCTTAAGCATCTCTTCCGCTTCGGTGATGGCTCCCCGCATGCCTAGAGCTCCAGCGGTAAGACGCACTTCCGCACCGTAAGCGGAAAACAGCACCCGCCTTTCCAAGGACGCGGTTTCGGGCATGACTAAGATACAGCGATAGCCTCGTGCTGCGGCTACCATCGCCAAGCCAATCCCCGTGTTGCCCGAGGTGGGCTCGATAATGGTACCTCCCGCCTTAAGCTTGCCACTTTGTTCGGCCTGCCGAATCATTGACCAAGCAATGCGGTCTTTCACGCTCCCGCCCGGATTACTGCTTTCCACCTTGCCCAACACGAAGTTTCGGGATCGCTCGGACGCTCCCCGAAGGCGGATTAGCGGTGTTTGCCCAATCATGGATTCAACGGTGTCGTATATGCGCATGCCTCACCCCAATGGTCTTTAATAAATCCGCACGCAACTACATAACCTAACTCTCATCATAGCATTGACACCTAACCAGGGACAGAGGGAGACCGCACTGAATGGCGCGCAAAAAGGGCCCTTTAGTGGCCGGGGCTAGGCAAGAATTAGACCGCATGCGGGACGAAGTGCAACGGCAGATTATCGACGAAGGCGAGCATGCTCCCTATACGCGACGATTTTTAGAAATTGCCTATCGCATCTGCGGCGACCAAGCTAATGGTCGTTTAAAATCTCGCCCAAATCGTTAATTACCCGCCCCTTTAGGGAATGCACCTTGCGTACCGCCTGCACCACGCCTTGGGCATAGGCCGAGCGATCATGGACATCATGACGAAAGCTTAACGACTGTCCGTCGCTGCCAAAAATTACCGTTTGATGGGCCACCAGACCGGGTAAGCGAATCGAATGCACCGGAATATCATCTAAGTTGCGTTTCCACGACTGGGCCAAGAGCTCTTGCATGCGACGCGCGGTGCCCGATGGTCGATCGCGTTTAGCTGCATGATGTTCCTCGACAATTTCCGCCTGTCCAAAATATTGACTGGCCTCGATCGCCACTCTTTCCAAGAACCATGCCCCAATGGAAAAGTTAGCGATGAAGGCGGCGCCAACTTGATGGCGCTCGACGAGATCCGCAAGATACTGGCTTTGCTCCTGGGAAAAACCCGTCGTGCCAACGACCACGTCCCATTTTCGTTGAATCGCCCATTCGAGTCGGCCGAACGCGGACTCGGCCTCAGTAAAATCCACCAGCACGGCGTCGCTCGGAGGTGCACTAAGGGCATCGATAGTCGAGGTAACGGCGAGATCGAGACCGCTATCGCTCCACCGCGCCCCTAAATGTTCACCGCCGTGGTTTTTCGCGATAGCCCCCACCAGGCGGAGGTCTGAGGTCTGATGGATGGCCCTGGCAACGGCTTCACCGGTTCTCCCCGTAACTCCAGCGACTACCACGGCAATAGTATCCAACGATGTCTCCTCCAAGTGCACTGCCTTATTTTCCCTATCATATTCGGTTGGCCGCGATTGAGCAATTAAGCTCGGCCCGAGACCTTCAAAATAGATGCCTCCGGCCGTTCCCCATAGCACTCTAGCGCATAGAGTATGCTATCTCAAGCTAAGACTCGGTTCGTAAAGGTGGTCGCATAACCCATGGAAGAGTGGCAAGTCGGTGATTACGTCAAAGGTCCGGGAGGAAAGTTCTTTCAAGTGATAAGAGCCCACGAAGGGGCCTTATACCTGCAAGACATCCTTTCGGCTAACCGTCTCATTCTCCCTAAGGCCTGGCTGTGTCACGTAAGTCCGAAGGAAACGGCGAAGGCTCTCATGGAGGCATGGTTGCGATCGGGTTTCTTCGCGATGGAGTAGTTAGTTCCTGTGAACAGCGTAAACCGTCGTCCGTCCAATCTCGGCCACGGCCCAATGCGCCGCCCGCCCGATTAGGATCAAAGACCGCTTGATGACCAAACGGCCAGAGCGGCAGACGTGATCGAGGCTGTTCCTTTCTCTTTTCTGAGCTTGAAATGTCGTCAAAAGATTGATATACTACGACAGGCGTAAGCCGAAGTGGTGAAACTGGCAGACACGCGGTGTTCAGGGCGCCGTGAGCAATTGCTCGTGTGGGTTCAAATCCCACCTTCGGCACCAAAATCGTCGGGATGGCGGAACTGGCAGACGCGTACGTTTGAGGGGCGTATGAGGCAACTCGTGGGGGTTCGAGTCCCCCTCCCGGCACCATATTGAGACCCATAGCAGGGACACATACTAAACTGGCTTCCCTTCGGGAACCCGGTTTTTTCATTGGGTAGATTCGTACTGTCCCGGCTTAAATCTCATAAATATTTGGAATTCCTCCGCCATAAATGTTCCGATCGTTGCGAGTGCAAGTGCCTGCTTCACGGGACATCCCTTGAATGAATGCCTTGTTGCGCATACCCCAAGCGGATTGATCCAAGATCAAATGGGAAACATACATGTCCCCTTCAAAGTCGTTCTGGAGCGTCTTGAGAGGGAGCGAATATAGCGCCGACAAGGCGTGTGGCCCGTAATTCAGCGTGGTTCAGACTTCGATGTACCGTAACTACTCAGGGGAGAGCGCATGCCGAAGAGGGGCCTCTGGCCCCTACAAGCGATCCGGGGCCCATGGGTTGCTTCACTCGGCCTCGTTTCACCGTCCCGACGAGCGCTTTAGCCCGCGGATTCGCTTGCATTCCTGCCGCCACGATGCGATCGCATTCGGCCTTTAGCCTCATCCGCTGATCGTCGGGGAAGACGAGTTGTCCCAACGCGATGGCCTCGCGAACCTGGCGTTTGACCGCATGCAGGTGGTCGATGAGACCTTGAAGCCCGGGTCTGGTGGGTCGTTTCGATGACGGCCTGGAGCTCGCGTTCATGATGTACGTTGCACAAGCCATGGGCGCACGCCAGCCGTCGTGGACAGCCGCCCCTGTGAAGGTCAGCAGGACGCCGGTCGCCTCGATTCCCTTCTGTCCGCGCTTGGCGCTCACCACATACCGGGTCGCATCCCCAGAGCTCGCACGATGGATCCACTGGGTCTTGCCTTCGCTGCACAGGATCGATTCATCGAAATGGAGGACGGGTTGGGTCTGGAGGTAGCGGCGAAGGTCCGCGTCAAAGGGTTCCAGCCGACCGGCGAGCTGGTCGAGCGCGTGATACAAGGTGCCTTCACGGATCCGATGACCCGTGAGATCCGCGATCAAGTCCATCGTCCGTTCGGCCGGAATAAATTGACGGACATTGGCATAGTCCCGCCGTAACCAACCACCCCCTACGATCGACGAGGCTCCTATCAGGTCTGTCGCGCGTTCACTCGCCGGAAAGCGATTAAGGTTTCCGGTGCGATGTCCGCGCCATTGGGCCAAAAGATGCTCCCGAACGAGGGATCGACACGTACTTCCGAAAAGAAGCGCGCATCACTCCTAATTTGGTCAAAAATCGGTCCAACTAAATATGGCGTCAAATCGACGATGACGGACACCCCATCGTCATATTGTAAACACACGGAGTTGACACCCTGTGACCGAACCGAAACCACTGTCACCCGAAATCCCTCCTCATTCCAAGGGTGCGATGGGCTTCATGGGCTCGCCGTTCCTAGCGTGAACCCAGTTGGCCTGTAGTTCATCACGATGATCGATGGCCCACTCTATAAGCAAACCCATAGCGCGTCGCGAGAGCCTACCTCCCTGCACATCGAAATCCGCAATGGTCATAACCACTTCATCGTCACCATACCGCGCGTGAAAATGCGGCGGGGCATGATCGTTATAGAACATGGCTACAACGATCCCGAAAAACCGGCTTATCTCGGGCATCGTCATCCCCCCGCTCCCATTTGATCTTAATCTATCTTACACGGGCTTTTGAAACACGATCAAGACGCTGATGTGACTCATAAAAAAAGTGCTCCAAACACTTTCGTTGCCCCATTAAAATGGTAACTACTCAGGGGGGAGCGCATGCCGAAGAGGGGCCTCTGGCCCCTACAAGCGATTCGGAGTCCCTCAAGAAATCACAAGGGATCGGGGTCGGGTTTATCCAACCGATAACCGATAGGGGTTGCCGCCAAGGCCCGCTGGAGTCCTTCCCAAAAGGGGAAGATCGCGTTTCCTGAGGGTGGAAATATCGCTCCGAATCCGGCGGACGGTCTCTGCTCCGGTGGCACATTTTCGACCCCTTTGCCATGCCATCGAATCTTAAGAGGGATAGCGGTGACCTACATAGCGCGTTATGTCGGCCGATCGAAGCAAAAAATATGGGCATGGGTCGCCATAGCCATGGGAACTTGGCTTGCCACCGTCATCGTGCTGGGGGAAGGCGGTTCGCCGCAAGTCAAAAACTGGTCCACGCCGCGTTTCGATGCGGCGGTAGCCCAGAGCCTCAAACAAACGGCTAAGATTAACGCGGCCATCGTAGCGGGACCTACGGTGTCTGACACCTCGTTTACGCAAAACGGCCTACCCGCTTGGTTTTACTATCCTTTGCTCATTCTTCGTGGGCTACCTCAAAGTTCCGATGCCACCGTAGTCCATGGAATCGTGAAATCGTCGCGGTTTTACCAGGTCCACCACTGGTTAGCGGTGGCGGCTCTACGAACGCGTGGGGATCTCTCCATTTGCGCCACTCCAAAGCCGTTCATATGCTTCAATCCGGGGTTAACCTGATCTATATTCGGGACTTTCTCGGGCATAGTGACATCACGACAACACAAATCTACGCTCGCGTGGATACCGAAACACGCCGTCGCGCGCTAGAAGCTACCCGAATTCCTGGCATGATACCCGAAGGACCGTCATGGACCGAAGACGCGGAACTGCTGCAGTGGCTGCCCCAACTACGCCGTCCAACCAAACCTGAGTCACCACGTTATGGAGAGCTCCCTGGCGACCGTTTTCGTCACCATCGACGGAATCGGTCGCATCTCCACATAACCTGGCGCTCTATATTAGATGGCGTTCCACGTGCTGGTACCCGGCGGAAAGTGGATGCCGTGGAGGCCAGTCCAGTTTCATCCGCGAATTGCTGCAGGCCGACCTCAAAGCCATTTAAGCGAGACCCATTGCTCCCACCGCCGCTGGCGGTGATCAGGATCTCGGTGGCCTTAAAATACACCCGCTTTATGCGGGCGTTGGTGCGCGGTCCCCTTCACAATCGACCTCCCCACGAATTACCGTGTTGGACGGTCCCTGTCGGAAACCGTGCTTCTTGAGGCCTTGCGCGATTTAGATGTCCGACGACACCCAGAGTCGTATCAATGGGCGGCGGTTCTGCCCTATTAGCGTCGTCTTTTAGCCGCCCTCGAGGTTCCGACCGATCGCGGGTTTGTTTGGGATCCCTCCGGTTAGGCCCCAATAAATTCGCCGAACTTCGTTATTCTGACATGCGAAAGCTGGGTTGGGACGGCATCTCCGAGACGATTTCGAGTTTCCCAGTTTCCGGATCCATCATTAAACCATGCACAGCAAGACTCTTCGGTACCAGGGGATGCTGGCGGATGTTTGAAATCGTTAGGCGCACACTGTCTGGGATAGACGAGACCGGCCGCAACCATTCCTCGAGGTCCACACCCGCGCCTTTTAGGGTTGCAAACGTGGCTGGGGAGATTCCATGGTCCGACATTGTCTGAAGCATGCGTTGAGCATCGAGGCCAGCCATGCCACAGCCGTGATGGCCAATCACCAAAACCTCGACCGCCCCTAATTCGTAAACGGCCACCAACAGGCTTCGCATAATGCTCCCAAAGGGATGGGCAATCAACGCACCGGCCGTTTTAAGAATCTTGGCGTCTCCATTTTTTAAATTTAGGGCGCGGGGTAAAAGTTCGGTAAGCCGGGTGTCCATGCAGGACAGCACCACTAGTTTTTTATCCGGCCATTTGGACGTGCGGTATGGCTCATACTGCCGATCAGCAACAAACGCCCGGTTGAACTCTAAAATCTCATTTAGTTGACTCAAGATATGTCACGCTCCTCGGCGACCATAAAGATTGAATCCCCAAAAATCTTAGCGGAAAACGGGCCATCAGGCAAAGGTTAGGCGACCTCATCCTTGGCGTTCGTGCCGCCCACCTGCGCGGATGGCATCCACCTTGAAAAAAGCTTTTGGCAAACCCTGTTTTCTCGCGAAGGCTGGTTTTTGAGGGAAATCGAACCGACGCCGGCACTAGGCGGGCATCCCCACCCATGTCCTGGCCCGGCGACTACGACCGTCGTGACCGCTCTTTAGCACACTTCAAGGGCTCCAGCCCACGAACTCTTAGCCTAGCGTGGTTCGCGCCTGCGTGGCAGGCGAAACCATAGCTGGTCCAACCACGCCAACTCATCTTCCAGCAACGGTGGCGCATCAAGGGCGGCTAAACTGTTCTCGAGCTGCTCCGGCCTACTCGCTCCGAGGATGGTCGAAGTAATGCCAGGTTGGTTCATGACCCACTGCACCGCTGTGGTAGTCATGTCTCTCTCCCGCTCTCGGCACCAGTTGCGATAGTCTTCCACGACCGTAAACGTCGCGTCTTGCCAGTATCGCTCCTGGTATAGACGGCCAGCGCCATCAAGACCAAAGCGCGTATTGGCTTGAACAGCTTGGCCGGCCTGGTAACGGCCAGTCAGCATTCCCCCCGCCAAGGGATTATAGGGGATAATGCCTACTCCTTCGGCCAGGGATAAAGGCACTAATTCTTCTTCGATCATGCGAAATAGCAAGTTGTAGCGCGGTTGTACGCTGGCAAGTGGGGTAAGGTTTAAGCGTCGTTGTATCCCCAGGGCGGTCGCCACTTGCCAGGCCCGCCAATTGGAGACGCCTACATAGCGGACCTTGCCTGATTGAACCAGCGTTTCAAAGGCTCGCAAGCTCTCTTCCATAGGGACCCGATCATCGACCTGATGCGCCTGATAAAGATCAATATAATCGGTGTGCAGGCGTAACAAACTTTGGTCAACGGCCTCTAGAATATGCTTTCGGCTAAGGCCTCGTTGGTTGGGCGTTTCGCCCATCGTCCCAAAGCATTTCGTAGCCAGAACGACCTCGTTTCGACGCCGTGGCAACCATTTTCCTAAAATTTCTTCCGTGGCCCCGGCACGGTCTGTGCCGCCGCCTAAGGGGTAAACGTCAGCGGTATCGATAAATCGTATGCCCGACCCGAACGCGCGATCTAAAATCCGCACGGCTGTGGATTTGTCGGCCTGATTGCCGAACGTCATGGTGCCCAAGGCTAACTCCGTTACCTGTAGACCGGACTGGCCTAAGTTTCGCCACTGCACGATACTCGCCACCTCATCCCAGTTCTAGATGGGAGCCTAGAACGTAAATTGCTCCTCGTTGACCACAAATCGCCAAAACGGTTCTATGTATGAGGCCCCCTTGAGCAGATCTTTCGCGTACTCCTGTAAAAAAGCGCGCTGCCGAGTCGAGGGATAGGCTACCAACTCTGCTTTTTTGGCCGTATCCGCCAAAAAAAACGAGGCGCACAAATGGTCCCAGATGGTCTGCAGGGTCTCGTCGGAGCAGCTTTGAATCTTCTTCACCGCTTGGTCGATCATTGCGTCGTTCGTCATGAACAAACCTCCCCTGACAAGGTGAGGTTATTATAGCAAACTCTAGCTCGGCCGGCATTTAGGCGTCGGAGGGGCGCTTCACAAAAAATTCCGCACAATACGGGCAGTAGTACTGCGTACCTGAACTTAATCGCGTGAGCACGGCTCGCCCGGAACATTTTGGGCAACGTGTCAACACCTCAAGAACGGCCACGGTCGAGGCCTCCGTTTGTCAGTCTTACTATCTACGACCCTACTATATGGCAGCCGACGGTATTGGTGAAAACGCCATGCCACCGACCATTCAGGTACAAAACGGTTTCTTGAGCTTACGAACCAAGGCGGGTTCTGCGAGATATCAAATACTCGTCAAGAGCCCGCCGCTCCTTCCAGCAGGTAAAGACACTATACCGCCTGCTGCTGATTCCTGCGCTGGCGGGGCTTAAGGTCTTCCAAGTCGCCCACATAGCTGCACTGAGGATAATTTTCACAGACCGCAAACACGTCACCAGTACGCTGAAGTGTGCGATAGATGAGATGGTGGTTGCGGCAGCGGGGACAGCGAATTGGACCATTAGGCATTGAATATGCACCTCCAAAGTTTGTGATTGTGAGCACGTTCTCATTCTATCACACTCTCCCCGAATTAATGCAAGGCATGCTTAAATTTTCCGAAGGGCTTGGGTAGAGCCGCTTTGCCCTGTAACTACCCCTTCGATAGTTGACGGAAGTTACGTCCCTGAGCTGCGGGTTCCGCAAGCTGGGCTCTTCATGACTCCGGGCGTCATGGGACCAGCGGCGGCACCATCCAAGATGCTAACGCCAGTTCCGTTGATGCTTGCGCTCACGCGTCATCTTCCCTTTAGAGGGGCCGCTATCTTTTTTCTTTCTGATTTGTTGCGGATTACGTACATCGCTTCAAGGGGTTGGTCACCGCCGCCATGACCAATGATTTTGTCTCTTGGCAAACCGGGTCTTGGCTAACACCGGTGGCCAAGCCCAAGGCGGCCATCCCGCCATCGTTCGCGATAGGCTTGGTGTCTTCTGCGAAACACGCTTGGCCGACGACACTGATGACGTAAGCAAGACGCCAAGAAATATCGACAAGCGTGGCCTTGAGCCGATACCTGACCATCAGGTACCTCCTGGCGCCAAGATCTAGACGCCGCAAGAAAACAAAATTCTCCTGCCATCGACATAAACTGGTAGGAATTCCGCATCCGATAGCGAATTTCGAGGTTACAGCCAGGCTCGGCACCGTAGACAACTACTTTTCACAATAGAAAGATGGAGCGGCCGACATGTCAGAAACATCACAACGCGAGGCCTTGCCGGCCGTATTACGCCGGCTGATGCTGGGCCAAAGTTTATCTATTACCGGGGATACTTTCACTCAGGTGGCCATGGCCGTCTTTGTGCTCAAGATTAGCCACCACAGTCCAGTCGCACTAGGATTGGTGCTTTCGATGATGTATGCGCCCCGTTTGGTTATGGGGTGGGCAGCCATGGGGTGGATTGACCGATGGAACAAACGTCGCATATTGCTAGTATCGGACGGGGCAAGAGCGATTTTGGTCCTTAGCATTGCCCTCATCCACACGTTCTTCTGGACGCTTGCGGCCGTGTTTCTCATCTACGTTTTTCAGATGGTATATCATCCCACGGTGAGATCGATCCAGCCGGTACTGGCTGGATCCACCGAAGCCAACCGGGTAAGCGTGGCGCGCCAGGAGCAATGGTCCCAGGCGGGTCATATCATCGCCTACATAGCGGCAGGATTTCTCTTCCTACAATTTGGCGCGTCGCTGGGATTTATCATTGATGCCATTTCCTATGTGGCCGCGGGATTGTCGATTATTTCTTTGCCCGCATCCTTATCCGTGTGGCAGACCACGGAAACGAAAGACGCCTCGTATTCCGCGCAAATTCGAGAGGGGCTACACTATACCCGTTCTCATCGCTTGATTATCATGTTGATCATCATTTCTTTCGTAGCCATGGTCGGATCCGCCGGTAGCGGCACCCTTTTAGCCCCGGCTATGGCACGGATGTGGCATCAGCCAACGGCCCACTATGCCTGGGCCTTATTAGCCATATCCCTTGGCATCATGGTGGGAGCGTACCTGTTAGAAGTCAAGGGCAGTCAATTGGGGCTGCGCGGCTTGCTAGTGGCAGGGTTTGCAGTGACCGGCCTCGCCACCCTTGTCTTAATTGCTCTCCCTCCCCACTTATGGATGGTAATGCTCATCTTGGCGATTGCCGGTGTCGGCAACGCCGCATTTTCCACTAGTATTATGGTGTGGCTGCAGCAGAGTCTGCCTTTTGACATTCGTGGTCGCGTCATGACCTTGCGCAGCATGCTGATGGGCCTAGGTGGTATGGTAGGAAGCTATGGTGTAGGTGCGATCATTAATCATTCCATTCGGCTTGGCTTTTGGGCAGTCGGAGCCGTGATGCTATGTTGTGGCGCCATTCTCCTCGTTCCCTGGTTTTTCGCGGCAAAGAGTGATGCGCCGGTGGCCGCCTCCCTATAGTTGAGGGCGGGCACCGGTGTCACTACGGGTATCGCCGCGATGCCAAATTTAGGCCTGCCGGCTTAGCTTTCGCCACCAAGGCCGCCGTTTGTTTTCTAGTAGCTTTCGGACTTGCAACACGAGTTCTTTATCACGGAAATCTAGCATGCGATTACGTTCCCGTTCCATATCCTTGGCCAACTGCTGCTGGCGGTCTAACTTCTCCAACAATTCCTCGCGTAAAAACTCCATCTCTTTCCGCATTTGGTGCTGTTCGGAGCCAATTAAGCTCAAACTGTCGCCAAGTTTTTGCCGAAGGTTGGTTAGGGCTTCGCTTAGACTTATCGGAGTGGCATCTTCGTTACTGACGGTGATCATCATCGGCACGCCATTTTCGGCCAATGCTGCTTCTACCTGGTCCGAGCTGCGACCTCGAGCGTACTGGTCGCGAATCTGGGCGAGCACACTCACGGCGTTCTTTGCAATGAGGTAGTTTCGATGATTCTTGCGAGTGTTCAGATGGTGGCCATGCTGGGCCACGTAGCGCCGAATGGTTCGGTCTGGAATCCCCGTCGATTTTTCCACTTCGGCAATGCTAAGCCATTCTTCGTCCATAACTTATTCTCCTCCCAGACCTCTACCGAACCGGCTACCTGGCCGCAATCCGCGAGAGGTAATATATTCCATTTTAACCACTTTACGGGAACTACACAATAGGTCAGACCTCGGTCATGAAGCTTACTGTCCCTTCTCGCCACAGGGGAGTAAGATAAATCTAACGTGGCCAAAGCGGATCCGGGCCCATTGAGGAGGAAACCCATGACCAACGAGCATGAAACCCGTCAACACCAATTAATGGAGATCTTGTCGCAGGCACACTTGCCGACGCGTGGCGACGAACTGGCTAAGCGACTCGGAGTAACTCGCCAAGTCGTCGTGCATGACATCGCTTTGTTGCGCGCCTCCGGTGTTGAGGTCGTGGCCACGCCCCGTGGATACTATCTCGATCACGGGCAAAGCGGACATCGACGCGAAGTTCTAGCGGTACGGCACAAACCAGAGCAAACCGCGACAGAACTATATGCCTTGGTCGACCATGGCATCTCGATCGTCAATGTGCAAGTCGAACACCCCGTCTATGGCGAGCTGACCGCATCCCTTCGCATTGCTTCCCGCCTCGATGTCGACCAGTTTCTATCTCAAGTGAAACACCATCATGCCCGCTTGCTGTCCGACCTCACCGATGGCTACCACATGCATCTGGTCGACTATGCAGAACCCGACCACTTGCAAAAGGCCGTACGGGCATTAAGTGCGCACGGCATACAAGTGTTTTTCTAATCGAGATTACTCAAATGTGCTA
>JAJZZI010000106.1 GCA_021797635.1 Bacillota bacterium | reverse complement strand
CTCGTTGTCACCCCGAGGCCTGGCTCAAGGCTTAGCCTCGGGGTGAAAAAAGTCGCGTGAGGAGAAATTATGGGCACAAATTGGAAAGACGGCAGTCGAAAGCAGCGAGTCCAACGCTTTCATGACTACGCCAATCAAACGCGGCCCCGGATAAAGGTGCTTACTAACGTTGGCTGGGCCTTCCTCATCGGAGGCATCATCTCGTTATTCGGACAGGCCGTGATGTGGATTTTCCAACAATCGGGGTTTTCCACCAAATCCGCAGCTACTCCCACGGCCATCGTCCTAGTGGGCATGGGAGCGTTATTTACCGGTTTGGGCTGGTACGACCGTATCGTGAAGCGGGGTGGGATGGGCGGCAGTCTACCCATCACAGGCTTTGCCAACGCGATGGTGGCCCCCGCCATGGAATATCGCAGCGAAGGGTTAGTTCTAGGCATTGGCGCCAAGTTGTTTACCGTGGCGGGACCTGTCTTAGTCTATGGAATGGCTATGGCCTTTGTCGTTGGCGCGGTGCGTTATGCTTTCGGAATTATCCGCTGATGGCCGTGGAACGACGATCGGCATCCTCGTATCGTCTGCACAACGTCTTTCTTGCAGGCACTGCTGCCGTGGCCGGTCCCAAAGAGGGCCAGGGACCGCTATCTGGCTATTTCGATCGCGTGTGGCCCGATGAAGGTAGCGAGTACCCATCCTATGAGAAGGCCGAACAGGCCCTATTGCAGGAGTCGGAAACCCTTGCGCTTAAAAAAACCGGTCTCGAGTGGTCTGACATCGATCTGGTCTTGGGAGGTGATTTACTTGACCAACTGATTACCACCAATTTCGAGGCCAGACAGCATCAACGTCCCCTGTTCGGGGTGTTCTCCGCATGCGCCAGCTTTACGGAAGGCTTAGCCATCGCCGGTCTGATGCTCGGGCAAGGGGGCCCCAATACGGCGATGGTGACGGCCGTGAGCCATCATCTTTCCGCTGAGCGCCAGTTCCGCTTTCCCCTGGAACTTGGATATCAGCGGGCACCCACGGCATCATGGACGGCCACGGCGGCTGGCGCTGCCATCGTCCAACGGTCATCCAGCGACCTCCAACTGGATTCGATCACCATTGGGCGAGTGATTGATTTTGGCTGTCGCGATCCTAACGATATGCCTACCGCCATGGCGCCAGCTGCCGTGGACACGATTCGGCGTCACTTCCAGGCTCTCGGTGAAAGCGAGGACGATTATGATGCGATCGTCACCGGCGACCTGGGGCGATTTGGGGTGGACCTAGCCCAGCACATGGCGTTGGACGAATACCATCTACGCCTCGAGCAAAAACTGCAAGACTGTGGGCAGCTCCTGTACCACATTGACGAGCAAGATGTGCATAACGGGGGATCCGGCCCCGGATGTTCCGCAGGGGTGTTTTCTGGATATCTGGCCCGAAAACTTCGAGACGGATCCCTAAAGCGCATCTTGCTCGTGGCCACGGGGGCTTTATTTTCACCGAAGTCCTATCAACAGGGAGAGAGTATTCCCGCCATTGCCCACGCGGTGGCGATTACAAGACAGGGGGAGAGATCATGACCTTTGTCTGGGCGTTCATTATTGGGGGAGCCATGTGCGCGCTGGCCCAGCTCGTGCTGGACAACTTTAAGCTCACCCCGGCCCATGTTTTAGTTCTTTTTATCGTGTTAGGAGCCTTGGCCAGCGGATTTGGCGTCTATCAAAAGTTGGTGCAGTTCGCAGGGGCTGGGGCCATCGTGCCTTTGCCAGGGTTTGGCTATACCCTGGTGGAAGGCATCGATCAAGCAGTGAAAACGAAGGGGCTGATCGGCCTGTTTTCGGGAGGTTTCACGGCGGCCGCCAGCGGAATCAAGGCAGCCTTGATCTTCGGATTGGCCGCGGCCTTGATGTTTCGGCCGAAGGCCTAAGCCAACGGGCAAACAGGATGAGATGACGGCATGTAGGAGGAGTAAGGTGAAAAAGCAGGTCATTGTGGTGACAGACGGCGATAGGACAGCTTACCAGGCCATTGCTGAAGCGTCTAGGCATCTAGGGCTATCTCCGGTGGTGGCAAGCCGAGGAAATCCCACGCCGATTCAAGGGAGAGCCCTGATTCATGCCATACTAAAAACTGAAGGGAACACCGTCGTAGCCATGGTCGATGATAGCGGAGACGCGGGCCGAGGTCCTGGGGAGCGAGATTTGGTGACGATTTTGGAAGACGACCAATTAGAGGTATTAGGGGTCGTCGCCGTCGCCGCCAATACTCAAGGGGTAAAAGGGGTGGTGCCCGATCGGTCCGTCAGCCATCATGCTGAAATGGTCTCTCGCGCCGTAGACAAGGAAGGATATACCAAGGGGCATGTGCTTCGCGGAGATACGGTCGACGTGCTTCGCCAATATCCCCAGGTGACTGTCGTTGGGCTTGGCGATCCGGGCAAAATGGGCGGTGACGACGCCGTCGAGCGCGGAGCGCCCGCAACCCTTCGTGCACTGAAGACCCTGCTTGCCAAAGCTACTCCGGTCTAAAGCGCTACGATCGTAGCGTGGGGTGCGCCCTTAGCATGGTGGCAAGCACGGCGTCAGCCGTTCGCCTGCTGGGCAAGAGCGTAGCGAGCTGCCGATTGGCCAGCCAAATGGCCGGTGGCAAAGGCCACGGTGATGTTGTAGCCACCCGTATGGGCGTGGACATCCATCACTTCGCCGCAAAAGTAAAGGCCTGGGCAACGTTTTGATGCCATCGTGCTCGGCGAAATGTCGTGGATGGAGACACCGCCACCCGTCACGGTGGCCTTTTCCAAGGGCAGCGTGCCGGTGATGGGCAGGGTGAGATTTTTTACCTGGTCGCCCAGGACTTCCAATCGATCATTTGACATTTCAGCTAAAGGCACATGGTTGGCGAGCTCGGCTTGGGTCAAGATGACCTCGGCTAATCGATCTGGCAGATATCGTTGCAAAATGCTCTGCACCTGCTTTTTGCCCTCCTTTCGCCGGAAATCCTGCATTTGCTGGGAGGGTGGGCAGCCCGTCGATGCCAACGTGTAATCGCCTCTCAGGGTGAGCTCGCAGTTCGGTCGAAACAAAGTGACTTAGGCGCAAGGCTCCTGGGCCGGTTAGCCCGAAATGGGCAAAGAGTATGTTCCCGCGTTCGACGGCCCGGGCTTTTTCCTCGTCCCCACGCCACAAGGAAAGCGTCGTGTCCCGGATCGACAAGCCCTTTAAACGGTGGGCGGCAATAAACCAGGCGTTACTGGTCAAGGGAACTGCAGTAGGGTATGGAGGAACCAGGCCATGACCTAACCTCGCCTCCCAAGGATAGGCGTCGCCGGTACTGCCGGTTTAGGGAACACGCGTTCCCCCCGAAGCGACGATCACGGCGGGAGCAGCAAGGCGGCGCTTGTCGTCAGCGAGCATGAGCGTAAGCCGCGCGTCGCGATGGACCAAATTGGATACGGGGGTGTTGAGCCAGATGGTCGTGCCCAAAGCTTGCACCTGTCTGACTAAAACCTCCACCACCGTCGAAGCTTTGTCCGACATAGGAAACATCCGGCCATGATCGTCTTCTTTAAGGCGAATTCCCAGGCCTTCAAAGAACTGCACAATGTCAGCGGGACCAAATTGCGTTAAGGCAGAATAGAGAAACTTAGGGTTGCCCGGAACATTCGCCAAAAGCTCGGAGAGCGGTTTGTTGTTGGTCACGTTGCCCCCGGAGATGGCCAATTTACGCCCCAAACGGTCGCCTTTGTCGAGCAATAGCGTGCGCGCGCCTTCGCCCGCGGCCGCAATGGCGGCCATAAGCCCACTAGGACCGCCGCCAATAATGATGACGTCGAAGTCCGTCTGGGGTGCCCCAAAGCCCATGGCGAGACCTCCTTTCGGCGTAAGGGTTGGTGGCCTGGATAGGCAACGTTTCCAGTATAGCCATATGTTTTTTCGTTGACCACCGGATCCCAGACGTGCTACCCTCATGCAAGATAGCTTGGAACGATTTATTCAGGAGGATGGTGCTTAGGTGGTCCCGGACAGTTTCCGTACGGATGAAAGCCACTCCATGTGGGTGGGTGGGGTGCGCATTGCAGACTTGGCTGAGCAATATGGCACGCCGCTTTATGTCATGGACGAGGCTAGTATGCGAAGCCGGATTGAGTCGTATGTGTCGCTTCTCTCGGATGTGAGGGTCAATGCTCAAGTGTTTTATGCAGGCAAGGCCTTTTTATGCTCGGCCATGGCCCAGTGGCTACGGCAGTGGCCGGTTGGACTCGATGTGGTCTCTGCCGGTGAATTATATACGGCGCTATCTTCGGGATTTGATCCGGAATCTATCGCATTTCACGGGAACATCAAAACTGCGGACGAAATCCGCTATGCTATCCAAGCAGGTGTCCGTTACATTGTGGTGGATAGTTTGGCTGAATTGCAGATGGTGGAGGAGTTGGCCGGAAAATCCGATCGACGCGTCCCCATTTTACTCCGCCTGACTCCCGGCATTGATGCGCACACCCACGCTTTCATTCGTACCGGCCAGTTCGATTCAAAATTCGGTTTTGCAATGGCGGACGGTATTAGTGACCAGGCGGTTACCTTGGCGTTGGCGTCTCCCCATCTGGACTTGATGGGATTTCATGCTCACGTCGGCTCGCAGATCCTGGAAACTGAACCATTCGTGGCCAATGCTGAAACCTTACTAGAATACGCCCAAGTATGGCATCGAAAGAGCGGATGGTGGCCACAGGTCTTGGATATTGGGGGTGGTTTTGGCGTCCGCTATAATGCAGAGGATGATCCGCCCCCGCTTCGACCCATGTTTGAGCGTATTGCTCAAAAGTTTGAGGCGATGACGCCTCCGGGATGCTCAGTTCCCCAGCTGGCCATCGAGCCAGGTCGCTCGATCGTGGGAGAAGCGGGTGTCACCGTCTACCGCGTGGGCGCCATCAAGACGGTGCCTGGAGGCAAGTGCTTCATATCGGTAGATGGCGGGATGGGTGACAATATTCGTCCAGCCCTCTATCAGGCAAAATATGCAGCAGGGTTAGATGGGCACGGCCCCGACGAGGCGCGAAACGTCGTGACCGTGGCAGGGCGTTACTGTGAAACGGGCGATGTGTTGTTGTCCGAGGTGACCTTGCCTGAGGCAAAAGCGGGAGATCTTTTAGTAACCTTTGTGACAGGCGCCTATAACTACTCCATGGCATCCAACTATAATCGCGTGCCTCGACCTGCGGTGGTTTTAGTGGCCAACGGTCAAAGCCATGTCTGGGTGCAACGCGAGTCATGGCAGGACTTGGTGCGGTTAGACCGCCTCATGCACAGCCCTTCGTAGAACCGGGCACCGAGAAACGGACATAGGGCACGCTTTGGTCGTGCTTGGGAGTTGGGCAATGAGCGCTGAACAGGACCGAGGGATTCCTCCGTCTGCCACCATAGTTCCAACCATAGAAGGCTTTGACGGAGACCTGGCCAGTTTGACTGAACGACTGCGTCGACATCCCGAAGAGGTCCGGGGTTTGAGTGTCTTGCGTCTGGTTCAGACCATGGTTGAGCGATGGAATGCCAAGTCGGATCCGGTCGCGTCGAGCGATGAAGTGCCTGCGACCGCCTGGGTAGTGCGGCGAAAAATCGAAATGGCGCTGCCGAGGCCCGTGGCGTCGGAGTTGGCGGAGGTCATTGAAGAGCAAGCCCAGCCCAGCCGAAGCTGGTTGGCTCCCGCCATGGCCCAACTGGAGGGCTTGCGGCGTCAAGCCAACATGCTCCATTTGCGCGAGCCCTCAGCGTGGCCAGAGCGCCTGCGACCGGTATCCGGACGTCCGATTGCTTCGCTTCCCGAAGCCTGGCCGCGTCTTAAATCGAAACGAATCCCGGCACCCACAAAAATATATCGCGAGGATGATCCCATTGCGGATCGAATGCAGCGCTGGCGGCATTGGCTGGAGCATGAGGCGGCGGTGTCGTTTCCCAGCGCCCAAATGGAGCGCATTGAGGTGGTTTCTATGTTTATCGCCTTAATCCTTCTTTGGTCGGCTGGTGAGGTGAACGTCGAGCAAGCGCAGGTGTATGCTCCTTTGGAGGTGGTCCTTGGTGGACAAGGGGAATAGGGGCTTAGACCCTCGGGTCGGCCTGCTTAACGCGCTCTTGTTCTTACATGCGGAGCCGGTGGACCTTGACCAGGCCATGGCCTGGATGGAGATTGCTTCGCGGCAAGAGTTTCAGACGCTACTGCACCAACTGGACGATGCGCTTCGGCCGCTTGGCCTCTGTCTTGATTACGTGGAGGGCAAGGTAGCTTTGGCCACCTTGGCGGACCTTCATGAGCGTTTAGCCCTCTTGGTTGACCGGGCTCGGACAGAACCGGAACCTTTGTCTCATGGAGCCTGGGAGACGCTGGCCGTGATTGCCTATAAGCAACCCATCACCCGACTTGAAGTGGAAGCCTATCGCCAAGCCGGTTCGGAGCGGACTTTGGCGACCTTGCAGGATCGCAACCTCATCGAAGAGGTCGGCCGCAAAGAGACGCCGGGCCGACCCATTTTATACGGAACGACGCCATATTTTCTCCGTCAATTTGGCCTTGTTGGGTTAAATGACTTGCCTCCCCTAAAAGATGAAACCAACGCTTAAGACGTATAAAAATTGGCCCCGGGGTTCATGCTGGTAGGGGCGGTGGAAGCACATTGGTGACGATGATAGCGTTGGCGTTTTGGATGATGCTGGGGGTCTGGGCGCTTTGGCTGGACTGGTGGTGGGCTGAAGTGGCGGTGTCGGGGACCGACCTGGTGTGGAAACTGGACCTGACCGTCCACGCCTGCGGCATCCGGCGCCACCGGATGTGGCGCTTGCCCTCAGCGGCACGATCAGGCCAGCCTGCCACCGCATTCGACCCCGGAGCCATTCGAGACGGTATTTTGGCGTTTCGCCTGTATCGTCGTTTTGTGCATCGTTTAACCCACCGTATCTCAGTCGAATGGTTCGAATGCGACATCCGTCTAGGACTGGGTGACCCTAGCCATACCGCGATGGCCGTGGCTTGGGTTAACTTGGTCATGGGTTGGTGGCTGGGAACCAAGATTGCCAGCAAGGCTGTATTACCTCCGAAATGGCGCGTGGATGCCGATTGGAATCGGATCGGGATCCAAGGTCGAATGGCAAGTCGTATCAAGATCAAAGGGTGGATGATGGTTCAGGCGGTGCTCGAAGTGGCCCAATTCGGATTACGCGATGTGTTAGGCAGAGCGAGGAGGCAGATCTCATGGCACAGACTCCGACGGATCTTCACCATGTCGGCGAACATCCCATCGAGGGATTGATGCGAACCGCCATGGATTCGATCAAGGGCATGGTCGATGTCAATACCGTGGTAGGTCAACCGGTGGAAACGAAAGATGGCGGTACCATTATTCCCATTTCTCGGGTTACCTTTGGCTTCGCTGCCGGAGGCGGCGAATATTGGCATCACCAGGAGCCGGTAGACGGACGGCCTTTTGGTGGCGGTAGCGGGGCTGGTGTCACGGTGAATCCCGTCGGGTTTCTCGTCGTACAGGGCGAAACCGTTCGTCTTCTTTCGGTGGAGCGGGGTGACTTGATGGACAACCTTATCAACAGCGTGCCCCAAATCATCGATCAAGTGCAGGGCTTACTGCAAAACCATGGAGATACCGGGGTGCCCCGGCATCGTTCGGTGCCGATCGACCCCGCTCCGGATTTCCAGTAGACCGGGCCGCCTTCGGGCGGCCAGCATTTTGAACTTCTAGGACTCGGAGAAAAAGGCTGGGTAATTGGCCTGGGAGGGGCGCCATGCATGCCATGTTTCGCAGCGTACTGGGTTTCGGGCTGGTATCGATTCCGGTTGAGGTATACAAAGCCTTGGATGATGAAAAAGTCGCTCTCCATTTCGTTCATCGGCCGTGTCACACACGAATCCGTTACCAAAAATATTGCCCTTTGTGCGAACGCTCAGTCGAGCCAGAAGCCATTGGCCGCGCCGCGCAACTAGCGGATGGCCGCTTGATCATGATAGATCAGGATGCCAGCAAGACTCCTGATAAATCGGAACGCCACATTAGCATTAACGGCTTTCACGCCTTGGCAGAGATCGATCCTATTTTATATCGTGCGGCCTATTGGCTAAAACCCGCCGCTGGGGGAGCCAAGGCCTATCGGTTGCTGCTAGAGACCATGGCTCGGCAACAATTGGTGGCCGTAGCTACTGTGACCCTCAGTTCTGCTCCATCTTTAGCGGTGGTGCGCTCCATGGCCGATTCCGTACTGCTACTCCATCTGCTATATTACCCTGAAAGCGTAAGACGAGAAGGGCTGGAATTCGGCCGTCTCTCGGTTGAGACGTCCCCCCAAGAGAAAAGTTTAGCTGAGGCATTGGTTCAGCATATGAGGTCTCCCTTCGATCCGAGAAGCTACCCTAACCAGCAAAAACGTGCTCTTTTGCAAAAAATTGATGCCTTGTCTAAAGAGCAGACTGTGACCCAGCCAGAATCTATTCCTCCTGGCCTGCGGGATCTGATGGAGAAGTTAAAGTCCTCCTTGGAGTCCAAAGATGCGTCTACTGCCTTCTGAGGCCCCTGCCAGGCTTCCTGACCAGTTTGTTTCGCCTATGCTGGCCGTGACTCAGTCAGCCGTCTTTGATGATGAAAACTGGTGGTATGAGGTTAAATGGGATGGATACCGTGCGATGGTCAGCCAGACCGAGCGCCTGCGCGTCTTTTCACGCCGCGGTCAGGATTTGCTGACTCGCTTTCCCGAGTTGTCGCGGTTGGACGACCAGCTCCCGCGCTCCTTGGTGTTAGACGGGGAAATTATTGCTTGGCGCGACCATCACGACTCGCTGGAGCGGAAAACGTTGCCCGTAGGCAAGGCCAAAGGATCGCTGGTGTTTGTCGCGTTTGATTGCTTATATGCCCACAATCAATGGATTTTGGACCACCCGCTGATGGTTCGCAGGACCATATTGGAGGAGGCGATAGCGGGGTGCCCATCGATCCTCTTAGCCCCTGGAATTGGTGGTCGCGGCATCGAGTTGTTGGCTGCAGCGCATCGCCTAGGTTTGGAAGGAGTGGTCGCCAAGAAAAAAGACAGTCACTATCATCCGGGCAAGCGTAGCCGATTATGGCAAAAGTTTTTCGTTCACGAGAAAAAAATGCTCCAGGCGATCTCGGCCGAGCCCTCGGGCAGCGGATGGAAGTGGGCACTATGGGACCCCGTTCACCAACGTGTGGTGGCCCACGTGATGGCGCCTGAAACATGGAAGAAAACGCCATGGGACGCTTCGCCCGCGACGCTTGACCCGCCGGTTTGGTGCGAGGTGTGGTTTCGCAGTCAAGATACACAGGGAACTCTCAGACATGCGCGCTTGAGTTCGTGGAGGCACGATTGATGCCGCCGGCCGGGTCGCACCCAGCCGACGCCTTGCGCGAAGAAATACGGGATTACTACGCGCAGATCGCACCAAGCATGATGCAAAATCTCGTGGGCCGTCGGCTCACGGTTATTCGATGGCCTAAAGGATTAAAGGGTCCAAGCTTTTATCAACGACATCCTTATCCCGAACGTTCGGGCGAGCCTAGAGGGATTCAAGTCTTCACGCCAGAAGACTTGCTGACGTGGGTCCGCCGGGGGGCTTTCGAGTGGCACGTGCCTTTGGGACGAGTGCCTGCCCCGGACCGTCACGATTGGGCGGTTTTCGATTTAGATCCTAACCCGCCGGCGGCATGGGCGGACTGTGTGCGGGTCGCCAGAGTGCTCCTCGCTCTTCTCAAATCCGTGTCGTTCCCCTTTTGCCTAAAAACGTCGGGCGCCAGGGGTCTTCACATCTACATACCGATTGAGCCTACGCCTTCGAACGAGGCGACGGCGATAATTCGCCAGCTCTGTCAGGTGGTAGAGAGCGTGCGCCCCGATTGGTGTACGACGGCTCGGCGGATTTCCGATCGTGGGCCGCGTGTGTACTTAGACTATCTCCAAAATGGACATACTCGCACTATGGCGGGCGTCTTCAGCGTAAGGGGCCGCTTCCCGCTAAAAGTTTCCACTCCGATTGCGGAGGAAGAACTGGACGTCCCTCCAGAGACCTGGACCATGACTGAAGTGATCCGTCAAAAGGGTCTTAGGACTTCCCTGTTTCAGCGCCCGGGAAGCGTCCTTAATTTGTGCGAGGCCGCCAGAGCTGAAGGTCTTATCACCACGTCGAGCATCACTGGGGGCAGAGATTAGCTTGAAGAAAATCGAAGCTTGGCTGCAGTGCTGGCCCACGTTGAAACAATATACGGGATCAGGCTTGGCCCTGCACGACTATCAATTGGCCAGCGTGGTTCGCGTGGTCCATGAATTAGATGCGAACGCCATTTTGGCGGACGAAGTCGGGCTCGGCAAGACCATTGAAGCTGGCCTCATCGTGAGTGAACTAAAGGCGAGGGGAATGGTCGACCGGGTGTTGATTCTGGTGCCTGCCGGTTTGGTTACGCAATGGATTGAGGAATTAGGCAAGAAGTTTGGCTTTGAGGCCATGAGGAGTCCCAAAGATCAGGGCTGGCTCTGGGTTTTATCTATCGACACGGCCAAACGCCCGCCTTTGTCAACGCAGTTGCAGTACGTCGAATGGGATCTCGTCGTCGTGGATGAGGCGCACCACCTCAAAAACGCCGCAACGCAAAACTACCAGCTCGTGGCTGGGCTTAGGCGAAAGCACCTCCTGCTGCTGACTGCCACGCCCATGGAAAACCATCTCAATGAGCTCTACAGCTTGGTCAACCTGGTAAGGCCGGGTTACTTCGGATCGTATCTGAAATTTTATCGGCAGTTTATTTTGGACAAGCACACACCTAAAAACGCCCAGGCTTTGCGTAATTTGCTGAGTCAGGTCATGGTACGCAATCAACGCCATCATGTGGGGCTCACGCTGCCCCCGCGCGAAGTCAGTTTGTGGCCGATTGAGCTATCTTCAGACGAGAGGGAGCTCTATACGTCCTTGACGGATGCGATAAAACGGGAATATCGCAATCGGATGGGGCTGGCGAATACCAATGTCTTGCCCCTCATACTCATGCAGCGAGAACTCTGCTCTAGCCCGAAGGCTTTGATACCTACCTTGGCGCGGCAAGAGTGGCTGGGTCAAGAGCGTGACGCGCTCTTGCTGCTGGCCAAGTCCATTGAGCGGCCGCAAAAAATCAGCAACATTGTCGAATTTATTGGACAGAGTCGGCAGCGCACGCTGATATTTACTGAATATCGGGCGTCACAGGATGCTCTCGCTGAGGCGCTACGCTCTGCCGGGATCGAAGCGGAAACCTTTCACGGAGACGTATCGGCACGCCAACGCGACGGCCTGATCGAGTGGTTTCGCCAGGGCGAGGAACGCGTTCTCATTTCGACGGAAGCAGGGGGTCAAGGACTGAATCTGCAATTTTGCCACCGTCTGATCAACTTTGACTTACCGTGGAACCCGATGCGCATCGAACAGCGTATCGGCCGGATTCATCGCATTGGACAAAGCCATCCCGTGGAAATCTACAATTTGTTTAGTTTAGGTACGGTGGAAGAAGACGTCTTGCGCTTGCTGCATGAAAAAATTGATCTGTTTCGGCGCGTTATCGGCGAACTCGACGTGATTCTACGCCATATAAAGCGCCGAGGAAGCATCGAGCAGCGCTTGCTAGATATCTTATTCGGCGAGGACGATCGCGAGCAAATTGAAAGGCGATTGGACCAACTAGGCAACGAGTTTTTAGCCGCAAGCGCGCGATTACGTTGGCCACAGGCTCCGGACGCGTCAGAGGACAGCGGGGTCCGTTAGCCCGTTCCAGGAGGGGTGCTCGCCTGAAGTTGTTCAATCGGGAAGCGCTGGCTATAATGGAGAAAACGGTCTGTTTTGGAAGTGGGAGAGCCTAATTTGGCGTACTTGACCGAACGAGAGCGGCTGACCGTCGCCTCCATGCTGGAGCCGATGATCCGGCCGATTACTTGGCACGTCTCCGTGATCCCGGATGACCCCCGCTCCGATCGGTGTGTTGAGCTTGCCCGCGAATTACAGAGCCTCAATCCGGAATCTATTGCCGTCCGGGTTGACATCGAGGCACCGACTGAGAGCACGGTAGACGATCGGGTTCAGCGATACCCCCGATGGAAGTTGTTAGATGAGAAAGGCAAAGAGGCGGGATTTTGCTTCTTGGGCATGCCTAGCGGCTACCAGTTTGCCAGCGTCCTCAATGCAATGATCGATGTGTCGCGCAGCAGAATTTTGGTGGAACCGCGCACATACCTTTGGTGCCAGCGGCTGGAACGTTCGGTCATCCTGTTGGTGGTGGTGACGCCCACCTGTCCCCATAGTCCAAGAATGGTGGCACTGTCGCAGAGGATGGCGCTCGCTAATCCCCGCCGCTTGGCCGCCGTCATCGTCGATGCCTCTAGTTTTCCTGATTGGGCGGATAGCCTTGGGGTTCGTGAAGTGCCTTGGCTGCAGGCGGCGTTTGCAGGCGATCCGCGACCGGCCCTTAACGTGCTTGGCACCGTTAGTGAACGCCAGCTTCTCGAGCAACTCAGCGTATGGTATGAGGCAAGAAACATCTCTGAAGTATAAAGGGGAATCGTCATGGAAGTGATCTCCACCATCACCGAGATGCGTCAGTGGGTGAAACAGCATTCGGGTGAGGGAGCGACCTTGGGCTTAGCCCCAACCCTGGGTGCGCTCCATCGAGGGCACCAGCGCTTAATCGAAACGTCGGTGCAGACGACCAATAAAACCGTGGTGAGCCTGTTTGTTAATCCTCTGCAATTTGGGCCAAACGAGGATTATGAGCGCTATCCTCGTACGTTCGAACAAGACCGAGCGTTGGCGGCGCAGGCGGGTGCCCATGTCATATTTCATCCCTCGGTCGAAGAAATGTATCCCGATGGCCGGGCTGAGGTCCACATCGACGTCGGATCCATGGGCCAAGTATTGTGCGGGAGAACACGCCCAATGCATTTTTCTGGCGTGGCTACGGTGGTCTTGAAGTTGTTGAATATCATTCAACCGACAGCCGTTTTTTTGGGCAGCAAAGATGCTCAGCAACTCGCCATCATCGAAAGAATGGTGCGCGACCTCGACCTTACCGTGAGCGTCTGTCCCGTGGCCACGGTCCGCGAAGCCGACGGTCTAGCACTTTCCTCCCGAAATCGCTACCTAAGCGACCAAGAGCGTGTTCGGGCAACGGCTCTGTGGCGAGGTCTCATGCAAGCTAAAGAAAGCTACCAAAAGGGAGAGCGGCGACAGGCCGTCCTGATCCGAACCGTGCAAGCGGCTCTGGAACACGAAGCGATTTCGCCCGAATATATTGAGATCCGTGCCTGGAAGAGTCTAAAAAGCCTTCCTGCGACGATTCCGCCTATCGCGGTGGTGCTGGCGGTGGCAGCTCGCCTTGGCCAAGCTCGCCTGATTGACAATGTGATTTTAGAGCCCTAGACATCTTTGGCGATGCCGGAGTCAGACTTTTCCCAGGGCGCCAGAAGTTGATATACTGGGACCACGTTAAATGGCGCAGGCTGAGGGTCAGCATTACCAAAACGTGAAGAGGAGGGGTGAATGTGGTTTCCGTAGCAAGGCGCATGGAGGCACTAAATATCGTATTGCCCCCGGTGGCTCGGGCACTGGCGACGTACGTGCCCGCAGTCATCACGGGTTCGTTGTGTTTCACCTCGGGCCAACTGCCGGTGATTGGCGGGGTTCCCGTCTATACGGGCTTGCTCGGTCAGGAGGTCGATCTGGACCAAGGATATGATGCAGCGCGGGTCGCCGCCCTGAACGCGCTTAG
The DNA here is from genome assembly GCA_021797635.1 of Bacillota bacterium. Taxonomy (GTDB): domain Bacteria; phylum Bacillota; class Sulfobacillia; order Sulfobacillales; family Sulfobacillaceae; genus JAJZZI01. Next base: position 2,683 of record JAJZZI010000106.1, on the reverse strand, counting down.
TGCCGCTCAAGACGCCGCGGGGGGTCTAGCTCACTTGGATCGCATCGTGAAGTTGACCGTTTTTGTTCAGTCGGCTAACGACTTTCACCAGCAGGCCAAGGTGGCCAACGGCGCTTCCGATCTGTTCGAGGCCCTCTTTGACGATAAGGGTCGCCATGCTCGGTCGGCGGTAGGGGTGTCCGCGCTCCCTCTCAATGTGCCGGTCGAAGTGGAATGCATCTTTTCTTTAGAGGGGTCTTCGCATGACTGAGGCTAAGATGCGCATTCAACGGGTCATTCAAATGGCGGGCCTGGCCTCGCGACGCATGGCCGATGAATGGATCGAACAGGGGCGCGTGCGTGTGAACGGTGAGACGGCTACCGTAGGTCAATCGGTAGATCCGTCCGTGGACCAAATAGTGGTCGACGGAAAACCCCTTCCCGAGAAAAGGGAATTTCTCTACTGGATGGTCAACAAACCGGCGGGATATACCTGTAGTCTCAAGGATCGTCATGCCCAACATTTGGTCACCGAGCTTATTCCTCAAGACCAGGGTCGTCTCTATCCCATTGGACGGCTTGACCGGGATAGTGAAGGGCTTCTGCTGATGACCAACGACGGCAACCTGGCCTTTAAGTTGAGTCATCCGCGCTTTCAGGTCGAGAAAATATATGAAGTCTGGGTCAAGGGGGTGCCCCGAGCCCACCGATTGGATCGGATCGCACGCGGCATTCAGCTAGAAGATGGACTGGCCAAGCCCTCCAGCGTCAACTTGATTAGAAGCGAAAGCGGCACAGCACTTTTGCGCATGGTTTTGACCGAAGGCAAAAAGCGAGAAATACGACGGTTAATGGACAAAGTGGGGCATCCGGTGGTCCGCTTAACCCGAGTGGCGTACGCGCATCTCTCGATCACTGGGCTAGAGCCGGGCCAGGCACGGCCCCTTACCCATCGCGAAATGGTTGAGTTGCAACAATTAGTAGGATCCGGCTCGCCTTCTCCACAGGCCTTGCCGGATGAGAGAAAATTTAGACGCACGAGGAGTGCAACCGATCATGGACAAAGATCATCGACTACCGGCTATCAACAATCTAGACGCGGTGTGGCAGTATCAACCCGTCCCTCGCGCCGTCCGGTCCGCCAGTCCCGAGGAGATCGTGGCAGGGCTCACCGCTGATTCCTATTTCGTGGGCACGCAGCAAATTTTGGAGCATCTGGGTCTTGCTAAGACGGAGGTGGTGGCGGAAATATTTGCCAATCATGATGGGGTCTTAGCGGGTATCGAAGAGGCCTTGGGTCTTTTACCGCCGTCTGGCCTGCAAGTGGAGGCCATGCCCGAGGGCAGCGCTGTATCGGCTAAGACGGTGGTGATGCGTATCCGCGGCGTCTACAGCGCATTTGGCCTCCTGGAAACTGCGCTCCTGGGAACGCTGGCCTCTTCCTCGGGATGGGCGACGGCTGCACGGGCGGCGGTCAATGCGGCAGACGGCGTGCCGGTGATCTCGTTCGGGGCCCGTCACGTGCACCCGGCGGTGGCCTCGGTCTTAGACCGCGCAGCCATGGTTGGTGGGTGCGTCGGAGCAAGCTCGATCTTAGGTGCGCGTCAGGCCGGTCTGGTGCCGTCTGGAACCATGCCTCATGCCCTCTTGCTTATGGTCGGAAACACGGTTCAGGCCGCCCGCGCCTACGATCAGGTGATGCCAGCGTCTGCCCCGAGGGTCGTGTTGGTCGATACCTTCCATGATGAGGTGGAAGAGGCCCTAACCGTGGCCGAGGCTATGGCAGACCGTCTCGATGCCGTGCGCCTGGACACGCCGCGGGAGCGCGGCGGAGTAACGGCCGACTTGGTCCGAGAACTGCGATATCGCCTTGACCAGGCGGGTTTCGCCCGGGTGGGCATCTTTGTCTCAGGTGGTCTGACCCCCGAGCGCCTGGGGCCCCTCAAGCAGGCAGGGGCTCAGGGATTTGGGGTGGGTAGCTTCATCGCGGGCGCTCCTGCGCTGGACATGACCATGGATCTCAAAGAGATTAATGGCGTTGCGGTCGCCAAACGCGGACGCCTCCCTGGCCTCACCCAGAACGCGGACCTGGTTCGGCGCCTTTAATCGTTGGGCAAGGTGACGCCGTCTAACCATTGAAGACGAGCCTCGGGGCTGAGGTCGTGCCACAACTGCCGACGTTTGCCTTCACTGGGGTTTTCTAAAAAGTCGGCCACTTGGTGGCCGATTTTTTCATCTCCGCTGGTGAGCTCAATTAGTAAGGCCCGATAAGGGGCTCGACGGGTTTTATCTTGGGGCAAATGGGCTTCGAGGGTGGCTGCCGCTTGGTCGAGCAAACCGGCTCGGCGATAGAATAGCGCCGTTTCGATTCCTTGCGGGTCTGCCCACGCAAATTGTTGACGCAAGCTCTCAAGCCAGTTCGCATGAGTTCCTGCCCATGCCATCTCCAGAAGCCTTAGGAGATTCTCCACACGACGCGCGTCGATATCATCTTGCCATAGAAGGGCCTGCAAGCGGGGGGCGTAATCCATCAAATGGCCTGCCGCCTTTTGCCAAAGCCGACCAAGGGGAATCTCTGGGGCCCTGGAGGACAACCCAATCCAATCGTCGAGATGGCTCATTGCTTTGGCGAGGAACTCATCTCGCTCCCATAGTTGGTTAAAGTCTCTGACAAAGTCCGCGTTTTCCCACCACGTGGCGTGCA
>JAJZZI010000186.1 GCA_021797635.1 Bacillota bacterium | reverse complement strand
CGCGCAGGAGACACCCCAGTTTGCCACGCAGCTCCAAGTTTTCGAGGCACTGAGCCATATATGACCGCGAAGTAGCGGCATCTAACACACCGCTCTCCAGCAATCGAGCCCAACGCCGCTCGGCCCATCGCTCGGCATTTCGCAGTTGATGATCAGGCAGTTTCCCGATGGCATGTTGGCTGTCCTGGGGAAGAATTTTGACATCCAGACGAGCACCAGTCTTGAAATCAAAACGGAACCACCCCAGGCGCATGAGCCCCTTGGGCGACTTGAACGTCGTTCCGGCTAATGTTTCCCACGTATCGACGAATATGGGAGACTTGCCTTTCTCATTAGTAAACGCTGGTCGGACAATAAAGCGATTGATGAAGCTATCAATGGTGCCGACAAAGTTCGGCGCCCTCAATAGCTCTGGTCTTTCTCTACAACGCGCGCGCGCTTCATCCACGGCTGCATTCGTAAACGACAGCAATGCGACCCCTCGGCGACTGTCCGAGTGAAGACGCGTGATAAATCGCTCGACGATGGCTTGAGTCTTTCCCGCCCCAGGGCATGCCTCCACCCAGATGGAATCCGGCGAATCTATCAAGGCTTGTTGGGACGTGTCAAATTGGGTCATTGGTCTTTATTACGACCGCCGACGATCCAGCGGATAGCATCGTCCAGATGCGCTGGGCATTCGAAGGCTCCGGTACCTTCGATAATTTGTGCAACGTCATGAGCAAACTGACCCTTGGCCAAAAAACGCGAATTGGTCCGCAACTTTTCGTACAAGGAGATGGCCGGATCCTGCGCTCCAGCTATCGCCGCCCAATTCTTCTGAGACCGCGGTCTTTGCTTAAGAAACGCCTCCTCTAATACTGCTAGGTTGCTATTCCCCGGCTCTAGCAGGTCAGCTTCAAGCGTATGACGGCCTGCTGCTACATAAAGATTAGCCTGTGCCCCTAATTGGCGGCCCAACGCACGAAGGGTGGACGCGCGGTTGTCAATGGCAGCCGCTTCGTCATTCGAGGCATCATCGAGTGGATCGCCGTCTGTCACGACCAACAATCTCTCTGTTAACCGCACCCCGTCGACTTCCTGCAATAGGAGTCGCACATACGGTGCGAAGTCAACGCTGCCAATAGGGATTATCGGAATCGCCCCGAAGGCTTTCAACAAATCCCTCTCCTTCGGCGACGTAAATATACACGTTCTTGCCAAGACCGGTAATAAAACTGCTTCGGATAACCCTTCGACAAGAATGGTTCTACGAGAAAACAACAAGGCAGAACGTGTTACGTCGAGATATTGATCAATCTTTCTCCGCGCATCTGCAGATTTCTTGTTATCATCGGCTAGCTCAATCCGTGCCAAGGCAAGCGACCGCGTCGATGAATTCGGTCCAACAAAGTCCCGGTTCAAAATCACGATATTCTTGGTACCAATTGAGCTAGCGAGATTCGGCGAGTGGGTGGTAGCAATGACTTGAATGCGTCCCGCCGGCCCCGTGGAATCCTCGCGAGCCGAATCGCGAGCTTGTTCCCTCAAGTATTCCAGTAGCACCTGTTGCAGTTGCGGATGGAGGTGTGCTTCCGGCTCTTCGACCAAGAAAAGTGTCAATTCCGCATCCTTAGCATTTCGAAGTTCCAGCAAAACCGTAGCTAGAAAAAGGAGGTTCGCGTAACCCGATCCCGAGGCGGTCAGAGCCCCTGGCTCCATACCATGTTCAGCCATTTTGACACGGAGAGTCCGTATCAGTTCCCGTAAGTTCGTGTCTTCGAAGCCCAATCGTATATTTTGCTCACGAACTGGGCCAGTTAGCTCAGACAGGTTCTTCTGAATTGCACTACGCGTGTTCTTGATTAGGACCGTCGACTCCCATTCCTCTAGGTGCTTTCGAGCCAATTCTTCAAAATCAGTCCTGTCCTTCTCACCTGTAAGAGCAGTGACAATATGCAATAAACTAGTGGTGGATCCCGACCCAAGCTCTCGTTGCGCATCGCGCAACGGGGCCAAATACACATGATTAATCTTGGCCCGGACTTCGGGTTCAGTGTCAGAGACAAGAAGATCTCCTGACAGGAGTTCGATACGCATCCTCGGAGACAACGTGTTGTTTGGGGTGTACCTTACCGCATACGTGCAGCGTTGGGCATCCAATGAAGCCGCCCCCATAAACTGGCCCCATTGATGCGTCGTTAAGTTGTCGTATTTGGATACCAAAACAATTGGGCCGTCGGTACCATCACTCAAATCGTCTTCCTCAAAGTAGCGAGTTCTTCTGTCGCTGGATGGTCGGGTCGACAAGCGCAATGCATCAATCACGTTGGACTTTCCAGCATTGTTCTCACCAACAATAAGCGTTAGTTCAGGTTGAAAGGCGAGATGTGTGTCTCGGCATGAACGAAAACCCGTGATATGAAACTCACTTAAAAACATGCTTTCAAATTTTGGCATTTGTGCCCTTCTCTGCATTAGGAGTTCTTTCACACATTACGAATTTCTAATGTCAACTCTATTGTACCTTCCTTTGCTTTCTAACAGCGCCTTCAAATTAGGTTGATAAGATAGGCCAGCAGTACATATATGGAATCGAAAAAAGGGACAAACCAAACCCCAACGCGCTGAGGACAAAATTTGGGCTTACAAGTCCTGTGCAGAAGCGTCAACAAATTTTTTTCGAAACGTTGTTATTACTCAAAAATAAGGCTGGGCCTCTAAGGTGTTCAGCGCTCAATCTATCTTTAAGTATGGATGGCTTTCCGGCACAATGTCAAGCACGCCGCGCAACTTATGTACTTGTGGCCACCTTGCAACTCGTTTTTCCACTGCTTAATTTCCGCTCCTACCTCTCTTGGTGACGGCTCATGGTGACGCCGCGGAAAATCAGATGTTTTGTCGGGAAATAAAAACCCCGCAATCGCTTGCGGTGAAAGGGTTTCGAGATGGTGTCCCCGGCAGGATTCGAACCTGCGACGCCGGGATTAGAAGTCCCGCGCTCTATCCTCTGAGCTACGGGGACGCCGAAATGGTCGGGGCGGAGGGATTCGAACCCCCGACCCCTTGCTCCCAAAGCAAGTGCGCTACCAAGCTGCGCTACGCCCCGACGCCCAAGAGCACGAGCTAAGGGCATTGTAACATGGTCCCAAGAGAGCGTCAATGACGCTCAACGCTTACCATAATCGAGCCGGCGATGAGCAGGAACAAGACGACTCCAGCAATCGCATGCAGCCCGATGGCGCCCAGGCCGAGCGCGACGGCCAGACTGACTAGGGCCATGAGGACGAGTTTCGGGTCATCCACGAATAGCCCATAGACTTCGCTAAGCCACTTCACGGCGGAGCTCCCCCTTCTTTAAACGGCCCACGGACAGCCAACTAGTTATCAGATAAAGAGCAATCAAAAAGATGAGCGAGACTTCGCCAAGCGGCCAATGAACGCCTAGTGAAGAACCTGCCCAGAACGTGCCGAAACTGGTCAACATGACCCCCACCACGAACTTCATGACGTTTTCCGGAACCTTGGTCAGCGGTGCACGCAAGGCCACCCCTAAGGCTAAGACCAAAACCAAACCGATGCCGGCTCCCAAGATCGCGCTCGGATACGCTCGCGCGGCCGAGCCCATGGTGAGCACAATGACCACCACTTCCAGGCCCTCTAAAAACACGCCGTTAAATGCCGTGGCTTGCGCCTCGAAGGCTCCCGCCTTCTGGCTGCGCAAGCGATCGACTTCTCTGGTAAACGCTTGACTTTCATCGTGTAAGGACTTCTTGCCGGAAAATCTTAAAATCGCTTTACGAATCCATTTCAAGCCAAACAACAATAACAATACCCCGATGACACCGCGCAAGACATCAATTGGCACGAACCGAAGAACCGCTAACCCGAGCACCAGCACTAAGGCCACCAGCGCGGCGACCGCAAATAAGGTCCCCCGTAGGGCAGGTTTGAAGCCATTCACCGTGCCCACGGCCAACACGATGGTCAGGGCCTCGACAAATTCCACCGACGCTGCCAACAGCGCCGCGAGTAGCACATAATAATTCATACGGTAGTCCCCCCGCCAGCGATCTCAGTCTCCCGTTTATTATAACGAATGCAGCTCGTATCTATGTTAAGATTCAGCAAACGTTTGGTTAAATGGGCTGCCTCATTGTGGATGTTCAGGCGACCCATAGCCCTCGATCAAGTTCCGTACCGCCTGGCCACGATGCGACCAGGCATCCTTTTGCTCTGGCGATGCCTGGGCTAGACTATGGACGCCGTCCACACTAAAAATCGGATCCACGCCAAACCCTGCCTGGCCCCTAGGCCAGGTGAGTATGCGTCCCTCCACGACTCCGTGGCTCATCGCCACCTCGTAACCCGCCCCATCCACCACCACGAGCACCGCCACCATCCGTGCCGTGCGCTCCGCCCATGGCACCGCCATCAACCGTAGCAAGATCTCCCGGCTATTCTCCCACGAAACCCCACTGACAAATCGCGCCGTGTGAATGCCAGGGGCGCCGCCTAAGGCGTCCACTTCCACGCCGGAGTCATCCGCCAAGGTGGCCGTTCCCGTCTTCTGGGCCACGTACAGCGCCTTTAAGCGGGCATTTTCGAGATACGAGGCACCCGTCTCAGCAACCAGTTCTGCACCTTCACCAAAGGGCGCCTTGATGGAAATTCCATAGGGCGCCAACAGTCGTTCAAATTCGGCGACCTTACCCGCATTATGGCTGGCCAACAGCAATTCACGGGGTAGCAATCAGGTCATCTCCCTGGGGAAAAGCCGCCCGTCCGGCGGCGATCAAACGATCAATGCCAAGCTCGGCCGCATCCAGGAGTCGGTTCAACTGCACGCGGTCAAAGGACCCGTGTTCCGCGGTGCCTTGGATTTCCACCAGTTGATGATGTCCCAACATGACGACGTTCACGTCGACGCCAATGCGCGAATCCTCTATGTAATTGAGATCCAGCCATACTTCACGCTGTTGGATGCCGAGGCTAACCGCGGCAAGCCGATCATGGATGGGCGGGGCAGAAAACTTCACCCGCTGTTGCAACCGCGAAAGGGCCTGCAAGAGGGCCAAGAATCCGGCGGTAATGGAGGCAGTACGCGTACCCCCATCGGCTTGCAAAACATCACAATCGATGAGGATGCTGCGTTCGCCCAACGCCTTAGCATTCACCGCAGCCCGAAGTGAGCGGCCGATAAGGCGTTGAATCTCTACGGTTCGCCCCTGCTGTCGTCCGCGGGCGGCCTCGCGGATGGTCCGCTCCTGCGTCGCTCGCGGCAACATCCCATATTCGGCCGTGATCCAGCCCTGACCTTGGCCACGCATAAACGGTGGCACCTTATCCTCCACGGTCGCCGTCACCATTACCCGCGTGTTGCCCAGTTGGATGAGGCAGGAACCTTCCGCCCAAGCGTTGCAACCCATGGTTAACTCCAGCGGACGAAGCTCATCCGTAGTCCGACCGTCGCTGCGTGACAAATTCGCATACCTCCTTAGAATCTGAAAAATCCTCCCATCCGAAACGGTCTGGGAGGACAAACTTGGTGGAGGCGGGGACGTGCTGCCCGTCCCGTCCGAGAACATGTTCCGAAGGATTTCTACGGGTGTAGCTCTGAGATTATTCTCGTCATTCTGATCAGCTCAGAGCACCAACCAGAATGAACCAGCCCTAAGTTTCCCCACTAGTGCGGGCGGTCCTCGCGGGTATCCTGTCTATTTACGTCCAAGCTCCGGGGCAGGAACCAAAAACTTGGGCGTTAGCTGACTTTAGGCAGCTAAAGCGTAATCGAAACTGTTGTTGTCTTTGGCAGTTATAAGGTTCCCGTGGTTTAACGAGACACAGGAGCTCGACCCGCTGTCCAACGGCCCATCCATCCCCGTCGAATCTAGTTCGCCCCCAAGGTTGTGCTTAGCCACGCGCCTTTAAAGCACGGTCAATCTGCCGCTTGGCGTCACGTTCATGCATAGCCTGCCGCTTGTCAAACGCCTTCTTGCCGCGAGCCACTGCCACCTGTAGTTTAGCCCGACCGTGTACATCAAAATACATCCGAATCGGGATCAAAGTATACCCTGTTTCGCGCGTTTTGGCGAGCAATTCCCGAATTTGCTGTTTGTGCAGCAACAACTTGCGGTTGCGATAGGGTTCGTGATTCCAGCGATTGCCTTTGTCGTAGGGGGCAATGTGACAGTTGAACAAGTACGCTTGCCCGGCTTCTACGCGGACATAGCTGTCTCGGAGATTGACGCGCCCTAACCGAATCGACTTCACCTCGGTACCCGTAAGCACCATGCCGGCCTCGACCACTTCCTCAATCGCGTAATCATGAAAGGCTTTGCGATTTTCCGTCACCAGGGTCTCGCTTCGAGCCATCACCTGACCCTCCCTTCCGCCTATGGTAATCCAACTTGCCGGGCATGCGAAGGCTGAGCTTCGCGTAAGCATGAATGAAATTCCATCATCTGAAAGGGGACCAAATCCTATGCGTATTCTCATATGGCATACCCGCTGGCCCAAAGTCTTTTTGACGCCCAGCCGACTAGATCCCGGGGCAAGCATCCACGAGTACTGGTTCGGCGATCTGATGGCGACAAAATCACCGCGTTGGCTTGAACGCTTTAAATCCTGGGACGACCGTTGATGGGGGCTGCTAAGGGAGGATGATCCCATCCCCATACCGTGCAGGGCTCGGCCGTCGGCAAAGTCATACGGATGGGCCCACGCCCTTCCGGCACCAGACCCACCCAGCCGTTTTGAATCAACGCCAGGCGCGGACGTGGGCTAAAGCCCACCAGCACCCATTGATTCCCGCATTGACCATGCCACCACGCCCCTTCGCCTGGCACGCCCACACGAGTCCAGGTCACCCCAGCAAATTTGGGCACCCATCTTAGGCCGCTTCGAACCAGCCACAGCGGAGGTCCACCGGACATGGGCCAATACACCCGATACCCGGCTCCAGACAAAACCACTCGCCCTAGGCGGCGTTTTCCGTGCCAGTCCATGCCTTGTCACCTCATCAGTTCGTCGTGTCCCTCGCGGCTCGGCAAGAAGGCTCTCTACCTACCCTCATTGTAGCGCCTTCGAGGCGCGATAAAAAGGCTCACGGCTGGTGCTGGCGCGTCCCCGCCCTACGTCGTCGCCGCTTGCCCGATCCAGAGCGTCGCCGCTTCGACGCCGACGCACCCATGGGCGCGGAAGCCACCCGATGCCGCTTGACTCGGGGCTCGCGCAGAGACTTCGGGTGAACCCGTCCCAAGCTCTCTTTCAGCACTAAATCAATCCGCCTTAGCGCGATGTCGACGCGGGCAACGACCACCGACACCGTATCGCCTATACGGTATGACTGGCCACTACGAAGACCACTTAGTCGATAATGAACCCGATCAAAGCTCCAGGAATCATGAGGCAAATCTTCCACTCGAATCAGGCCTTCAATGAGATTCGGCAGCTCGACGAATACTCCAAATCCCGTCACCCCCGACACCACGCCCAGGTAGGGTTCTCCCACCTTGTCCGCCATGTATTCCACCTCTTTGATAAGCACGGACTCGCGCTCGGCCTCCATGGCTTCCCGTTCGCGACGAGACGCCAGATCGGCCACGACCCCCACTTGACTTCGCAAAGAGGCCAGGCGCTCTTCGTTCAGCGTCCCCGCCAAATGCTCGGTCAGAACCCGGTGCACAAACAAGTCCGGGTATCGCCGGATCGGGGATGTAAAGTGCGTATACTCCGTGGAAGCGAGACCAAAATGACCAAGGTTCTGCTCTCCATAGCGGGCCTGGCGCATCGAGCGCAGCAATGCGCTGGAGATCACCCGCTCTTCCGGCGTGCCCTTGGCCTTTTGAAGCACCGTCTGCAACGATTTGGCACTTACCGTCTTGGGCAAACGGTATCCTAGCACCCCAATCATCTCGCGAAACTGCTCAATCTTTTCTTCCAGCGGTGCTTCATGGACGCGAAACATGCCAGGCAATTTGGCCTGACGCAACTTCTCCGCCACCGCTTCGTTAGCCAGTAGCATAAATTCTTCGATAATCGACTCGGCCAAGCCGTGACTGCGGACCTCAATATCCGTCGCTCGGCCCTCGTCATCGAGCACGACTCGCGGTTCCGGCAAGTCAAAATCCACGGCACCCCGCTTGGTTCGAAGGTGGTAACGCAAATCGCGCACCTCGCGAGCGGCCGTCAATAACGTTCTGAGCGGGTCATCCGCTTCCGCTTCGCCGGCCAAAACACGATTCACGCCCTCGTAGGTCAGACGGTGACGGGTGGCGATCACGCTTCGCCCAAAATCCGTCTTGATCACCTGGCCCTTTGCGTCTAGTTCGATCCAGGCGCTTAAGGTGAGTCGCGCCACATGAGGGTTAAGGCTGGCAATGCCGTTAGAGAGTCGCACCGGCAGCATGGGAATGACCCGATCGACCAGGTAAACGCTCGTCCCTCGCTCTCGTGCCTCTTGGTCGAGCGGGCTGCCTTCGCGGACGTAATAACTAACATCGGCAATGTGCACCCCCACGCGATAGCCACCAGAAACCCGCTCGACCGAGATCGCGTCGTCCAAGTCTTTGGCGTCGCTGCCGTCTATGGTGACGATATGCTGATCCCGGAGGTCGACCCGTCCGGGCAGGTCTTCAGGTCTTACGGAGCTCTCGAGCCGCTCCGCCTCAGCCAAGACGGCCTCTGGAAACTCGAAAGGCAGCCGACGAGAAGCCATCAGCGCCGAAATATCCACGCCCGGCTCACTGGGGTGACCAATGCGGCGAACCACCTTGCCCTCGACCGGCTCGCCAGAGTCATCGGGCCAGCGCTCGATGGACGCGACCACCAAGTCGCCCGGCTGCGCGTCGTCCGGAACCGGGACGCGTACGTTGGGAAGTCGCCGATCTTCCGCGATGACCTGCCAGCGTTGGTGCCTTCTCTCCAACCGTCCAATGACTTGGTCGGTGGAACGCCTGACTATTCGAAGCACGATGCCCTCGGGGCCAGGACCATTGCCGTTAGGGCGCGTCCAAATTTTCACCACATCATCATGGCGTGCGCCGCCCAGGTGGCGCTCGGGCACAAACGCATCCGCCCCGGGATGGTTTTCACTCACCACGAAGCCGAAGCCTTTGGGATGAATGCGGAGTCTTCCCTCGCGTACGTCTACGCGGATCAGACCATCGTCTTTGGAAAAGCTGAGCCAACCCTCATGCTTTAACGTCTGCAACCAGCGGTGAAAGCTTTTGCTCACCGGCGCGCGCCGCGTAAGCTGCTCAATAAACGAAGACTCCGGCCACTCGGTCTGGCCGGAGTCGATCACCATCGCACCCGCACGATCGAAGAACGTTTCGACATCCTGCCATACATCTCGATGCCTGGCCATCGTTTCTCACCCCCAGAGCCCAAAAAATCAAAGGTCCGAGCCCGGCTCGAACCTTTTGACGTGAATTTCTACCAAATGTGCACCAAAATCAGGGTCAATACGGCAAACACCACGGTCAGCACCACGGTGACCCGTTCTAAAAAGTCATCGACGCCGCGTTTCTTGGCATACATTTGCGGACCCGAATCACCGCCGCCGCCAAATGCCCCAGAAAGTCCCGGCATATGACCCTGTTGCAGCAAAATTGAAGCCATCACCGCGAAGGCAAAGACCACATCTATAATCATCAACGCAGTAACCACAGTTTTCCCCGCCCTATAAGATAATAGTCGCATTATACCACATCTTGGCCTGTGCTCGCGGATCGGCCGAGGAAGGCACGCGAGCAAAAGCTTCCGCATCATCTAACCCCGGTCAAGCCGCTCTTTCGAGCACGGCCCTTCATTTCTTAGTGTATCTACAGCTGTATTGTCAGTTATCTCGAAATCTAGTACCATGAACGTAAATGCTGGAGGTGTCTCATGATCCCACCCTGGATGTGGCAAAAGCCCATTGCCGCCGCATTGGAGGAAGATATCGGTTTCGGGGACATCACCACCGACGCCATATTTCGCCCCGACGACCGTGGAGCGCTGCTTTTTTGTGCCCGTGAGTCCCTGGTCAGCTGCGGGATGGTGGCCATCAGCGAAACCTATCGCCAGCTAAGCGCCGAGGTCACCGTCGAGATCCTTACCCCAGACGGCACCAGGGTGAGCGAGGGCACCGTGATGGCGCGAGCTTCGGGCCCTAGTCGCGCCTTGCTTACGGGAGAACGCGTGCCCCTGAATTTTGCCCAGCGCCTTTCGGGGATCGCCACCATCACGCGAGCGGTGGTAGACCAACTGGAAGGCCTTGCCACAATCGTCTTAGATACGCGCAAAACAACGCCCGGTTGGCGCGTCCTCGAGCGGTGGGCGACCTCGGTGGGCGGGGCCAGAAACCATCGCTTCAACTTAAGTTCGGCGGCCCTGATCAAGGATAACCACATTGCCGCCGCGGGCGGCATCGAGCCCGCTGTGCAGGCCGTGAAACATGCCCTAGGCCCCATGGTCTATATTGAAGTCGAGGTCGACCGCCTCGATCAGATTGCCGAAGCGTTAAGCGCTGGGCCATCGGCCATCTTGCTCGATAACATGAACGTAGAAACGCTCACCAAGGCCGTAGCCTTGATCGATCGCCGCGTCTTTACCGAGGCCAGCGGAGGCATCCGTCCCCATATGGTTCGCGCCATTGCCGAAACGGGAGTCGACGCCATCTCCTTAGGATGGCTCACCCATTCGGCGCCGGCCGTAGATATTGGCGCCGAATGGGAGGCCCCAACCCATGGATAGATTGCCCGTTCTGGTTATCGGATCCGGCATCAGTGGCCTGACCACGGCGCTCACCTTAGCCGAAGCCGGACAACCCGTCGTCATCGCGGCCAAAACGCCATGGTCTGAGAGTAATAGTGGGCTGGCCCAGGGCGGCGTCGCTGCCGCCTTGAGTCCCGGCGACCATCCTCGCCTGCATGCGGAGGACACCCTTCGGGTTACCCGAGGTTTAGCCGACCCCACGCGCGTGGATATTCTAACCAGCCAGGCCGCCAGTGCCGTTCAACCGTTCATTCAATCACGGGTACTCGCCCTCGGTCCCGACGGCGCTCCCAAGTTTTCGCAAGAAGCGGGGCATCAGCGTGCCCGTATCGTCCATGCCCGTGATGGCCTTACCGGGCGCGCCTTGATGGGCCACCTCATCCGAAAAGCGCAAAGCTATTCTTCCATCCACTGGCTCGATGGAAAGGTCGTGGGCTTAGCGGCCGAAAATCATCAAGCCGAAGGAGCTTACTATCGCAGCCCTGCGGGCGATTTGGACTATTTGGCGGCGACCGCCGTCGTTCTGGCCAGCGGTGGCATGGCGGGGCTTTACGCCACCTCCTCCAATCCTGACAGCACCTCCGGCGACGGCTTGATCTTAGCCTATTTAGCCGGAGCCACGCTGGCCGACCTCGAGTTCGTACAATTTCATCCCACCGTCCTAGCCACGAAGGGCCCAGGCCGCCGTCTTCTGCTCACGGAGGCCCTGCGCGGCCTTGGGGCCCACCTGCTCAACGCCGCCGGAGAGCGCATCCTTAAAGGGCATCCCGATCAGGAGCTGGCACCGCGCGACGTGGTCGCCCAAGCGGTCTTTAGCCAGCAGCCCGTGTACCTGAGCATGCAGCATTTGCCTTCCGACGATGTCTATCGCCGCTTTTCCGGACTGGTGCAACAGTTAAGCGAATGCGGCTGGGACCTAGCCCGAGATCACATCCCCGTGACCGCCGGCGCCCATTTCAGCATGGGTGGCGTGGTTACCGACAGCGTAGGCCGTACGGACGTTGCGAGGCTCTTTGCCGTGGGTGAAGTCGCGATGGTCGGCGTTCACGGGGCAAATCGCTTGGCCTCCAATTCACTGCTGGAAGGTCTGGTCTACGGCAAACGGGCGGCCCAAGCCATCCTGACCGATCACGCACGCCTGACACCCCGCAAGCCTTTAGCTCGGCCAGCCATGACGGTCCGGCCCGAGTATTGGACGGTGCCAAGCCGACTGCCTTCGCTCTTGGATCAGCACTTGGGGGTCATCCGCGATCAAGACGGCTTGCAACGGTTGGAGCAAGCCCTTCAAGGCATGCAGGCCTGCCACGCTACCTTGTTGATCCAGATGATGGTAAGCAGCGCGATGGCAAGACAAGAGAGCCGGGGTGCGCACATGCGGCGCGATTACCCCGAAGCCTCGGCCCAATTCGCGGGCCATTTCTACCATCAACAAGACCACGGCCGAATCTTTCGGCCCATCAGCCAACCCTCGGCCATCTCACCGCTTCCCATCCCCTAGGCTACCCACCGGAAATGGAGGAATGCTTTATGATCGCAAATCATCATTCTACCTTGTTGGCCGATGATATTGAGCGGTTAAAGCGCGAGCGAAACGCCGTCATACTGGCCCACAACTATCAACCGGGCCCTGTGCAAGACCTGGCCGACTTCGTAGGCGATTCGCTGGCCATGGCGCGCTGGGCGGCGCAGTCCTCGGCTGACGTCGTCGTGGTCGCCGGGGTGTATTTTATGGCCGAAACGGCTGCTATTCTTTGTCCCGATAAAACCGTGATTATCCCCGATCCCAAGGCAGGATGCTCGTTAGCCGAATCGATTACAGCCGATCAGTTGCAGGCCTGGAAAAATAACTTTCCTGAAGCCGTCGTCGTGTCTTACGTGAACACCTCCGCCGCCGTGAAAGCCCTCTCCGACTATTGCTGTACGTCCTCCAACGCCGTGAAAGTCGTCGAACAAATTGACCCCGAGCGAGAAATTCTCTTCTTGCCGGACTTCTTCTTAGGTTCTCATGTCGCACGGATGACGGGACGTCAAAACATTCGCGTCTGGATGGGTGAATGCCACGTTCACGCCGGCATTGATGCCGAAACCCTCACCAAAACGGTTGAATCGCATCCAGGCGCCGAGGTCCTGGTCCACCCGGAGTGTGGCTGCACCACGCGTGCACTGGCCCTGCCTCCCCAAGGCGTTGCCACCCAAGTTCTCTCTACCGACGGCATGATTAGCCATAGTCGGAAGTCGCCTTCGCAAAGCTTTATTATCGCCACCGAAATTGGTCTACTCCATCGCCTGCGCCAGGAAAGTCCCCACAAACAATTTATTGCGGCGAGCGAGCATGCACTTTGCCCGTTCATGAACCTGATTAACCTGGAGAACATTCGGGACGGTCTCAGAGACCTTGCCCATGTCGTCTCCGTGCCCGAAGCCGTTCGCGAAAAAGCCCTCTTGCCCTTAAAGCGCATGGTCGCCATCGGCTAGGCCATCCCCACCTGCCAAAGAAATGGTAACGCGGCAGGCCGTAGCCTGCCGCCAATCGCGTGCCCACGCAATCTGCCCAACCCAACCCAACCCAACGGGACCCCTTCTGCCGTGAGCGCCAGGGCACTATGAAGCAAGAAGCCTTGCTCGGTGCCAGACCCCATCGGGCCCATGCCGGTGGTCGCCGCCTGACCGGTGAAATTAAACGAGGTCGTATCTTGGACAATGAGGACGAGAGACTCGGAGGCGCACCGCTCCCGCGTCGCGGCTTGATGGGACGGGAGCCATTGGGCTGGCCTGGCCTTCGCATGATCGAAGAACCGCTAGCCCGCCTTCATAAAGACTTGCTAGCGAGAGACCGGGGCGGGCAGCCAAATCACTCGCCAGGCGTAATGCCCGCGCGGTTAACCGCGCGTCCCCAAAGGAGGCGAGGCCCAATTCCCGGAACACCCAGGGATCTATCGAGGGTTTGAACGCATTCGTCGCTTTATCCAGAGGGCAAAGGTTCGTCGTCCAATGACAAAATTCTTTACTGTGGGCCATAATTTTTAATTTTTTTGCTAACGCAAACCCCGTCCAAGAACAATAACTATGGCAAATATTACCGTCTAAGCCATCGAGAACTTATGGGTAAAGATTAGACGGTGCGCACGGGAGGCAGTCGACCAACTTGCACGTCGCCGTCTGTTATTCGGAGTATGAGGCTTTGACGTCTTTCAGGAAATGAACGGGCGGTTCAGGTCGTCCATGACACTGCCGAAGAACGGTATCGTGCCGTATATAAACTCGTTCTTCGTCGATCACCAGAAATCGCGACCATAGTGGGAAATTTCGGAGGTCGTTGAGCGTTTTCTCCGACAATCGGCTTTGAGACCGAGACGGGATGGCACCCACCGGGAACAGTTGGGCGGGTGTATCGAGGGAGTCGCCCCTTTGGTCGCAAGTCCCCTCTACAAATATAACCGTTGGCAGCCGTACCAGGAGAGGCGCAAGCCGGGTGCCCAATTCAGAGTATAGGAGACAAGGTTACACTGTATTTTCCCCATCTCGGTTCTCAGCAAAAATAGCCTTAATCGTTTCAATGACGCGGTCCGCAAACTGAATAGCGGGCAAGACTTCTTCTCCATCTATCTGAGCGCCTGGATAACGCGCGTCGACCGCGTACATTGTGAGCACAGCACATGCCTCGGCGATCGCGGACAGGTTGTGACCACCGGGGACCTTTTCGCGAAGCATCTCAAGGTCGTGGGTTTTCGGGGGGTATCGCCTGCAGCCGCGTATAGCGACTTCAAGGCTTTCTCTGCCGCTTGTTGGCTATGAAAACAAGAGGTTGATGCCTGACCTGGAATCTGGCTCAGGACCCGAGCTGCCTCAAGATCTCGGTCAGCGAAAGAGATTCATTCCAAGACTATGGGGTTTGGCATATAGCACCTTTCCTTCTCTAAATATATTTTTTACGAATGGATCGGGCCATTCGAGACGTGCTTGGAGGTCTAGGGCACTGCGCACGATGATGTCGACCACAACCGACCGGCCTGCAAGTGCGGTATATGCCTTTCGCTGGGCTTCGCGCAATTTATCACCGGAATAAACGATCAACAAATCAACATCGCTCTCGGGAGCCGCTTGGTTTCGCGCATAGGACCCAAACAGGACAATCGCATCGGGATCAACGGAGTCCACTAATTTCTTCACATACTGATCAAGTAATTCCTTAGATACCATTTTGTCGCGCATCCTCCCCAGTGTCGTATGCCGCATTATCATGATATGTCTAGTATAGCGATGACGATGCGGGTACCGGAAGCATCCTGCCGGTTTTTATCGCTAAATTTCGAATCATGGATCACGACGGAATGAGTGAGAAGGGTGTACCTCCTCCACCGGCTGGCTTGTACCACGGAGGCTCTTTGTGCACTCGCTGGTGGAAGGTCGGCGATCGGCGATTCGCCGTGAGATTTAGTGGCACGGATGGCGCCCCCAACGCAGACAGTGATTTTATCCCGTTCCCTGGAAATGATTGAGGAGTATATATCCGAGGATCCCGAAGAAACCTTGGTCAGTCGTTGGGGCCCCGTGTGGGTTAATCGGTTCTGGAATGCGATGCCGGTGGTGGATGAATACCGACCCGTTATGGAATAAGGGCAGCCTTATGTCGATGAAGGACCTTCATTCCGTCGGAGAACAGGAAGCATAACTCGGCCCCTATGACTGTAAGAGACGGTCGGCAACCAGAAACCTTCACTCTACCATACGCCCCTCAGAGGGTCGCTTGACCGGACCATGCCCCCATCCTCACCGGAAATTTCGACGGCATGGGGCTGGTGCAGCCGAGTCGCCCTGAGCGTTCAGCAGTGGAGCAGAGCGCTCGAGGCTGAACCTCCCTGTAAGAGCGTTCCCGGCCCGCCGCGTGGACCCATCCCTTCATCGCAAAGCATCCCGTTTTTCCATGCCCTGGGCTCAGTCGGCCGCCGATTTTAGCTTAATCACCAAGACTGCTTGACGACCGGCACAAGTTTCCTGGCCTGACATAGCATGGAAGGTAATCTGAAGCTAAGCGCGCTCAGGCATCCGTCCGTATGCATGGCGCTCCCCCGAGCTTGCCCACACGGATCTTTCAGCCTAAGAGGAGGATGACACCGTGGCGTTGTTTGACACGACGTTTGCACCCTATGTACCCTTTGGCAGTCGAACCCTATCCGCCGGGGACAGCGGCACTGATGTGGCCGTGGTGCAGGCCGTTTACAACCTGATGTTAAAGACCATGAACCCCCCTCAGGGACCCATGGGATCTTCCATTAGCATTACCGGCCAATTCGATTCTTCGACCACCACCGCAGTCAAGAACATCCAGGCGTACTTTGGACTGACCGCTGATGGGGTGGTCGGTCCGCAAACCTATTTCATTTTCGGGCAGGGTGTCGGCCCCTACACGACCTATGGAGGGCCCGTCTATGGAAGCCGGCAGCTACAGCAGAACAATTCTGGCGGCGATGTCACCATCTTGCAAAACCGCTTGAACTGTTTTTCGTACGCAAGCATTATTGGCCACCCGGCCAACGGCGACTTTGACGAAGCGACGGCAAGCGCCGTGCTGGCCTTCAAGACGGACGCCGAAGCCAACGGCGACACGGGATTTCCCGTCAACGCCATCGCTGGCTATGGTTTTTACGATGCCACATGGATCTACACGTTTGCCGGAGGCCGAGCCATTGTCAGCGGACGCAATGGGTTTGACGTGGTCTTCTTGCAGGCGCTCCT
>JAJZZI010000136.1 GCA_021797635.1 Bacillota bacterium | reverse complement strand
AGATGACGGCCGCCCCGTGGCTTCCAGTGCTTTAATGCGAGCTGCGCTAAGTTATTCTCGCACGCTGTTGCATCCCATCATCCAACACGCCGAAGACTTGGATCTAAGCTATCGAGCGGTGATGCATGAAGGAGAGGTGTCGGGACGCCTGGGCTTGGCTGGAGCTCCGGCCGAAGCGGAGTCCACCATGGTGTGGCGTGACGTACAACTAGCGGCGCTGACCCAAGGGCGCCTGCATGTGGCTCACGTTTCTAGTCTAGGAGCCTTAGACGCCGTCGCCTGGGCCAAGTCTAGGGGACTCGCGGTCAGTGCTGAAGTCACGCCTCATCATCTTTACTTTACCGATGAACGCGTGGCCCATCCTGCCTACGACACCCATAGCAAGATGAATCCCCCGCTGAGACCGGAAGCTATGCGCCAAGCTCTGATAAAAGCGCTCCAATCTGGACTCATTGATGTCGTGGCTTCAGACCACGCCCCGCATCACGCCGATGAGAAAAGCCTGCCGTATGCCGAGGCCCCGTTTGGGGTGTCGGGGCTAGAGACTTCCGTGGGCGCTATGATGAGTCTCATGTTGCCCGAAGGCACGATGCACCCGCTGGAGTTGTTTGAACGTATGACGCGTGCTCCGCATCGCATAGTAGGGTTGGGTTATCGAGGTGTGGTTCCGGGAGAGCGTGCAGATTTTGCCTTAATTGACCCCAAGGGATCATGGCGCGTCGACCCAAAAAACTGGTATTCGAAGGGGATAAATTCGCCCTTTATGGGATTACAGTTAAGCGGCCGAGTGGTTTTTACCATGCATGACGGAATGTGGACGATGCAGGAAGGGGAGGTAAGCGAATGCGTGCGGCCCTAATCTTTAAGGATGGCACCCATTTTGAGGGAGAGCTGATTGGTGAAGAAAGCGTGGTAGCGGGAGAAGTTGTATTTAATACCAGTATGACCGGGTACCAGGAGATTTTGACCGACCCGTCTTATGCTGGTCAATTGGTGGTATTAACCTACCCCCTAATAGGCAACTATGGCACCTTTGCTGAAGCCGCCGAGTCCTTGTTTCCCTGGGCGGAGGCGCTCATTGCCCATCGGGTTAGCCAAAAGCCTTCGCACTACGGAACCATCTGGGATGTCGACCACTACCTTCGTCAATACCGTAAACCGGGATTGGTTGAGGTGGACACCCGGTCGTTGACGCGATATTTGCGAGAACATGGAACGCAGCTAGCCGCCTTGGTTCCGGAAGGTACTTCGGATGCCGAGTGGCAGTCCATTTTGGCCGCGATCAGTTTAAAAGAGAGCGTTTACCGGGTTACCACTCGCGCTCCCTTCTCGGTGCCCGGAGATGGTGCTCATGTGGTGGTGGTGGACTATGGGGCGAAGAATTCCATTATTAAGGCGTTGACGGAGCGAGGGGCTCGGGTAAGCGTGGTTCCCGCCAAGACCACCCCGCAAGAATTGGATGACCTCTCTCCGCAAGGCGTGGTGTTGTCCAACGGTCCAGGCGATCCCAAAGATGTTCCCGAACTACTCGCCTTAGTGCGACATGTCATCGACCACTATCCTACCCTGGGTATTTGCCTCGGCCATCAATTGATTGGACTGGCCGAAGGCGCATCCACTTATGCATTGAAGTTCGGTCATCACGGGGGCAATCATCCGCTTCGCGATGAAGACCGTGGGAACATCATGATAACGGCTCAAAACCACGGGTATGCCGTCGACCCTGAAGCTATTTTAGACCGGTATCGCGTTCGCCTTCGCCACCTGCATGACGACACCGTGGAAGGGCTGGAACATCGCACCCGGCCAGTATTGTCCGTGCAACACCACCCTGAAGCAGGTCCGGGTCCATTAGACTCCTTGTACCTGTTTGATCAGTTTATGCACTGGGTGGACGACTATGAGTCGGCATCGCAGCCAAGATTAGGAGGTGGCTAGTGGCCAAGCGTCAAGATATAAAAAAGGTGTTGGTGATTGGTTCGGGACCGATTGTGATTGGACAAGCGGCGGAATTCGACTATGCCGGCACGCAAGCGTGCCGTGCCCTTAAAGAAGAGGGCGTACACGTGGTCTTAGTCAACAGCAATCCGGCGACCATCATGACCGACTTATCCGTAGCCGATACCGTGTACATTGAGCCGATGACGGTTTCGTTCTTGGCTTATGTCCTAGGCAAAGAGCGTCCAGATGGCATCTTGCCGACCTTAGGTGGGCAAATGGGACTGAATCTAGCGTCGGAACTGGCCCGCTCAGGTGTGTTGAACGAACTCGGTGTGGAGATTTTGGGCACCCCCTTGAGCGCCATTGAGCAGGCCGAAGATCGTGAACTGTTTCGCCAACTTATGCTGAAACTTGGCCACCCCATTCCTCCGAGCCGTAGTGTAACCACCGTGGAAGATGGTTTAACCTTTGCCGCCGAAATTGGCTATCCTCTGATCTTGCGTCCGGCGTACACGCTGGGCGGAAGCGGCGGCGGATTTGTCGCCAATGATCGGGAAATGTTGGAGAGGTTGCCCCATGCTTTAGCCTTAAGCCCTATCGGCCAGGTCTTAGTCGAGGAGTCGATTGCGGGATGGAAGGAGGTCGAATACGAAGTCGTCCGTGATGGAGCGGGCAACGCCGTCACCGTGTGCAACATGGAAAACTTTGACCCGGTAGGTGTGCACACGGGCGATTCCATCGTGGTGGCCCCCAGTCAGACCTTATCGAACGAAGAATACTACCGTTTGCGTGCCGCATCCCTCGATATCATCCAAAATCTCGCGGTCGAGGGCGGGTGTAACGTGCAATTGGCCTTACATCCCGATGGCCGTTACCGCGTGATTGAAGTCAACCCCCGGGTCTCACGCTCGAGTGCCTTGGCATCCAAAGCCACGGGTTATCCCATCGCCCGGATTGCCGCCAAGATCGCCATTGGCCTCAGATTGGACGAGATTGCTAATCCCGTGACGGAAAAGACCACGGCCGCCTTCGAACCGGCGTTGGATTACGTCGTGGTGAAGATTCCCCGTTGGCCCTTTGATAAGTTCGAACAGGCAGACCGCTATTTGGGAACACAAATGAAGGCCACCGGTGAAGTCATGGCGATTGACCGAACCTTTACCGGGGCCGTGCAAAAAGCCGTACGTTCGCTGGAGATTAAGCGACCTAATCTTTTCGGCGACATTGGTCCCGAGGTCTCCGACGAAGCCATCTTGACGACGATGGAACGGGCTACTGACGACCGTCTGTTTTATATTGCCGAGGCACTTAGACGAAAGATTCCGAGTGACCTTATCCAGCAAAAAACTCAGATTGACGCCTGGTTCCTGAGCGAAATCGAGCGCATCGCGACAATGGATCGCGAGCTCGAGGAATCTCCGGCCACGTGGAAGACCCGTCTAGCGGTATTAAAGGCGGAAGGCTTCTCAGACGCGCGTATAGCCCGCCTAGCCCAAGTTCGCGAAGACGAGGTGCGCCAGCAGCGCAAGACGCAGAACATTTTGCCTGCGTACAAAATGGTCGACACCTGTGCCGGAGAATTTCCTGCGCGCACGCCCTATTTTTATTCGAGCTATGATGTCGAAGACGAAGCCGTCGCTCTAACCGGGAAAAAGGTAGTGGTCATCGGCTCAGGCCCGATTCGCATCGGTCAGGGGATTGAGTTTGACGCAGCGTCGGTGTATGCCTTAAAAGCCCTTCGGGCGCAGGGGATCCAGGCGATTATGATTAACAGTAATCCCGAGACCGTGTCGACGGACTTCAATGAATCAGACCGCCTGTACTTCGAGCCGTTAACCCTGGAAGACGTGCTCAATGTGATTGACAAGGAAAAGCCCTTAGGGGTGATGGTACAGTTTGGAGGCCAGACGGCGATTAACTTGGCGGCCGGGTTGGTGGCCCACGGTGTGAGGATTCTCGGCACGGACCTAGACGGACTCAACGCGGCCGAAGACCGTCGCTTGTTCGACGGCGTGCTCGAACGCCACGGGCTCTTACGCCCGGAAGGCCTTACGGCGACCACTCGAGATGAAGCGCGACAGGCCGCAGAACGCATTGGCTACCCGCTTTTGGTACGGCCGTCCTTTGTGCTCGGCGGACGGGCCATGGAAATCATCGAGGATGCTGAACAACTGGGGCGGTATCTGGAGCGAGTCAAAGAGATCGGTCCCGACCAACCCCTGTTGCTAGATCGTTATCTGAACGGTTTAGAATTGGAAGTGGACGCGGTAAGCGATGGTGATCATGTCCTGATACCTGCCGTGATGGAGCATATTGAGCGGGCCGGGGTCCATTCGGGAGACTCGCTGGCGGTTCTTCCGCCCAGACGGGCGTCGAAAGCGCTTATCGCCGAGGTCGTGCGCTACACGGAGACCCTCTGCCGGGCCCTAGGCGTTCGAGGCCTACTCAACGTGCAGTTTGTGGCCGTCAATGAGAGGCTTTATGTGATTGAAGCCAATCCTCGAGCAAGCCGTACGGTTCCCTTTTTGATTAAGGCGACCGGGGTACCCTTGGTGGACTTGGCTGTCGAAGCCAGTCTGTCAGAGCCGCTCTCGGATCATTATGGCTATGGACTTCTGCGTGCGCCCGATCACTACGCGGTAAAGATTCCCGTCTTTTCGTTTGCTAAACTAGGTCGCGTGGATGCTGCCTTGGGACCAGAAATGAAATCCACGGGAGAAGCCATGGGAATCGACGGTGACTTCCCCGGCGCACTATACAAAGCCTTTTTGTCAGGGGGCTTTCGTCTAGCGGCTGGCGGAAAGATTTTGGCCACGATTGCGGATGCGGATAAGGATGAAGCGGTTCCCCTGCTGCGCTCCATGGCGGATATGGGCTATGTACTGTACGCGACGGAAGGCACTTTGGCTCGACTTTCTTTAGAAGGCGTGGCAGCAGCTCCCGTTCACCGCATTGGTGAGCGCCATCCGGACTTGGTCGACCTTATTCGCCAAGGACGCTTCGACTTAGTGGTAAACACCATCACTCGCGGCGGGCGTCAGGAAAGCGAGGGGTTTCTAATCCGCAGGGCCACGGTGGAACGGGGAATTCTGTGCTTTACTTCGTTGGACACGTTGCGGGCCGCCATGACGGCTTTGCAAGGCCGCGACCAACAGAGTTTAGGGGTGCACTCCTTGAACCAATGGCTCAAGGTGGGAGTGGTTCATTAAGGAAGGAGCAAATTCGATGGCGGGCGATGTAGGCGTTCAGGATTACCCCATCGTGTGGAAAAAAAACGTGGCACCGGACCACGTAGAACTGATTCTCCAGGCACCCATGCTCGCCCGTGCCGTTCCTGGTCAATTCGTGCATGTGCGAACTCCGGGGACGCTGAGGCGCCCCATTTCCTTCTCTCGCATCGATCCCGAAAGCGGCCAGGTGGGCCTGCTTTTTCAAGTGGTCGGCGAAGGTACGGCATGGCTTTCGCAGCGATCCGAAAACAGCTTGCTCAACATCATCGGGCCTTTGGGGCGTGGATTTCCGCCTCCAAAGGCTGAAAGGCCATGGTGTTTAGTAGGCGGTGGGGTTGGTATTCCACCGCTTTATGCAGCCCTTTATGCTTGGCGCCACCGGGTCACGGCGCCGATATCAGTCATCTTGGGGGCAAGGACCGCGGATTATGTGATTATGCGCCAAGATTTTGCCAAACTCGTGAACCAGCCCATTGAGGTGACCACCGACGATGGCAGTCTGGGTAGCAAAGGCACGGTTTTGGGTCCTTTGGCGCGCTGGCGCTCCCGTCATCCCGAGGGACAAGTCTTTGCCTGCGGGCCAACGCCTATGTTGGCTGGCGTGGCCAATTTACTCCAAGGCATGGGCTCGGTCTATCTTGCCCTGGAGCAACGCATGGGCTGTGGCGTAGGCGCCTGTCTTGCCTGTGTGGTTCTTGGGGAAGGGGAAAATGGCCCCGAATGGCGGCGCGTCTGTCATGACGGCCCGGTATTTTCAGCGGAGGAGTTGATATGGCGGTGAACCTTGAAACTTCGGTTGGGGCACTCAGTCTGACCAATCCTGTGATGGCGGCGTCCGGAACCTTTGGCTTTGGCCCGGAATACGGACCTTTGGTCAATTTAGGCCGATTGGGCGGGGTGGCCGTCAAGGGGGTCTCGCCCATACCCTGGCCAGGCAATCCGCCCCCCCGCGTGTGGGAAACCGACGCGGGTCTGCTCAACTCGATTGGCCTGCAAAACCCTGGGGTGGAGGTGTTTTGCCGCGATGATTTACCCTTTCTGCGCCAAGCGGGAACGCGAGTCATTGTCAACGTGATTGGTCGTACCATTGAGGAATACTGCCAAGTGGTTAGCCGTTTGGAATCCGAGTCGGGCATTGATGCCCTGGAGCTTAATATTTCTTGTCCTAACGTCAAAGAGGGTGGAATGACCTTTGGCCAAGATGAAGAGCATGCGGCGGCCGTAACCAGAGCGGTGCGGTCGTGTACCACCCGGCCGCTATGGGTCAAACTGTCCCCCAATGTGGCCGATCCCGCCGGCATTGCCGTGGCCGTGGAGGCTGAGGGGGCGGACGCCATCAGCGCCATCAACACCGTGGTCGGTATGGCCATTGACCTGAAACACCGGCGCCCAGCTCTAGGCGGGATTACCGGGGGGCTTTCTGGTCCGGCGATAAAGCCGATTGCCCTTCGCATCGTCTATCAAGTGGCCCAAGCCGTACATATTCCCATTATCGGGATGGGGGGGATCCGCTCAGCGGATGACGTCGCTGAGTTCCTCATGGCCGGGGCAAGCGCCGTCATGGTGGGAACGGCAACATTTGCTGAGCCCGGGATTATGGAAACCATCATCGATGCCCTGCCTACCTGCCTTTCGCGTCTAGACGCGACCTCCCCCGCGGAATTGGTGGGTGCGGCTCTGCCTGGACGGGGGTCCATCGAAGAAGACCGCCGACCTGGAGATTCGTCATGACGCGCTTTTGGGCCGCTCTGGACGTGGCTAGCTTACCAGAGGCAGAGGCGCGCATGGAGCGTTTGGCCCCTCACCGGGAATTCAAGGTGGGCCTCGAGTTGTACCATCGCATCGGTCCCGAGGGCATTTCAAAATGGACGAAACAGGGTTATGCAATCTTTTTGGATGCCAAACTTCATGACATCCCGGCAACCGTGGCCGGGGCAGTCGCGAACATTGAAGACTTGGGCGTCGAGTTGGTGACGCTTCACATCGGTGGCGGCACCGCCATGCTGGAAGCGGCACGGGAGGCCAGTCGTACCATGGGGCTGGTCGGGGTGACGATATTGACCAGTCTGGATCAAACCGCTCTATACCACTTAGGCTTTCATAAACGAGTGGCTGACGTGGTGCTAGATTACGCGAAGATCGCGAAAAGAAGCCACATCGCCGGCGTCGTGGTTTCAGCCAAGGAACTGGCGGCCGTGCATCAACTGTGGCCAACCGCTCGCTTGGTGGTGCCTGGCATCCGTTGGCCGGGAGATGCGAGTCACGACCAAGAGCGAATCGGCGATCCGAGCGAGACCGTGGCCAATGGAGCCACGGACTTGGTGCTGGGTCGAGGTTTGTGGCAGAGCCCCGATCCGATGGGGCGGCTTAAGCAACTAACCTCGTCGCTCGACAAGGGGCCTTTAGAAACCAGGAAGGACGGGTAAGCATGGCCAATCAAGAACAACGTATGCACCAATTATCCGAAATTGGAGCCTATCTTGAGGGACACTTTGAACTCACCACAGGGCGGCACAGCAACCAGTTCTTTATGCTGGCCAGATTAACGGAGCGTCCTTGGTTGCTTCGGGACTGGGCAAAAGCGTTAGCCGAGGGTCTGGATAGGGTGGGCAGAATTTCTCAGGTGGTGGGCCCGGCCATGGGCGGCATTATTCCCGGTTATGCCGTGGCCGAACACCTCAAAGGCGTGCGCATGATCTTCGCCGAAAAGGCTTCCGACGGCACCATGGCGCTTCGGCGAGGATTTCGTGTGGAGCCTGGAGAGCCGGTCGTGGTGGTGGAGGACGCGGTGACCACGGGAGGGTCGGTGTCCAAGGTAATTAACGTGATTGAAGCATCTGGGGGCAGGGTGCTGGCGGTGGGTACCCTCGTCGATCGCACCGGGGGGCATGCTCCCTGGCCGATTCCTCTCGTGTCGGTGGTGAGCGTCGCCGTCCCCTCCTGGCAACCCAGCGAGTGCCCCCTCTGTGAGGCTAAGCTGCCCTTAGTGCGCCCCAAGGCCTGAGGCTTACGGAAGATCGCCCAGGCGTTCTCTTACCGCGCCTAGACGTTTCAAGCGATCGGAGTCGGGCGTAATGTATAGGGTCTTTTCTTGACCATACAACACTTGCCCTGGCTCGGCGTGCGGCCGTTTCCTAACGAATTTCCGCCGGGTGTAATCGACTGGCACCATCGAGGAATGCTGAGCCGAGCTGTAAAAGACGGCGAGGTCGGCGGCATCCAAGAGATCTTCGAGGGGCGGGTCACTCTTACCGCAAAACAAGATGACATGCGATCCAGGAACTTGCTTGGCATGAAACCACATATCGTCAGGTCTCGCTCGGCGAAACGTTAAAGACTGATTTTCGTCGCGGCTGCGACCGACCCAGATAGCGTAACCGTGTTGGCTGGTGAACCGTCGATAGGGTACTTTGTCACCGGGATCGGAGGCAGAAGCTCCGGGCATCGAGGTCAGCGTCGCCTTGGAGAGGCGCTCTGCGATTTCTTGGGGAGCCATTTCCCCGGACTGGACACGTTGAAGTTCTAGGGTTTGGCTGGCAAGGGTGCCCTGCACCTGACCTACGAGTCGCCGCGCCACCTGTTGGCGGCTTTTGGCCTTCTTGTACCGTCGGTAGGCTTGTTCCGCCATTTCGTGCGGCCGTCGTCCTTCGTCAAGGCGAAGCAAGACCTGCCGACCGGGTTGGCTAAAACTCTCGACCACGATCGGCCTCGGTGGCAGGCCGGTGCGGAACTGGTGTTGATGGGCCAGCCATAAATCCCCAAGTTCTCGATCCAGTTCCCCGTCGTCTTCCATCCACTGCTTCCATTCTTGCAGACGAGATTCTAAGTGGAGGATATGATCGGTCAAGCGGGCGACGTATTGCTTTCTCTGGCCAAGCTCATAGAGCTGGCGCTCTTTTTCGGTAAAGACACGGTCCAAAGAAGCATCGAGGTCGACAATCGGCACCGCGTGGAAGCCTGCCAGGGGATACACCCAGACGTCTTGTTCCTTGTCGTTTTGCAAATGATAGCTGCCAAAGCTAGCTTGGGCATAATCATGACAAAGCGTCTGCCAAAAGCCTTCGCCGACTTCCCCCAGCCGCCGCCGAGCCAAGGGGGGCAGGTCTTTGGGGTCCCGTGATTGGCAAGGATCCTTTAATGCGGGCGGAGGGGTATACACGTGCCCCGGAAACACCGTGCGTCCTTGACTGGAGGGCGATACCCGTTTTAGCGCATCGACCACCACCTTGTCTTGATTGACCAAGATGAGGTTGGTTAGATGTCCCGCCAATTCCACAATCAAGGTGCGTGTGCGCGTCGAGCCTAAGTCGTCTTCTTGCTCCAGCTCAAAGTGGACGATGCGCTCCCAGGGTACGGCCTGTACCCTGACGATTTCGGCCGGCAGCAACAGGTCGAAAAAGGTGGGCAAGGACCGCTTTTTCTCTCGGTCCTTGCGCGCTTGACTGGGGACTTGATGGATGCGGGCGAGGCCGGGTGTGAGCACGATGAGTAGATCGGAGCCGGACTTGGTAGAAGTCCTCAGGCGAACTCTGCCGGGCTCTAGGCTGGCTTGAGTCCATTGCGTTCCAACGAGCGTGTTCTGCCACTCTCGGGTCAGTTGTCGCAAAATCAAGGCGTCAAACGGCATGGTTGGGGCTCCTTGCTTTAAGTCACGATGGCACTCTCTTGGCTGCATTATACCAGCCTGGCGGCGCTCGCGTGACGGGTCGTCCAGGCCATGATGATTTTCGAAGGGTAAATCACAAATGGTGAAGGCTGCTGTGAGGGAGTTATCTACTGTTCCAGGGATCAGGCGCAATCAGCGCACTGTCTAGGCTTTCGTCCGTGCAAAGGGAATTGTCTAGTTTCGAGCCTGACGAGCGTGCTCTTAGCCTGGCATGGATTTTTGTCTGCTCCAGTGCCATAATGGGGGCAGTTCACGAAAGGTGTCCTTAAGGAGGCGGGTTTACCTTCTAGCACTGTGATACATGAAACGATTCGGAGGGGTCTATCGTGTCGACTCGAGCCGGTGGGCGTAGTCTAGCCGCTTGGTGGTCATCTTTGCCATCGGAACGGGTGACCCAACGAGGAAATTATATATGGCTTGTCGTGGCCACGGTGTGCGTAGGTGCATTCATGGCGGCGCTCGATGCGAGCATCGTTAATGTTGCCCTGCCAGACTTGGGGTCATATTATCATGCTGGTTCCACAGTCGGTTGGGTCCTCATTTCGTATTTGTTGACGTTAGCCACGTTACTTACTTTGTTTGGCAGGTTGGCCGACATGATCGGCCGCAAACCCCTGTATACGTTCGGGTTTTTGGTCTTTATCATTGGCTCTGCGGCTTGCGGTGCCGCCTTGAACATGACCATGTTGATTATTGCCCGCGTGTTCCAAGCCGCCGGTGCGGCCATGCTGCAAGCCAATTCCGTGGCCATCATCACGGCGGCGGTGCCCGCAAACGTGCGCGGACGGGCCATTGGCTTCCAAGGATCGGCGCAGGCGATAGGGTTGTCGGTAGGACCCGCGGTGGGAGGCGCCTTGATCGGGCTCTTTGGCTGGCGGGCTATTTTTTATGTCAACGTGCCCGTAGGTATCTTAGGGACCTTGGCCGGCGCGATCATCTTGCCGAAGGATAAATTGATCAGTAAAACCGCTACATTTGATTGGGTGGGCACGGCGATTTTTAGCCCTATTTTAGTCGCTGTGATGCTCGCCTTGGAAGAAGGCGACAGTTGGGGATGGGGATCGGCCAAGGTGTTAGGGCTATTTGCGACCGCCGTCGTGTTGACAGTTCTTTTTGTGTTATGGGAACGCCATGCCAAGTCTCCACTCATTGATCTAAAACTCTTTAAGATTCCCGTCTTTAGTATTGGCAACTTCACGGGCTTGCTGTCGTATCTGGTCATGTTTGGCGTCTTGGTGCTAATGCCTTATTATTTTGAACGCATTTCAGGATACCCAAGCGCTTTGGTGGGATTAATCATGACACCGGTGCCGCTAGGGATGACGGTCGCCGCTCCGACCGCGGGAAGGTTCGCCGATCAATACGGTCCGCGGATCTTAACCACGTTTGGTATGGCACTTTCCGGGCTTGGGGCCTTCTTAGTTGCTATAACCGTGGGCTTGCACACGAATGTGACCCTGCTGGTTATTGAGTTGCTCATGGTCGGGGTGGGGCTTGGCATCTTCACTCCACCCAATAACAGTTCGGTGATGGGTTCGTTGCCTTCGGCCCGCCTAGGGGTGGGCGGTGGCATTCTGAACATGGCGCGCTCGCTGGGCATGGCGATGGGAACGGCCATCTCTTTGACGATTTTAGCGGCGCTGCTCGCGGCGCATGGAGGTAGTTTGAGTGGAGCAGGATCGCACCGCGCTTGGATTCCGGCGTTGCATAACACGCTCTTGGTGCTGGTCGGACTCTCGCTGTTAGCCGCTCTGCTATCGGGTTTGCGAACGGATAAGGAAAAGGACGATCGAGAAGATCAGGATCGGCCCGAGGCGCATATGATCGAGATTTGAGTGAGGGTGGCCGTCCCCCTTGTCGGGGATGGCCTCGTTCAATGGTCGTGATCTTGTCTTGGTGCTTACGTCAAGCAGCATACATACGATACAATGGAGACAACCGACTAAGACGGGGGGCTCTTCCATGTGGACAGTGGTGTATATCGCACCGACAATGAGTGCCGCCGAAAAGTTGCGTCAACTCTTAACTGGCGAAGGGTTGTTAGTCAACCTCAAGACGGTAGAACTCGACGATGAGGGTCGGGGGAGTATTGAAGTTCAGGTGCCGGAAGGGGAAGCGGAAGAGGCCCATGAAATTATAACCCAGCATCTCGGACGGATACGGTAGAAAAAGGGGCTTCGTAGCGTGGTGAAATCTCGAAGAACAAAGATTGTGGCAACGATTGGACCAAGTTCAGACAGTGAAGAACGTCTTGAAGCCTTGATCTTGGCTGGAGTTGACGTCTTTCGCTTGAATATGTCCCATGGGGATGCCGATTCGCACCGCCAACGCATGTTGCGCATCCAGTCGGTTCGTGACCGCCTTGGCTCGACGGCGGCCATTATGTTGGACACCAGGGGGCCGGAAGTGCGTCTTGGCACCTTCCCGGGCGGAGCGGTGAACCTCGAGGTTGGGGAGCACTTTTATCTTTACGCGGATGCTCGAGAGGGCACACGCTCAGGGGCTTCGGTCAACTGGCCAGGCCTGGTGGCAGCGAGCCAAGTGGGCGTGACCTTGCTCTTGGATGATGGAAACCTGGTCATGCGCGTGGTGGACAAGACCGATTTGGCCCTGGAGTTGGAAGTGCTGGTGGGCGGCGAACTGAAGGACCGAAAAAAGGTGAGTGCTCCTGGCAGTGTATGGCCCTTGCCCGCCTTGAGTCCTACCGACCGGGTGATCTTAGCCATGGGAGCCGAACTCGGTATGGATTACGTGGCGGCATCGTTTATTCGCAATCAGGAGGACTTGACCGAAGTCCGCAAGGTGCTGGAAGATCTGCATTCAGACGCACTGGTGATATCGAAAATCGAGAGCCCTGAGGCGATTACCAATCTAGAAGCGATTATTCGAGGTTCCGACGGGGTCATGGTGGCGCGCGGAGACCTCGGGGTCGAAGTGCCCGCGGAGCAGGTGCCAGACTTGCAAAAGGCGATTATTCGCGGGGCCAACCGCCAGGGAATTCCCGTGATTACTGCCACCCAGATGCTGGAGTCTATGGTCCATCAGCCGCAACCCACTCGCGCTGAGGCGAATGATGTGGCCAATGCGATTTGGGATGGTAGCGACGCCGTGATGCTCTCCGCCGAGACCGCTTCGGGCCAATTTCCCGTCGAAGCGGTGGCGGTCATGGCGAAATTGGCGGCGTATGCCGATCTTCACCCGGAATATCTGCATCGAAACCCCTGGGAGATTGTTCGAGTGAGCGAAGCGGTGGCCAAGGCGTCCGCGGAAGCGGCCGAGGCCCTGGGGGCAGACGCCATTTTAACGGTAACCCAATCGGGATATACGGCTAGAATGTTGAGTCGATCCAGGACTAAGGTCCCTATTGTGGCCCTCTCGTCTGACCCGGCGGTAGTGCGGCGCATGCACCTTCTATGGGGGGTAACACCGTACTTAATGGAAGTTGCCGATGACACCGACGACATGATGGCCAAGGCGGTGGATATGGCGCTATCCCATAACGCGGTGGCGGTGGGCGACATGGTCGTATTCACCGCGGGGGTTCCGGTAGGGGTCCCAGGAACCACCAATCTCATGCGCATCGAGACCATTTCGGATTCCGCGCTACGGGGACAGGGCATTTCGATCGGTCCTAGGGTAAGGGGACGGGTGGTGCATATGAAAGATGTGGCCCCGCGCGAGCGTCCACAAGCTCCCTATGTGCTGGTGGCGCATGGTTCGGATTCTGACAGGGTGGACGTGATTCGGAACGCGGTGGCCATCGTGGCCGAAACGGGGGGCCTTACCTCGCCCCTCGCTATCTTAGGGTTGGACTTTAAGATTCCTACCGTGGTTCAGGTAGCGGACGCCTCGTCCCGATTAAAATCGGGCCAATGGGTCTTGGTGGATGCCACGCGCGGGCTGATCTACGTCGACGGGGAGGCCATGCCGACGAGTTCATCTGCCAAGGACGTGAGCGAAAACCGATAATATCTTCGCGCGAGCGAAGCGAAGTTGAAGGAGTGGAAGCGTGCTAGCGTACTTCAACGGCGAAATTCTCGCGGCTGAACAAATCGCGATTTCCATGGACGACCGCGGATTTTTATTTGGTGACGCTCTCTATGAAGTGGTGCACGTCTATCGTGGCCAGTTGTTTGCCTGGGACCTGCATATGCAGCGGTTGGGCCAGGGCCTGGCAGAACTCCGGTACCCTGACGTGCGCTTAGAGGGCCTTAAGGCCGCTGCCGTGGCCTTGCTGAGAGAAGTAGAGGACGAAGAGGTCTTGGTCTACATCCAAATTTCACGCGGGGTACAGCCGCGATCGCACCTCTTTCCTGGCCCGTCGACGCCCCCGACCGTGTTGGTCTGGGCGCGTCCTTTGGTCCCATTAGATGCCCAAGTGGTGGCACAAGGGGTCTCAACGGTAACCGCTGTCGACGATCGCTGGGCCAAGGTTTGGATCAAGACGGTAGGCTTGTTGCCAAACGTCATGGCCAAACAGGCGGCTAACGACCAGGGGGCATTTGACGCCATCTTGGTCCGTGATGGCATGGTGACCGAATCCACCAGCGCCAATGTGTTTATTGTGGAAGCGGGCGTGTTGCGGACGGCACCGGTCACCAATTACATATTACCCGGAATTACTCGCCATATCGTGCTGGAACTGGCGGGCGAGCTAGGCATGAAGGTTAACTTGCGCCCTTTTAGCGTGGCAGAGATGATGAACGCCGACGAAGTGTTCCTTACCGGGACGACGACCGAGGTGCTTGCCGTCCGAGAGGTCGACGGGCACGCCATCCGGCGCGTCGGTGCGACGAGTCAAAAGCTGCTTCAGGCGCTTCATCGACGAGCAAACCAAATTTGATCCCTCGGGAGGGCAGATCGCCATCGAGGTCGTCTTAGTGGAACCGGAGATTCCCCCCAATACGGGCAACATCGCTAGAACCTGTGCGGCCACGGGGTCGGTCCTGCACCTCATCGAACCGCTGGGGTTCAGCCTTGACGACCGCTATTTAAGGCGGGCCGGTGTGGATTATTGGCACCTAGTGACGGTACGCCGCCATGCGGACTGGGATCAGTTCTTGCAAGCTTTAGGGCGCGAACCAGAGCAGGGAGGCTTTCATTTTTTTACTTCTCATGGCGGCACGAACTACGCCCGGGTGAAGTATCAATCAAACGATGTGCTGGTCTTTGGTAAGGAATCTACCGGCCTTTCTCCCGAACTGACCACCAAATACTATGACTATCGTTGTCAAATTCCCATGGCAGGTGGCGTGCGCTCGCTCAATTTGTCCAACGCCGCGGCCATCGTCATCTACGAGGCGCTTCGGCAGCAAAACTTTCCCGGGTTGACCATGACCTGACGAATGGATTTAGGGGCGGGATCCATATACTGTCCATGATGGAAGTGGTCGACAAGGAGGATGACCGTGCCCCTCTTAGTGATATTGATTAGTGGCATGGTGCTGATTGTCTTGGCGGCCGATTACTTCACCAATGGCATTGAATGGCTGGGCTTTCAGGCTCATGTCCATGAGGGTGCTACCGGTTCGTTGCTGGCGGCCATGGGCACCGCCCTACCCGAAACCTTGGTGCCCGTGGCCGCCATTTATTTTAGCGGTTCGAAACCAGATGACGCCATCGGACTTGGTGCGATTTTCGGCGCACCCTTGATGCTGGCCACCTTGGGATTTGCCGTGATCGGAGTCGGGTTGTGGAGCGCGGGAAGACCTCGTCTCAGCGTACCCTCTGGACCCTCCTCGTT
Organism: Bacillota bacterium; assembly: GCA_021797635.1. Classification (GTDB taxonomy): domain Bacteria; phylum Bacillota; class Sulfobacillia; order Sulfobacillales; family Sulfobacillaceae; genus JAJZZI01. The sequence continues at coordinate 1,054 of JAJZZI010000136.1, read as the reverse complement.
TCGCGCCGACCTTCAATTCTTTTTGCTGGCCTTTGCCGTGGCGGTGGCGTTTAATTGGATACCGCGCCCGTGGCATCCGCTTGGCGCGGCCTTGTTAGTTGTGCTGTATGGGTGGCACGCCCGTCGCGTGATTCGCGCGGTGCCCTCTACGGGACTCGAGGCCAAGGCGCCGGATCGGCCGCTTCACCTGTTTCCGAGCCGAGCACCGAGTTTGGCCACGGCCGGGTTGCAGGTGGCCATCGCGCTCTTTGGCTTGGTGTTGGGGGCTCATTTTTTTGTTCAAGGATTGGATCAGGTGACGGCTCACATCCATGTCTCGCAATTTTTGCTCTCCGTCTTAATTACCCCGGTGGCGACGGAGTTGCCTGAGGTCTTCAACAGTGTCATTTGGCTTCGCCACGGGCGCGATTCGTTAGCGGTAGGCAACGTCAGCGGCGCCATGGCCTTTCAAGCTAGTGTCGTGCCAGCGCTGGGCCTGATGGTCACCCGCTGGCAACTGAGCCTTCCCGAACTGGCCACGGCGGCGGTGGCTTGGCTGGGAGCCGTGTGGATTCTATGGGTAAGCCGCCAAGGCAGCGTTCGCCGAGAATATTTACTGGCTTCGGTTCTCATCTATTTTGGCTTTTTGGGAGCGTGCTTGGCGCTATTGGGTGTCGTCTAACCCCTAAGCGCTCAGCGGTTGGCACTTCTGCGCCAACCTTTTTCCAGCGCTATGGTTGGTGGATGCGGGTTCACGTCAGCAAAAAAATTGAGGTCAGGTTCCTGGCAAAGGAATGTGCCATGACCGATAGAAGATAAGAGAGATGGGGCAGTCGTTGGTCCAAGCACCCTTTAGGCAGCAATGCCTACTAGACCGACTCGACGGATATCAGCGAGATGACGAACAGTTCGGGTAGCGACTACTTCATCATACCTATTCGGTTACGGACGTGTCGTTAGCACGGAACTCTGACGTATTTCTGTTGTAAGCTGGCGGTATGAAGAATCAACCCCAGTGTGAGCGGGCAACCTGCGGGTTGCGGCGACATTTAGACTATCGTATCGAACGATTGAC
>JAJZZI010000115.1 GCA_021797635.1 Bacillota bacterium | reverse complement strand
ATTCGAACCATTGGCGATATCTCGGCGCTACCGGATAGAGCCCGGGACGCGCTAGCCTGGGCAAAGGAGACGACCGCCGAGGAAACGCGAATGATCTTGAATTTGGCGTTAAATTATGGTGGCCGCGACGAAATTGTGCGGGCGGTCAACCGGTGGTTGTCTAATTCGCAGGCGGAGCGCCTGACCGAGCGCGAGCTTGCGGTCAATCTCGATACCCAAGGCTTACCCGATCCCGACTTGCTGATTCGATCCAGCGGTGAGGAACGGATTTCCAACTTCATGTTGTGGCAAATTGCCTACACGGAAATTTACGTTACCAAGACGCTTTGGCCGGATTTTCGCCCAACCACCCTTTTTGAGGCGATTGCCGACTTTCAAAAGCGCGCTCGACGATTTGGAGCGATTCAGTAGCATGTTGGTCAGACGAGTGCTCACGGCGGCGATTGGTATCCCTATTTTGGCAGTATTGCTCTATGTTGGCGGTTATGTGCTCGTGGCCGGGCTAGGCCTGTTGGCCACCATTATGATCTACGAGATGGCGGTCATGATGCGCCATGCTCAGATGACCTACTTCCCCTGGCTGACTGGAGTGTTTGTGTGGGCATTTTTACTTGCTGTGCCCTTCTCCTGGCCGGCCAGCCTGGTGCTGGTGCTCTTGGCCGTGCTGAGCGCGGCCAAGACCCTTTGGGTGGTGGAGCCGCGTGGCTTTCAAGGAGCGGTGAATACGCTCTGGGCCGGGGTCTATTTAGGGTGGTTTTTCTCGTACTTCATTCGAATCCGTGACCTGGATCACGGCCGCTATTTAGCCTTTGGTTTCATCACGGTCATCTGGATGACGGATACGGTCGCCTATTTTGTGGGGCGAAGCTTGGGGCGCCACAAGTTAAGTCTGCGCGTGAGTCCCGGAAAAACTTGGGAAGGATCGTTAGGAGGGACGGCTGGAGGCGTGGCCGCAGGGGTGGTGCTGGCCTTGGTGGCTCATGCTCCCGCGTGGCAGGGCGTCGTGCTGGGTCTAGTGGTTTCCGTTGCGGGCCAAGTGGGCGATCTGGTCGAGAGCAATCTCAAGCGATACGCTGGCGTCAAAGACTCGGGAAGCGTTCTGCCGGGGCATGGGGGGATGTTAGATCGCTTCGATTCGGCTTTAGTCGCGTTGCCACTTGCTTATTATTTATTGTGGGGCTTGGGCATAAGGTAGGCTAGAGGTGAGTTATGGCCAGCCCCAATACGGTTTTGCTGCTGCGGCGGATATCTCTATGGGTCCTCATGGTAGCCTTGACCTACGTCTTTTGGAAATGGCTGGCCGTGTACGTGTTGCCCTTCGCCATTGCCCTGGTGATTGCCACCGTGCTCGACCCGATGGTCCGCCGTCTTCGGCGCCTGGGCTTACCGGCCCAAGTGGCCATCTGGACCTCCATTTTAGGCGGAGCGCTGGTGGCCGTCTTGGTGATGGGCTTGGTGTTTTCGTTGGTGGTGCAGGAATTGGCGCACTTGTTGGGAATGTTGCCAGCTTATACCCACCGTTTTCAAGAAGTGTCGGATGGATTTGTCCAGCGGGCATCGGAATTGCGGGCCACTTTGGGACTAAGCTCGTCGCTCGTCAATGCCGAGTTGAGCTCCGGCGTGAAACTTTTGGAAGAGGTCCTGCGCCAACTCCTGCTGGCACTGTCGAAGTTGCCCGCAGGGATTTTAGTGCTGGTGGTTGCGGGGGTCGCGGTCTTTTTCATTCTACGTGATGGGCGGAACATCGAAGACGGCTGGGAGCGGGGTCTGCCTGAATCATTTCGACCTCGGATGAAGAGCCTGGAGACCGAGATGATACTCGGCACCTTGGCATTTTTAAAGGCCCAACTGGCGTTAGTGGGACTGACCGCCGTGACCACCATGATAGGCTTAGCGATCATTGGTAGTCACTACGCGGTCGTCCTAGGGCTTTTGGGTGGACTGTTGGATTTGATTCCATTTTTGGGACCGACGGCGCTCATCGTGCCCTGGGCGAGTGTGCTGATGATGAGCGGTGATGGGCTGGGAGCGGTTCGGCTGCTAGTCGTACTTGTGGTGGTGGCGTTGACTCGGCAACTGATAGAACCCCGGCTGGTAAGTCACCAGACGGGCTTGCATCCACTGTGGGTTCTGTTTTCCTTTTACGTAGGCATCCAGCTCTTTGGACCCGTGGGTTTCTTGGTAGGTCCGATTTCTGCCGTGATGCTAAGAGCTATGGCCAGCCTACTATTTGCACCACCACCGACGGTGGTAGAGTGATGAGGTCCGAAGTTTTCTCATGGTTAGATTAGAAAAGCCGGATAGATTAAGATGGCAGAGTAGATGCAAATGGGAGGAGGTGTGCTCGATGCCACATCAGCTAATTGTTCTGGGGGCTACCGGATCGGTGGGCCGCACCACGGCCGAGGTGGTCAAAGCGCTGGCCGGACGCGTCCAAGTCCGCGGTCTGGTTGCTCAAAAGAGTTTTGAGCGCCTTTGGCAAATGGGCCTGGACTTGCACGCCGATTGGGTGGGGCTTACGGACGAGAGGGCGGCCGTTCGGCTGAAAGCGATGGTGAACGGGAGTCCCGGGCCTGAAATTGTTCAAGGCCTTGGTGCCATTGTGGATGCAATGCAGGGGTCGCCTAGGGCACAGGTCATGGGTGCTATGAGCGGCTTTGCCGGGCTGGTCCCGACCCTGGCTGCAGTGGATGCGGGTATGGACGTTCTTTTGGCCAATAAAGAGACCTTGGTCGCAGCGGGCCAATTGGTCGTCGAGCGAGCTCAGCGTAGTGGCAGCCGAATTATTCCCGTCGATAGCGAACATTCGGCAATATTTCAGTGTCTCGCGGGCGGCCAAGCTTTTCAGCGAATCATTCTCACCTGTTCCGGCGGGCCGTTTCGGGGAAGGACGAGCCAGGCGCTGACCTCGGTAGCACCCGCGGACGCGCTCAGCCATCCTACCTGGGACATGGGCGCAAAAATCACCATTGACTCGGCCACACTGATGAACAAAGGGTTAGAAGTGATTGAGGCGCATTGGTTGTTTCAAGCGCCCTATCCGCAAATATCCGTGGTGATTCACCCGGAAAGCATTATTCACTCGATGGTGGAGTTTGAAGATGGCGCGACGCTGGCGCAGATGGGCTATCCGGACATGCGCATTCCGATTGAAGTGGCCCTAGCCTGGCCCCAACGCTGGCCCTTGTCGGTGCGTCCATTAAACTTGGCGGGCACGACGCTTAGCTTCGAAGCCCCCGATGAAACCACGTTTCCGGCCCTGAAGTTAGCCCGCGAAGTGGGTGAAGCGGGCGGGCTTTGGCCCTGCGTGTTGAATGCGGCCAACGAGGTGGCGGTTCATGCATTTTTGCAAGAACGGATTGCGTTCTTGCAAATTGTGCCGACGATTCGTGCCGTCTTGGATCGATGGCGGGAGAACTCATCTGAGGTCAGCTTGGAATCCATTCAGGCTTGTGATGACTGGGCCCGCACCGTGGCGATGGAACGCATTTCAGCGTAAGCGACTCGAACCGCGCTAGGGAGGTGCACATGGGAACAATCATAGCCTGGATCGTGATTTTGGGCGTATTAGTGGCCATCCATGAGCTCGGTCATTTTTTTGTAGCCAAGGGGTTTGGCATGCGAGTCGATGAGTACTCCATCGGGTTTGGCCCATCCCTTTGGAAAAGGCGGTGGGGCGAGACCCTGTATGCCTTACGCGTGGTGCCTTTAGGAGGATATGTACGCCTTGCTGGAATGCTGCAGAATAGCGAAAAAAATCCGCGGGATTTCCCCAACCGCCCCTTGTGGCAGCGATTTCTGGTGATCTTGGCCGGTCCCGTGATGAATCTGGTGCTGGCCGCCGTGCTCTATGCGTTAGCTGTGGGGGCGGTGGGCGGGCTGCCGGTGCCTACGACCACGGTCGCACAAACCATGCCCGGTTATCCTGCAGCCCAGGCAGGCATCCGCCCCGGGGATCGGATTGTCTCCGTCGACCATCGCCCGATCACGTCGTGGACGCAGCTAGTGCGAAGCATTGATATCCATAAAAGCCAGCCGATGACCCTAGGCTTCATCTCGGCGGGTCGACTTCATCAAGTGGTCGTCCACACTCGCTATGATGTGAAAAACCATCGGCGCCTGGTTGGGATTAGTCCCCGATCACGCCTTAAGCGCCTTGGCCCCTTGACGGCCGTGTCATATGGAGTGCGCACCACGATCCAGTTTACTGGGGCCTGGTTCATGGCCATTGTGCACATGATTGATGGCAAGCGGAGCCTTCAAGTGGAAGGGCCAGTGGGTATAGCGGTTGCCGTGGGGGCCGCACTACGGCTCGGCATGTACTACCTCTTCTTGCTATCCGCCGCTCTTTCGCTCAACCTTGGGCTGTTCAACATTATTCCCTTTCCCGTCTTGGATGGCAGCCGACTATTTTTTTTAGGTTTAGAAGGGGTACGCCGAAAGCCGCTCGACCCGGACAAAGAGAGTCTAATCTATGTGGTAGGCATGGCCATCTTGCTCTTGTTTGTGATTATCGTGAGTTTTCATGATGTGGCCACGTTAATTGGACGAAGGCTCCCGTCGTGAGTGGAAAAATTCGTGTTAAGATAAGACCAGCGAAGGGAGGACGGCATCGTGCAACAGCCTAGCAAGACTAACGCCGTGCGCGTCCGCGATCTGTGGATTGGCGGTGGCGCCCCAGTCGTGGTGCAGGGCATGACTAAAACGGATACGCGAGACATCAACGCCACCTTGGAGGAGATTCAGCGCTACGTCGAGGTGGGTTGTGAGATGGTCCGGGTGGCGGTCCCCGATCACGAGGCGGCCGACGCCGTCGAACAGATTGTTAAACGCTCTCCGATTCCCGTGGTGGCGGACATTCATTTCGACTACCGCTTGGCCCTAGCCGTCATTAAGCATGGGGTGGATAAGCTTCGCCTCAACCCGGGCAACATTGGGGATCGGCAGCGGGTGGAGGCGGTGGTGGCAGCGGCCAAGGAGCGGCAGATACCGATACGCATCGGCGTCAACTCCGGGTCGATCGAAAAAGGTTTGCTTCACGATTTGGGTCGCACGGCTGAGACTATGGTGGCATCCGCCGCTAAACACATTCAAATTCTAAACGACCTCGATTACGACCAAATTGTCGTTTCGCTTAAAGCATCGGACGTGCCCACCATGGTGGAGGCCTATCGCCTGATGTCTCAGCGCTATCGTTATCCCCTGCATCTGGGCGTTACGGAAGCGGGTACCTTGTTTCAGGGCACTATCAAATCTGCCGTAGGCCTGGGCACCTTGCTCGCGGAAGGCATTGGGGACACGATCCGGGTCTCTCTGACAGCGCCCGGGGAGGAAGAGATCCGGGTCGCGTGGGAGATTTTAAAGGCACTCAAACTCCGCGATCGGGGTGCTAATCTTGTCGCCTGCCCCACCTGTGGGCGTCTTCAATTTGATATGTGGCCGGTGACCAACGAACTGGAGCGCAGACTGGCAACGATTAAAGAGCCGATTACCGTGGCCGTCATGGGTTGCGCCGTTAATGGGCCTGGCGAAGCCCGCGAGGCCCACGTTGGCCTTGCGGGTGGCAAAGACATGGGTTTGATATATCGCCACGGGCAAATTGCCCGGAGAGTGGCACAGGCGGACATGATCGAGGAGTTATGGAAGGAAGTTCAAGACGCCGCGGAGGAGGTGCGATTGGGTGGACAAGGTGCTCAAAGCGATCACACCTAAATCCGAGGATTTTTCACAGTGGTATACGGACGTGGTCAGGAAGGCCGATTTAATGGATTATGCCCCGGTCAAGGGGTTTATTGTCATTCGGCCGTATGCCTATCGCATTTGGGAGTTTATCCAAAAATATCTGGATGCGCGCTTTCAAGCCACGGGACACGAAAATGCCTATTTCCCCCTCTTGATTCCGGAGACGCTACTGACGCGGGAAGCCGAGCACGTGGAAGGATTTTCGCCAGAAGTGGCGTGGGTGACCGTAGGTGGGGGTGAGGCGCTTAGCGAACGCCTGGCGATACGACCCACGTCGGAGACGATTGTGGGGGAGATGTATTCGCGTTGGATTCATTCCTACCGAGATTTGCCGGTACTCATCAATCAGTGGAGCAATGTGGTCCGATGGGAAAAGGCGACCCGACCCTTTCTGCGCACCACCGAGTTCTTGTGGCAGGAAGGGCATACGGTGCACCGCACCAAGGCTGAGGCGTTGTCGGAAACGGAGCAGCAGCTGGAGGCGTACCGTGGTCTTTTGCATGATCTGTTGGCCATTCCTGCGGTGACCGGGATAAAGAGCGCGGGTGAACGGTTTGCTGGCGCCGTGCAGACCTATACCTTGGAAGCGCTGATGGGCGACGGCAGAGCCCTACAAGCGGCAACCTCGCATTTTCTTGGCCAAAACTTTGCCAAGGCCTTTAACATCCAATTTTTGGACGAGGATGGTGTATTGAAACACGGCTGGACGACCTCTTGGGGTGCGTCGACACGGCTTTTGGGTGGGTTAATCATGGTCCACGGAGATGATCGGGGGCTACGCCTTCCGCCGCTGGTGGCCCCGATCCAGGTGGTCATCGTGCCCATTGCCAAAGGGGGTAGTGGGGAGCCCGTGAACGCCTACTGCCAAAAGCTCAAGGAGCGTCTAGCTCCGCATGTGCGCGTCGTTTTCGATGCACGGGATGAGTTTACGCCAGGCTATAAGTTTAACGACTGGGAGATGCGGGGAGTGCCGCTTCGCTTAGAGGTGGGTCCAAGAGATTTGGCGGCAGGCCAGGTTACGGCGGCGCGACGGGACATAGGAGCCAAAATTGCTCTAGCCGATGGGGAGTTGGAGGTCACGGTGCCCCAACTCTTGGAGGACATTCAAAAGTCGCTTTACGAGCAAGCCAGCGCGAAGCTTAGGGCTGAAAGCGTGCCCATTCACGATTATCATGAAGCGATGGAACACGACCGTAGAGGATTCTTTTACGGAGATTGGTGTGGCGAGCAGGTCTGTGCCGACAGGCTGCAAGAAGAGACCAGTATGACGATCCGCTGTCTGCCCTTGGGCGAGGAACCGGAGGATAGCGGATGTGTCATATGTCAGGGACCTAGCCGGCATCGAGCCGTATTTGCGCGTGCTTATTAACCGTGTACGCACGGGATGGATCGGGGAGAGCCAAAATGCGGGAGCGGGTGGCGGCCATCATCCCGGCGTTTAACGAAGAGGGAAATATCGGAAACGTGCTACGGGTGTTAAAGGCCGTACCGGAGGTCGACCAGATCATCGTGGTCAACGACGGCTCGTGGGACCGGACCTCAGAGGTTAGTCGCGCGCTTGGCGCCGACGTCGTGGACCTTATGGAAAATATGGGCAAGGGTGCGGCCATGAAGGCGGGCGTCGAGCGAGCCGATGCCGACGTGGTGCTCTTTCTGGATGCCGATCTGATTGGCTTGACCACCCATCACGTGCGGGCCTTGTTGACTCCCATCTTTTCGGAAGAATATGAAGCCACGGTAGGCATCTTTGAAGGGGGACGGCCGACAACGGACTGGGCCCAGGCGCTGGCCCCCTTTCTGTCCGGTCAACGTGCACTCCGACGAGCGTTGATGAGCGACGTCGGCAGTAACTTAGACGAAGCACGCTTTGGTGTGGAACTTCAAATTCATCGTCAGTTGAAACGCTTAGGGAAAGTGCCCAAGGAAGTGGTGTTGCAAGATGTTTCTCAAGTGATGAAGGAAGAGAAGCTGGGTCTAGTTAAAGGACTCGCGGCACGCATGAAGATGTATTGGGAAATTATCCGTGAAATTCCACGAATCTAGGAGGGGTTTGGGTGCACGCGCGTTTGATCGAGTGGTGTCGCAACCAAGAGCTGGATAAGGACACCATCGTGCCCGTTAAGGTCACCCTCGAGGAGCAAGGCTTGGTGTGCTATCTGGCAGATGGCCTGGACGACGGCCAGCGAAGCGCCTTGGCGGCGATTTTGTCCGAACTCGTGGCGCTACCTTGCCGTGTGCAAGGGTACCCCTGGCCCCAAGATGCGGCCGATCGCCTGAGGCGAATCTGGCAGCTTGACGGGGCTGGCTTTGAGAGTTTAATTGATGCAAACCATATCAGCTACCAAGACGGCCAGATCGCGGTCGAATTTCCCAACGCTATTTCAGAGAACCTCTTTCAACGCTGGGGTGGGCAGGCTCGCCTCCAACGTCTTTGGCCCGATGCTCCACCCTTGCGTTTTTCGGTGGCCGAGCCCACCACGAGCGATCCGGCTCCGGCTATCTTTATTCCCGATTCAGCCAACCCGAGCCAGCCTCGGGTTGGCAAAGGGACTCCGACGACTGAGCCCATCGCCTTCGCCGGCCTTCCCGAGTCGGGGACGGTCACAGTGGAAGGCGACATTTTTTCCGTAAACGTCCGTGAAGGCCGCGATAAGTTGAGCCACGTGATCCTTTCGATTACCGATGGTTTATCAGCGCTTCGTCTTCGCGCCGACCAACGGCGAGGCCAGGACGACTTTTTGGCGGATCGGTTTGAAGTCGGCCAGAGAATCAAAGCGTCGGGCACCTTGGAGCGCGACAAATATACGGACGAGATCGTCCTTAAAATTCGCGATGCGGGCGTGGCGCCGTCGGCGCCGCCGCTGGAGGACGGCGCGGCACCAGCAAGCCGCGTGGAATTGCATTTGCATACGAAAATGAGCGCCATGGACGGGCTCATTGAAGTGGAGGACGCCTTTCAAATGGCCAAAAGCCTTGGTCATCCGGCCTTGGCCGTGGTTGACCACGGGGTGGCCCAATCTTACCCTGAGGTCGCCATGTGGTCTGAACGGACGGGAGTTCGAGCCATCTACGGCATTGAGGTCAACATGATTGATGACGCTCAGATCCTCTGGGGCCCGGAGTCCACCAAGGTAGCCTTTGGTGCCGTTCCCGTGGTGGTCGTCGACGTGGAGACGACGGGGCTGACGCCAAGAGCTCATGAAGTGATCGAAATTGGGGCGGTCAAGGTCGTGGATGGCCAGATCCAAGATCGCTTTCATCGCATGCTGCGTCCGAGCCGTTCGGTGTCTAAGACGTCCTATGAAATTACCGGCATTCGCCCCGAAGAGCTAGAGGGGGCGCCCCTGCCCGAGGAGGTTTGGCGGGAATTTTTCCAGTTTTCCCAGGGGTGCGTTCTGGCGGCTCACAATGCGCAATTTGATATGGGTTTTTTGCAAGACAGCTATCGACGCTACGGTCTAGGAGTGTGGCCCTACCCGATCATGGATTCCCTGGCCCTGGCCAGGGTGGCCAAGCCTGAGCTTAAAAGCCATGCCTTAGCGGCCTTAACCAAGGCGCTCGGCGTCGGGCTTTCACAGCATCACCGCGCCTTGGCCGATGCCGAGGCGACGGCTGGCGTCATTTCAAAGCTGTTGGATAGCTTAGGTGGGCGCGCCACGGATGAAGCCTGGCTCCGGCAGAAGCAGCCTTTGCCCCATGGGTTGGGCAGGCCCACGCCCGTCGTGGTCTTGGTGCGCGACCAGGAGGGAATTGAGCCGTTATACCGCTTGATTAGTCGGTCGCATCTTGAGTGGTTTCAGGGAGTTCCGCGGGTGCGCAAGAGCCATTTGGCGGCCGAGCGCGGTCATTGGTTGCTGGCAAGCCCAGGTTATGGGGGAGAGTTGCAAGAGGCCTACTTCCGAGGAGCGTCCGACGACGTCTTAACGGACCTGGCGGGGTGGTATGACTATTGGGAATTAACTCCTTTAGACCAAGGCGACGAGAGACTGGCTGAAGAGAATTACGGAGAACTTGCGCTGGCCCAGGAAGCCCTGCGCGCCTTATGGAAATTGGGACAGCGAATGGGCAAACCGGTGGTAGCGGTATCCGACGCGCACTATTTGCGTCCCTCGCAAAAAGTCTTACGCGACATTTTAGCCGAAACGGCGAAAGGCTACCTCCATCAGCGTGGAGAAAACCTCTTTTATCGTACCACGGGAGAAATGCTAACATCGTTTGCCTGGCTAGGCGAGGCCGAGGCGCGGGCGCTGGTGGTGGAGGCGCCAAAGGTGGTCCTTAGCCAAATAGGCGAAGTGGCACCGATCCCGAGCGGACTCTTTGCTCCCAGTATGCCGGATGCGGAAAAGACTGTCTCGACCTTTCCCCGTCAGGAAGCGATCCGCCTTTATGGTGAACCATTGCCTTCGATTGTCGCCGAGCGCTTGGATAAGGAGATCGGAGCAATTGTCAAAAATGGGTTTTCCGTGAGTTACTATATCGCCCATCTTTTGGTCAAGAAGTCGCTGGAGGACGGATACCTGGTGGGTTCGCGAGGCTCGGTAGGCTCTTCTTTAGTGGCCACCTTGCTCCACATCACCGAGGTCAACCCGTTGCCGCCCCACTACCGCTGCTCCCGGTGCCAGTGGAGTGAGTTTGTCACGGAAGCTGAGGTGGGTTCTGGCTTTGATTTGCCGCCGAGGCAGTGCCCGCGGTGCGAGCAGACGTTGATTGGGGATGGCCATGACATCGCTTTCGAAACCTTCTTGGGGTTCGAAGGGGACAAAGTGCCCGATATCGATTTAAACTTTTCCGGCGAATACCAATCGGAGATTCACCGCTATACGGAAGAATTGTTCGGTAAAGGACATGTTTTTCGGGCCGGCACGATTGCGACGGTGGCAGCCAAAACGGCATTCGGCCTCGTCAAAGGATGGGAGCGAGAAACGGGCAGGAATTTAAAACCGGTGGAAGTGGATTGGCTAGCAGACGGGCTGACCGGCGTCAAAAAAACCACGGGCCAGCACCCGGGTGGCGTCATGGTGGTTCCTCAGGACGAGGATATTCATCACTTTTGCCCCGTGCAGCGCCCCGCGGATAAGAGCGATTCGGACGTCGTGACCACGCACTTTGACTACCACGCCATCGAAGGCCGATTGGTGAAGCTGGATTTATTAGGTCACGATGATCCGACTGCCATTCGGTTGTTGCAAGAGTTGACGGGAATTGGTCCCGACCAGATCCCATTTCAAGATGAGCCGACCTTAGCGCTGTTTAGTGGGGTCAAGTCGTTGGGCTTGGCCGAATCATCCCCCAATGCGGTCGGTAGCCTCGGTATTCCTGAGTTTGGTACATCCTTCGTGCGTGGGATGCTATCGGAAACGCGACCATCTTCGTTTGCCGATCTCGTGCGCATCTCGGGAATTTCTCACGGGACGGAGGTCTGGACCAATAATGCTCAGGATATCATTCGCAGCGGCCAGGCCACCCTATCTGAAGTGATTGCCACGCGAGACGACATCATGCTGTACTTGATTCATCGGGGACTTCCGCCTAAGACTGCCTTCGGCATATCGGAGTCCGTCCGTAAGGGGCGGGGTTTAAGTCCCGACCATGAGAAGTTGATGCGCGAGCACGGAGTGCCCGACTGGTACATCACGTCGTGCCACAAGATTACCTATCTCTTTCCTAAGGCCCATGCAGCGGCGTATGTGATGATGGGCTGGCGAATTGCCTGGTTTAAGGTGCATCATCCAAAGGCCTACTACGCGACGTACTTTTCAGTGAGGGCGACTGATTTTCCGGACGAGGTGGCCTTTGACGAGGTTAAAGGCATTACTCAGGCCATCCGTGCCATCGAGGAAAAGGGCAATGAAGCGACTCCCAAGGAACGAGGCATGATTACCGTGTTGGAGGTCGTCCGAGAAATGTTTGCTCGGGGCTATAGGTTTTTGCCTGTGGATCTCATGCGCTCCCATGCTTCGCGATTTCTAATTGAGAACGACGGGCTACGGATTCCGTTTAGTGCCTTAGGTGGATTAGGACAGTCAATTGCTGAAAACATTGTGCATGCACGCGAAGAGTCAGTGTTTTTGTCGGTGGCGGACCTGCGCGAGCGAACCCACATCAGCAAGCCTGTGGTCGAGTTGCTTCGCCGCCATGGCGCGCTCAAAGATTTAGGCGAATCCAGCCAACTCAGTTTTCTCTAAGCGGCGTCAACGGTGCCTATGGTAGCCACCAGCAGCGCGATCTCGCCAGTGGAGGTCGTAGAGGCGGTGCCGGCTGGGGTTCTTGCGGCACCGCCCTGCGATGGATTGGGCTAAGCTGGTGAATCGGAATGAATCACATGGACGGGGATGCCTACTTCGGTGGCAATCCGAATTAAATGATCGGTTCCGGGGCTGGGGCCATCAAGGCGGAAGGCGATGACCTGGTCGATTCCCAGTCGCAACATGGCTCGATTTCTCACGTTGCGGGCGTTTTCGCCGTACTTAGACCATTCAACGGGGACGGTCACTACCGACAGTTTTCGTTTGCTGGTTTCTTCACTAATCAAAGCTTCAAAGGCCGTGGCTCCAGTTCCGTGAACGATTTGGATGTCCGGACCAAGACGGTCCAACACCCGATGTAGGGTCGTAATATCTGTCCAATTCCGGCTTCCGCATAATAAGACCTTTTGGGCCATCGGCCATGTTCCTCCCTGTGTCTTTAAAGCGGCTCTTTTTCGCGCCTTATCCTGCCTTCGCCGGGGTTGCCAAGCCACGTAAGAAGGTTGGGGCGCCGGGTAAGGGCAATCCCTTCAAAAGGGGATTCGACAGTGGAAACCGGATTCCTGCTGTACCGAAAGCCCACTCGCTTGCGCGAGACACTGACGATGTTCAGGCTCTAGCGGCCGACGGCCACCCCACGGGGGAAATGGCATGCTGAAGCGCAACTGGCACTTTTCGGGTTTCCCTTCTTTGGCATCAACGGACAGGTTTACCAAATTTTTTCTTGACCTGTGGGATCACTCTGGATATGATGTTTTACTGTATTAACCATTACGTTACAGCCTACTGGAATGAATATGCGGTACGATGTTTAGTACCCAATTAGTCCGTAGTGCTCTTTCTAGTGAAAGGGGTTTTATCTATCGTGTTGAGTCGAACTAGCCGAGCGCTCATGGCTGGCGTTCTAGGGTTTGGTCTGGTGGGAGCGTCTGCTGCCACGTTTGCGGCATCCGCCCCGGCACCGACCGTGTTTACCGTCTTAGTTGGTGGGAGCAGTGCACGGGGGAACATTTCCTCCTACAATTATTACCCTGATGTGGTGACCATCGACGCTGGCGACAAGGTTCAGTGGGTCGAGGGTCTAGGGGTTCATACGGTGATGATTGGACCGATTGGCGCCAAGCTTCCGCCGCAGGGATCGCCACCTGCGCTGAAACCCGCCGGAGGTTCCGTATTTAACGGCAGCACCGTGGAGAGTTCGGGTATCATGCTGCCGGGGCAAACCTACACCTTGCAGTTTACCAAGCCCGGAGTATATCGCTACCAGTGCGGAGTGCATCCGGACATGGTCGGGACGGTCGTGGTCCAACCTGCTGGTGCAGCGCTTCCGTTTACGCCAGCTCAGGCGGTTAAGGCAAGCCTCGGACAAATGCAACTGGATCTGAATAGTGGGGAAGCAGCGAAGGCTCAGGCCTTGGCCGCGGTGCGCACCACGCCGGGCCCGAAGGGCACCGTGGTCTATCACGTCTGGACCGATCTGCCCTCCCCCACCCAGTGGACGGTACCCCTAACCACCAGTGCTGGAGCGGCGGTCGGTTCCGCGGTGTTTTCTCTAGGCGCAAAGGCGGGCATGTCCGTGTCGGTATCTTTGACTGGCCATCCCCAAAGTCGATACAGCGCCGACATCCAGCTCGGAGCCAGCTCGGCCGAAGGACGCGTGGTGCATCCCTTGGCGGCCATCAAAACCAATGCCAAAGGGGTCGGCGTAAGCAACACCACCCTGGCTAAGGTCGCCACTATCCCCGGGAACATCTGGTTTGTTGATGTCAAATCCGGTAACCAGGTGGTGGCCAGCGCTCAGGTTAACTACCCGCAGTTTGGTTCCTTGCGCTATTGGCCCGGGGTGCTCAAGATTCAGGCAGGCGATAGCGTCAAGTGGACGCAAAACGACTTTCACGAGGCCCACACCGTCACCATTTTGGCCCCCGGTCAAAGTGTTGCCCAGGCGGAGAAATTCATCGCTCTCCCGAAGGGCGGCAATGTCATCAACGGTCCAGGATTTAGCAATTCCGGCCTGCTGTGGAAGGGCATGAGCTATCAACTGACCTTTAACAAGCCAGGAACCTATCATTACTTGTGCTTGCTGCACTACAACCTAGGCATGATTGGGACGATCGTCGTCCAGCCAAAGGCTTAGTCAGTCAAGGGAGTAAGTCACGAAGAAACCGCCGTGGGGTGGGCGCAAAAGCGCACCGCACGGCGGTTTCATGATTAGGCCAGGGGATCGTTCGCCACCCAAATCCCGTTCGCCATCAGAACGAGGGACTGAGGGCCAACCCTTTCATGAGACCTCTGGGCCTCGGGCGCCGTTGTGATTATAAACCAATTGTGGTAGGATTGAATCGTTGTCGTTCTCGGGTTTTGGGCGTTCGCCGAGGGGCCTGGCTTCGGGCTAAATATCCGCGGGTTTCGACGTCCGAATTCGGAGTGGGGGGATTTGAGCCCACTCTTTTCGCTTCAGAAGGGCCGACTGAGGTTTTTAGTCTAACGAGGAGGTTGTCCCATGAATGCCGAGTTGCTAAGCGCATTGGAGGATTTGGAGCGCGAAAAAGGCATTGACAAAGAAGTGCTCTTTCAGGCCATTGAATCTGCTTTGATTTCGGCTTATCGTCGGAATTTTAGGTCAGTCCAAAACGTGCGAGTTGGCATTGATCGGCAGTCCGGGCAGACCCAGGTATTTGCACAAAAAGTGGTTAGCACGGAGGTCAAGGACGATCGGTTGGAAATGTCGGAAGAGGAAGCACGATTAGTGCGACCCGGCGCTGCCCCTGGTGATGTGATTGAGACGGTGGTGACGCCCAGAAACTTTGGCCGAATTGCCGCTCAAACGGCAAAGCAGGTCATTGTGCAGCGGATTCGCGAGGCCGAACGGGGTTTAATTTACGAAGAATATTCCAATCGCGCGGGAGATATCGTTTCGGGCATTGTCCACCGGGGCGAACGGGGCCTTATTTTCATTGACCTAGGTCGCACGGAAGCGCTGATGATGCCGAGTGAACAGGTAGCCTCAGAAGTATTGCGTCCGGGCGAGCGTCTAAAATTTTACGTGGTGGAAGTCAAAAAGACGAGCAAGGGACCACAGGTCTATTTATCCCGCAGCCATCCTGGATTGATTAAGCGGCTGTTCGAACTGGAAGTGCCGGAAATTCATGATGGTGTGGTCGAGATTAAGGCGATAGCCCGCGAAGCGGGTGCCCGCACGAAAATCTCGGTGTGGGCGGAAGATGACAATGTCGACCCGATTGGAGCCTGTGTCGGGGCAAATGGGGTGCGAGTCAAAACGATTGTGCAAGAACTGCGGGGAGAGAAGCTCGACATCATTCGTTGGGACGAAGACCCTGTGGTGTTGGTGGCTAACGCGCTTTCGCCGGCGCACGTCACGGATGTGGAAATTGACACCTTGAGCCGCGTGGCCCGGGTGATTGTTCCGGACAATCAGCTTTCTCTGGGAATCGGCAAAGAGGGTCAAAATGCTCGGTTGGCTGCCCGGCTTACGGGATGGAAGGTTGACATCCATTCTGAGTCGCAAAGTGGCCATGGAGGTGGATGGTAGCCGGTGAAAACCCGAAAGGTGCCCATGCGCACCTGCCTGGCTTGCCAGACGAAGCGTCCGAAGCGTGAACTGGTGCGAGTGGTCAGAACGCCCGAGGGAACCCTGCTGCTCGACCGCAAGGGAAAAATCTCCGGCCGTGGGGCGTATGTGTGTGCAACACGCATGTGCGTGGAGCAGGCGATAAAGACGAAGCGATTTGACCGTGCCTTGGAAGTGGTATTGACCAACGACATGGTGGCCGCACTTTATGCAGGCATTGAGGGAGCTGACGACCGTGGGGGCATGGCGTAACTGGCTTGGTTTAGCGCGCAAGGCGGGGAAGTTGGCTCCAGGATCGCATCAGGTGGAGATGGCGTTGAAACAGGGCCAGGTGGCGCTGATTGTCATCGCCGAAGATGCCGGTGCTTCCGTGGATCGCAAGTATCACCTGTGGGCCCAAGATCTCAAAGTTCCCGTGGTGCGGGCAGGGAGCAAAGCGGAATTAGGTTTGGCTATTGGAATGGGACCGCATGCGATTCTTGCGATCTTAGATGTGGCACTGGCTAAAAAACTTTGGATGGCCATGGGGAAGCAAATAGGGGGGATGGAGTTTGGTGGAAAAAGACAAGGACAAAATTCGGGTGTACGAACTCGCCAAGGAAATCAAGCTGGACAGCAAACGTCTCATCGACCTCTTGCATCGGCTCAAGGTAGAGAACATCAAGAATCACATGAGCACGGTCGAACCAGAGGCGGTACAAACGGTACGCGACATCATGCAAGGAAAGCTTCCGCCCGAACCGAAGGCAGCGCCGCCAGTGGTTCCAACGCCGCAAGAGGCGCCACCGCGGCGGGAGTTGCCGCCAAGGCCCAGCGAAGTCCCCGCAACGGGTCGAGCAAGGTCCGTAGGCCACGGGGTTTCGGAACCGAGAACGGCTCGGCCCGAAGCCGAAAGCCCACGTCCGGCAGCAAGCGCCCGCCCCAATAGTTCACCAGCGAGGCCCTACGGAAACCGACCGCCAGGGCCATCGGGAAACCGCGCTCAGGGCGGTAGCTACCAAAATCGCCCGCCGGCCAGGTCAGGCTCCCCGAATGAACGGTCGGGGGGATCTCCCTATCGTTCGTCCACGCCGGGAGGGGCGCGTCCAGGATATCAAAACCGCGACAGTCGGCCGACAGGTGGACCTTCTAGCCAGAGAAGTCCACGACCCGCCGGGGGTTCTCCGAGTCAAAATGCTCGACCGGGATATCCCAATCGCGCGCCGTCGCCCTCACCGACGCGTCCGGCGCGACCGACGTCTCCCGTGTCCCAGGCACCACCACCCGGGCGTGGTGGGAAAGAGGTCAACCGTCGGGCTAGTGGAAATCCTAGAGACCGGTCCAAAACCAATCGACCGCCGGAGCGCGGAGGGCGCGATTGGGATGAGTCCCAGTTTGGTAATAGGCGAAAGTCCAAACACCGTGCAAGCGCGGGCCGGCAAGAGACGAGCATGCCACCCGTACAGCGTCGGGTGGTCATCAGCGGATCGATTATGGTGAAGGAGTTAGCGGATCAACTGGGTGTGAAGAGCAACGACCTGATTAAACGGTTGATTGGCCTGGGCGTGATGGCCACGGTGAATCATGAAATCGACCGCGAGACGGCCGTGATTGTGGCGACGGAGTTCGGCGCCGAAGTGCAAGAGCGCGCGAGTGTGCAAGAGCGTGAAGAGATTTTTATTCAGGGAGCGGAGGACCAGGAAGGATCGCTGCGCGAGCGGCCTCCGGTCGTTACCGTCATGGGACATGTAGACCATGGCAAGACCTCGCTCTTAGACCGAATTCGCTCGAGCCGGGTGACCCAGAGCGAAGCCGGGGGCATCACCCAGCACATCGGCGCCTCAGTCATCTCGTGGAATGGGCATCGTATTGTGTTTCTTGATACTCCCGGTCACG
>JAJZZI010000210.1 GCA_021797635.1 Bacillota bacterium | reverse complement strand
CGATCTGGAGGATCTTCATGTGCTGTCCGAGCATTCTTTGGGAACGTGTGCCGAGCGCTTTACGGACTTCGGCGCCAGACATCTTGGGGGACTTGAATCTCGATCAGGTATTGGCCGAAATCGTGGCCGGTCGGGAACAATATGGGCTATTGCCCTACTTTTACACCCTATTAGAGACGGCTGACGAGGTGTCTTATCGCCATGCTGTCTTTAAAGATTTGGCCGATTCCGCCGTAGCGGAAGGAATACAGGCGTTTTCGCGTGGCATGCAGACGGTAAGGGAATATGGTCAGAAGTCAGAGAAAGTGCCTTACCGCCGACAAAGAGAGGCGTGGTTTCTCGATGCAGTGGGTCTCTACTGCGATACCGTGCTGGCCTTGGAGCAAACCCTGGCTCTCGGTCGGATCGAAGCGAGGGCGCTCCTACGAATGGGGGACTATGTGCATGATTACGTCACCTCGCAAGGATTCGCTCCCATGCAACACGCATGGACGGCATTGAAGGCCGACTTAGGGTCGATAGCGTACTGCCTGACTCTGCAAGGCAGTAGCATCGAGGTTGGACACAAATGTGACCCCCGAGATTATGCTGAAGACCTGGCCGTCTTGTTCAGCAAGTTTGGGGTCGCGCCAGCGAACCCGGAATCTACAGCCCACCAGCTCGAGCCTTTAGAGATGAACCATGTCGAGGCAGCAATCTTGGACCGCGTGGCCGAACTCTATCCGGAACCCTTTGGCCGGCTACGCGATTATTGCGGCCGCTATGCCGACTACATAGACCCGGGAGTGCGACAATTAGACCGCGAATTGCAATTTTACTTAGCCTACCAAGAGCACTCGGAGACGCTTAAAAGTCATGGGCTAGAGGTCTGCTATCCCCAGATTGCGACCCATGATCAGGCGAAGTGGGCCCGTAGCACCTACGATGTCGCTCTGGCCCAGAAACTGCTAGAGAGCCATCAGCCTCTGGTGACCAACGACTTTAGACTGGATAAGGGAGAGAGCATTTTGGTGGTAACCGGGCCCAATCAGGGAGGAAAAACGACGTTTGCCCGAGGCATTGGACAACTCCATTTTCTCGCCGCCTTGGGATTGCCGGTGCCCGGCCAAGAGGTCCAGGTTCCGCTCTGTGACCAGATCTTTACGCACTTTGAACATGAAGAAGACGTCGGTAGGGGTCAGGGCAAGTTACAAGATGAATTGGAGCGGATGTTTGATATTCTAGCCCGTGCCAGTAGCGCCAGCCTTATCATCATGAATGAGAGCTTCAATGCGACCACGCTTCACGATGCCCTGCTCTTGAGCACGGAGATCGTCGACCGAATCATCGAGCTCGATGCGCTGGCGGTGGTGGTGACCTTTTTGGATGAGCTCGCCTCCTACCACGGCAAAACGGTGAGTATGGTGGCGGGGATCGATCCGCAAACTGGCGAGCGCACCTATAAGGTTTCGCGGGAGCCTGCTTCGGGAATGGCGTACGCCCTATCTCTTGCCGAACGCCACGGACTCACCTATGGGCAAATCAAGGAGCGGTTGAGGCCATGAAGGGATTTTTGCTGTATGCCGATCATGGCGTGGATTGGGAAGAGAAAATTGCTCCAGAGAGTGTTCAGACGGTGCACGACCTGAATTTGGACGTTCTTTGTGAGGCGATGGCTCAAGGCGACAACCTCTTGTACCTGGCCGCCGAGCGCATGCTGTTGCACGCCGAACTTACGGTCAGTGAGGTTCAGTTTCGCCAGGCGGTGCTCCAAGATTGTCTCAATCATGCCCCCTTCGTGGCCGAGCTCTATGTCCTGGTGAAAAAGGCCATAGAGGATCGCGAAGCGGCGCACGTGGGCATGTTTGCCCGTCACCGAGAATCCATGTTGCATGAATATGTGCCCGTTTTGGAAATCTTGTTTGACCACCTCCAACATCTTCGCGACTTCGTGTTGCAACCATCGCACCAATTCCAATCGGAAGGCTTTCGGGGCCTAGTCCAGACGCTTAAGCACGAGCTAGACGACCCCTATTTGACCAAGGTGCGCCAACACTTAGTGGCTCTTCGCTTTAAAAGAGGCATGGTCTTCAGCGCCACCTTAGGACGGGGTCATCAAGGCCAGCACTATCGCGCACACCCGGTTTCTGCCGAGGTCATTCACAAGCCCCGCTGGAGATTAGAGTGGTTTCAGAAAAGGCCGATTTCGGGCGATACGACCTTAAGCGTCGTCATCTCGGAACTCGATGAAAACGGTCAGGCTGCATTGGTGGAATTGAAGGATCGGGGGTTAAGCGCGCTGACCAAGGTTGTCATCCGGGCGCTGGACCAGGTGGTCGCCTTTTTGAAGCGACTTCAGATGGAGCTTGCCTTTTATCTTGCCTGCATCCATCTCTCGGAGCGCCTTCATCAAATTGGCGGAGCCTGGGTCTTTCCGGCCGTGGCCTCCACTGAAGAGGGGGTACGACAGTTCCTGGGCGTGTACGACCTGTGTTTGGCGCTTCAAACCCAAGCTCCGGTGGTCGCATCTGACCTAGATGCCAACGGTAAAAATCTCATCATTATCACGGGGGCGAACCAGGGGGGAAAATCGACTTTTTTGCGAAGTTTGGGCCTATGTCAACTCATGCTCAACGCGGGCATGTTTGTGCCTGCATCAAACGCCCGCGCCAGTCTCACGTCCGGGGTGTATACCCACTTCGGCCGCCCAGAAGATCGCACCATGGAGCGCGGCAAACTCGATGAGGAATTGAAGCGCTGCCGAGATCTGGTTCAACGGCTGAAGCCTTATGGCCTGGTTCTTTTTAACGAGGCATTTTCGTCCACCAATGAGCGGGAAGGCGCGGAGATCGCCCGTCAAGTGACCCAAGCGTTGATAGAAAGCCACATTCAGGTCGCCATGGTTACGCATCTTTATGCCTTTGCTCGCCCATGGTGTGAACAAAATGACCCTAGGGTCCTTTGCTTACGGGCCGGTCGACTCGATGACGGCACTCGGACGTTTGAAATGACCGTAGGTCCGCCGGCCGTCACCAGCTTTGGCGGCGACCTTCTTCAGAAGATGAAGATGGCTCAGCGGGAAAGGGGGTGAGGTGGACCAGGTCCCGATGCAACCTCAGCTAACTGCAGGTGATGGGGTAGGACGGCCGTTGTCCTTCGAGATCTCTTAGGAAAGGGTGAATGAGATGAGCTTTACCATGAGTCGTATCAAAGGACGGGAGATTTTGGATTCCCGCGGCAATCCCACGCTCGAGGTGGAAGTGTGGCTGGAAGATGGTACGAAGGCGCGAGCGGGCGTGCCCTCGGGCGCCTCTACCGGAAGTCGGGAAGTCGTAGAATTGCGCGACGGCGACGCCAGCCGCTATGGCGGAAAAGGGGTCCTTCTGGCCGTTTCTCACGTGAACAACGTTTTAGCATCTACACTTACGGGAGTAGACTGCCGAGACCAGGTGGGAATCGACCATCTCATAAGAGATTTGGACGGAACCGAGACGAAAGCGCGGCTAGGGGGGAATGCCCTCTTGGGAGTGTCCATGGCGGTGGCGAAGGTAGCGGCTAAAGCCAGCCGCTTGCCGCTGTACCGTTATCTCGGCGGTGCCGTAAGTCAGCGCTTGCCCGTGCCCATGATGAATATTTTAAACGGGGGCGTTCATGCACGCGGCCAAGGGGCGGACATCCAAGAATTTATGATTGCTCCTTACGGAGCGCCGTCTTTTAGCGAAGCGCTGCGCTTTGGGTCCGAGATTTATCATGCGTTGCAAAGTCTCTTGTTAGAGCGTTCGATGTCCACCGGTGTGGGCGACGAAGGCGGATTTGCTCCCATCGTCTCTTCGAATCGCCAGCCCTTAGATCTGATTATGGAGGCTATCCACCAAGTGGGCCTTAAGGCAGGGGAAGACGTGGGCATCGCCATGGATCCCGCTTCGACGGAATTCTACCGCGGGGGCCAATATCACCTACGCGCGGAAAATAAGGCACTCAGCCCGGAGCAGATGGTGGACTATTACAGCGACCTCGTCCGTGACTATCCCTTATGTCTTTTGGAAGATGGACTAGCGGAAGACGACTGGGCCGGTTGGCGTCTTTTGACCGAGCGCCTGGGGGAGCAGATTGAGCTCGTTGGGGATGACATCTTCTGTACGAATCCCAAGACGATCTCCCGGGCCATTTTTGAACAGGTTGGCAATGCCGCCTTGATTAAACTGAATCAGATCGGCACGGTCAGCGAGGCGATCGAAGCGGCGCGGTTGGCAAAATCTCATGGGTGGGGAGCATTTGTCTCGCATCGTTCCGGAGAGACCGTCGACAGTTTTGTCGCCGACCTTACCGTTGCGCTCGACGCCGGACATCTGAAAACGGGAGCGCCCTGTCGAGGGGAACGGGTAGAAAAGTACAATCAACTCCTACGCATCGAAGAGGACCTGGGTCGTGAGGCGATTTATGCGGGCAAGGCGGCATTTTGCCGTCCGGTTCGCTTTTAGCGTTGGGGCGGCGGATGGGGGGTGTGCTTCAAGCCGCCCCATTGGCCAGTTATTCCAGTTTTTTCGATGGGTGGCCATATTGAAAAATCGTGACGGGGTCGGTGGTAATCATGCCATGATCCAACATCGGGCTCACAATCTCGAGAAATTTCTCAACCTTGGACTCGTTATCGATAATCTCGATGACCATGGGCAAGTCGCTGGACAAATCAAGTAAATTTGAGGAATGGATCCTGCTGGAGGGCCCAAATCCTTCGAAGGCGCGAAATACGGTGGCTCCGGCCATGCCCACCTCGCGGGCCTTGAGCACAATCGCATGATATAGGGCTTGATGGTGAAAATGGCTCGCTTCACCAAGATAGATCCGTATGCGCATGCCTTTAATCACTTGGGAGTCGCTCATCTGCTTCATCCCTTCGCCTGTCAGCTTCGACCGCACGGGACTCTAACCATGCACGGATGGCACGAACAAAGATAATACCTGACCACGCCGCTGTCAAGCCAAAGAACAAACTCCCCACGCTATACGTATAGGCTGCCATGAAATGGGCATGTTGGATCAACAGGTCGGTTCCCAGTGCAAACGTGGAAAACGTGGTGAATCCGCCTAAGAGGCCAACGGTCAAAAAGATGCGGAGGCGCTCGGGGGGCCAACCAAACTCCTGCGTGCTCGTCATGACGACCGAAATGGCAAAACTTCCTACGATATTAATCAGGAAAATGCCGTAAGGGATGGGCGTTTCCGCAATGCGCGTCATGAGTTCGTACCGCAAAACCGCCCCTATTCCCCCACCCAAAGCAATCCACCAGCGAGGGTTCATAGTGCTGCTCCAAGATACCAGCCCAGGGAGACGCCCAGCAAGCCTAAGAGCAGGCTGACCAGCGGGTTGACAAACGCTTCTAGGGCGAATCCTTGTTCTAGGATCATCAGGGTTTCATAGCTAAGACTAGAAAAGGTGGTAAAGGCGCCCACAAAGCCGATGTCGGCAAAAAGAACCCCATGAGCACCAAGGTGGTGGGCCTGGTAGGAAATCACGCCGATTAATAGGGCTCCTATTAAATTAACGGTTAAGGTTCCCACCGGTAGACGCGCCTGGCTGCCTTCGGCAATGCGCGAGCTTAAGCTATATCGGGCCACAGACCCTAAGGAACCCCCAACGAAAATAATCACCAGGTTTGCGAGCACGTTGCACATCCTTTCGACGTGAAACGGAGACCAAGATGGTAGCCAGAGTCAGATAGAGGCGAGAAGGGGAGGGACGCCCTTTACCATGGCCAAAACCGGTACCGATCATGACAGACTTCGACAGCATAAGGGAAGGCGTTCTTAGTGTCAATGTCGCCAAGGCACGTGTCGGCAGGAAGGCCCAGGGAGGTTTTCAGGTTGACGTGAACGGGAAAATTGGATAATCTAAGCCAGAAGATTACATAGGTTACAAGGGTGATGGGTTCCACCCGGGATTTCTCCTATCCGAAACCACCGGTATTCCCGGTTAATGACTCCTATCCTTGGGATAGGGGTCATTTTGAGTTTATGCCATCATTGGGGGTGCGCGAATGGTTAACCAATACCTGGCGCAGGGGCTACAGGTGGCGTTTGTGGCCCTGTTTGCGCCGCTCTTGCATGGCATCATGGAGCGTTACCGAGCGCGCCTGGCCAGACGGCATGGGCCACCGATTTGGCAACCCTACCGCGATTTATGGAAATGGTGGCATAAGGAAACGGTGCGAAGTACGGAAAGTAGTTGGATTTCAGAATGGGCGCCCGTGTTTTATGTCATGGCGCCGATGTTGGTAGCGATGCTAATCCCCGTGTTAACGGCGTTTCCTCTGCCGTTTGCATGGATGGGAGACATGTTGGCGGGAGGCATGATCTTATCGGCGGGCGGGTTCGCTTTATTGCTGGCCGCCTTGGACAGTGGGGGAGCCTACCCTGCCGTGGGAGCGAGCCGCATTCGGCTGATCGGCACCTTTACCGAGCCGCTTGCCCTGTTGGTGGTCTTTGGCGCGGCTGCCGCCGCGGGCGCCACCATTCCCTTTGTCGTCAACCAATCCCTCCAAACCAGCAGGTGGATGATTACGCCCACCCACCTTTTGTTGGTGGTGGGATGGTTCCTGCTCTTGATCGCCGAAGCGGGGCGGATTCCCGTGGATAATCCCTCGAGCTCGCAGGAACTTTCCATGATCGATCCCGGACGTACGTTAGAGTCAACCGGTCCCGATTTAGCACTCTACGAATGGGGCGGCTGGATGAAGTTTGTCGTACTCAATGTGATTTTGCTCAATGTTCTGGCCACCCCTTGGGGTCTAGCGACCAGCCTTGGCGCTGGCGCCATCGGTCTCGCGCTTGTTTTAGTGGCCGTGAAGATTACCCTGGCTTCGCTAATCTTAGTCAGTATTGAGGCGGGGTTTGCGAAGCTTCGTCTCGTTCGCAACGTAGACTACCTAATGGCCGCCATCCTCTTGGCCGCCCTTGGGGGATTGGCGACCGGATTGATTCTATAGTGAGGCGGGAGTGAGGGGTAATGATCCTTTTGCGCATGGCGGTGTTTTTGGTATGGATCACGGCCGTGCTAATGGCCTTAGTCAAGACGGATCGGTCGGTTAATGTATTGTTCCGCTTTCAGGCGGTGGGAGAGTTGGCTGTGGCCGCGGTCTTGGCCCTGACGGTGCCCTATGCGTGGCTCTGGTTGACGGTGGTGGCGGTCGCCCTGATTAAAGTGGTTATCATCCCTAAAATCTTATTTAGCCACGATGCTTTGGTACAACAAGATTATGGAGTTCGTTCGCCCTTTGGCATGAGTGGCCTCTTGCTGGTCTTCTTAGCGGTTACGGTATTCGCCCTCGCCTTTACCCGAGCAGTGGGCATTGGCGATCCCGTGTTAGCCGGAACGGTTTTGGCAGCCTTGCTGGTTTCGTTGGTTCATCTATCCGCACGCTACGAGGTGTGGAGTATCTCGCGTGCGCTGTTAAGCCTCGAGACGATTTGCGCAACGGGAGTCCTGGTGGTCGGATGGACGCTCAAGGAGCCGGCCGATCTGGCCATTGACCTGGTTGCCCTCTTTCTTGCCTTTACCATTTCGTGGGTCGCATCCACGCTGATGCGGTTGAAGGGCAGTGTCGACGTGCGCGACATGAAGGAGTTGATCGGATGAGCGCTGCCATGATCTGGGTTCCCGCAGGTCTGACCGGGTTTGCCCTCTTAGCCTATATCCTACCCCAGCGCCTTCTGCCGACCGTGGTGAAGCTGGCCATGGCCTTTTTGCTCATGACCCTCGTTACCCAGTGGATGGGTAGTTGGCAGGCGCCTGACGCGCTGGCATCATGGTTTTTTCGGATCATTGCCGTAATCGCCACCACCATCATTTGGTACTCTGAACCATATATCCGACGAGAAGCGGAGCATAAGCACTGGCCCTCGGCCCGGGTCAAGGCGTACTTTGCCTTGCTGTTACTGTTCGTCGCGTCTTTGCTGGCCGTGTCCCTTTGGACCAGTTTCCTCTTTTTATGGGTCGACATGGAATTCGTCACCTTATCGTCCGTGTTCTTAGTAGGGATGGAAATTGATGGGCGCTCGCTGGAGGCCGCCTGGCGATTTTTAATCGTGACGGAAAGTGGCGGCTTAATTGCGCTTTTGGGAACGGTGATTGCGGTAACGGCATCGGGGCACTCCCTTGCCGTGTGGGGATTTCATCCTGCGCTGCGCTATCCCTCTGAAGTCCACACCCATTGGGCGTTGGCGGGCGCGTATATGATTTTGATGGGATATGGTGCTAAGGCCGGCTTGGCGCCCTTTCACACCTGGTTACCTGATGCCCATAGTGAAGCCCCGGCCCCCATTTCCGCCTTGCTTTCCGCAATCAAGCTGGCCAGTGCCGCACTGCTTATCTATCGATCATTTGAGATGGTGTCCTCGGCGGTGCCCGCCGTGTTTTTACATGACGGCATGATTGTTCTCGGTCTGCTCTCCTTGGTGATAGCGGCGGGCTTTGTCGCCTTTCAAACGGACCTCAAACGGATGTGGGCGTACTCGAGCATCGAGCACATTGGCTTGATTAGCCTTGGTATGGGTTTCGGGGGCATTGCGTTGGTCGGGGCGATGCTCCATATCTGGACCCACGCGGCCGGGAAGACGTTGCTGTTTCAAAATTCCGGCACCATACGCCTGCTCTATGGCACGTCGGACGGGAGCGCCGGTGCCCGTGATATTTTGGCACGCACGCCCTGGACGGGCGGACTCTTGGCCGTGGGAGCCGCCGGAATTGTCGGCCTGCCGCCGTTTTCGCCCTTTTGGAGTGAGTGGCTCATCGTTGCGGGAGGCTTTTCGGTTCCGCAGTACCGACTCTTTACGGTAATTGCCGTGGCGCTTTTGGTGGTGATCTTTATTGGTATCGCGCGGCGCATGCCGGTTTGGTTGTTTAGACCGGGTCCGGCGGAGCGAAACCAAGTCGTGGGTCGGATGGCCGAGCCTTGGGGTTTAATCTTGCCGAGTCTGCTCCTCGCGGTGTTTGTCCTCGCTGGAGGGATTGGGGCGCCGTTGGTGGCGCCCCATTTGTGGCACGCCGTGGTCCATGAGGCCATGTCGCATAGTTTTTAGAGGAGGGGGATAGATGGCTACCGCAACTGCAACGGCGGTGCAGGTGCTTGAGAGGGCCGAGGCCTGGGCCGAGGCGTGGGCCAAAGCCCGAGAGCGGGGGTGGGAAACCTTGCTTCTGGACGCTGCCAGCGATGGGCTTTCCATTTTTTTGTTTCACCCGGAAAGCCACCACCATCAAGAGATTCGACTATCCGCTAAAGAACCTCAGGCGATTCCGCTACCCATGGACATGAACATCGGTGAAGCCACTTGGGCTTTAGGTTTGGCCGTGGATCAACTGCCTTGGCTCTCCTGGGCCGAGACCTATCGCCACCGAAGGGTGTTAGGCAAGGGCATATTCGTGTATCCCTTGGGCCCCGTGCATGCTGATGTAGCGGAGTCCGTCTTATATCGACTAAGTGTGATGGGCGACGATATCGTACGGCTTACGGTGGAAAATGGGTTCAAACCCCGGAACATTCGCCAGCTCTGCCAAGGCAAGACGGTGAATGACGCCTTGGCCCTCGTCGAGCGGATGACGACGACTTCTACGGTGGCGCATGCGTTAGCCTATAGTCTAGCGGTGGAACAGGCGTTAGACTGGCCAACGGCAAAAGGCGCCTCGTGGGTGCGGATGCTACTGGCGGAACTCGAGCGTATGGTTAGTCATACTGGAGACCTGGCCCTACTTGCTGCCTCGACTGGTCTTCCCGTGCCCCAGATGGAGTACCTAGCCTGTAAGGAGGCGATCTTGCGTGTGAACTTCAATCTATTTGGTCATCGCTATCTCAGGGGCGTGGTGCAACCGGGTGGCGTAACAAGCCATCACATAAGACCCCCAGACGCCAAGGACTATCGTCTGGCGCGTCAACGGCTAAGCGAGGAATGGGAGCGAATTCGTTCGGTGCGTCAGGACTTAGACCGCACTCCTTCATTTCTCGACAGGCTGGATGGGGCCGGGACCATTCCCCTGCATACCCGAGAATTTGTGCGGCCCGTGGGTCCGGTGGGTCGTGCGGCAGGTCGGCCCTTGGATGTCCGCCGCATGCACCCTTACCTCAATTATTCTGATGTCCCCTTAGAAACGCCATGCCTGGCGACGGGAGATTCTCGGGGGCGCTACACCGTGAAAGCGACCGAACTAGAACAAAGCTTTTCGCTGATCATGGCCCTGCTCGAGCGGCCGGAGCGTCTAAACCTGGCCGATCAGACCGACGTTCGCGAGGTGGCGAGCGCGGCTGGGCCGGCCTGTGCGGGTACGGCCTTCATCGAAGCACCGCGGGGCTTGATGGCATACCGCGTGGCACTGTCCCAGGATCGCACGATAGCGCGCGTGGCTATTGCCACGCCGTCGCAGAGAAACTGGTATGTGGTGGCGCCAGCGGTCGCCAATCACAATATCTTGCAAGATTTTCCCATTATTGATGCGAGTTTTAATCTATCGGTTGCCGGGTGGGATGGATAATGACACGGATTTAAGATGGTGATTTAAACGGGAGGCGGTTTGAATGTATTACTGGCACTGGATTCAAAACCTCTTATCCAAGCCGCAAACGACGGGGTACCCGACGAAGTCTGACCCGGAGGTGGCGCTGATGGCCAAGGAGGTCGGAGCGTCGCGGGTCGAGCCGCGTACGCTGGAACGCTTAAGTATTCGGCGGTCGTGTGCCATTCGTCATTTAGATGCGGGATCTTGTAACGGCTGTGAGTCGGAGTTGTCTTTGTTGCCGAGCCCCGCCTATGATTTTAGTCGCTATGGCTTCGGCTACACCGCAGTGCCTAAGCATGCGGACCTGCTCGTGATTACCGGGGTGATTACTCGACCGATGGCGTCTGTGATTGAACAGACCTATGCCCAGATGGGCGTACCTAAACGGGTGGTAGTCATCGGCGAATGCGCCATCTCCGGAGGATGGTTCCGGGAATCGCCGGATGTCTTGGCATCGTTGGAGGGCATCGTGGCCGTCACGGCTAAGGTAGAGGGATGTCCGCCCGCACCACCGGACATTTTGCGCGGCTTGTTTCTGGCCTTAGATGGGCAAGTGCCGACGCCAAACAACTAAGGAGAGGCGATGCGATGAACGCTCTTGGCTGGTGTGCCGCTTGGCTTGGTTTTCTCTTTGTCGCCCTAATTGGGGCTGGGTTCTTGGATTGGCTGACACGCAAGGGCGCAAGAACCTGGTTGGCCGCGTGGATGGCGGGCGGTGGCCTAGCGTTGGTGTTGATGGCCAAATCCTTGGCATCTCATGGGCGCCCGGTGCCCATCTCTCTGCCCATGCCCTGGCCGTCATTGGTTTTAGCGAGCCTTCCCTTGGGTTCCCTGTGGGCAGTCGTCGCCGGTCTTTTGTTTTTGATGTGCGTGTTGATAACCTGGTCCGACCCGAGACAGCGAAGAATTTTATATGCGTTGCTACCCCTTGAGGCTGGGGTGGGAATCTACTTATGGAGTGGCGATGGACTGCTCTTGCTGTTGACCTGGGAATTCATCTCCGCGGTTAGCTATCTTGGTATCGTGACCAGCCGGCGTTCGCGAGTCGTGTGGCATGCCGGATGGGCTTTACTGGCGTTGTCCGAGTTGGGAGGCATGGCCTTGCTGGTAGCCCTGGTGTGGCTCATGGGAGGCCACGCCACCGCCCTTCACGATGGGTTTTCGGCCATGGCCTCGCACATCTCGAGCTTAGGGAATGTCGCCAAGACCACGATTATGGTCCTGGTGCTGGTAGCCTTTGGCGTGAAGGCAGGCTTGTTCCCCCTGCTCATCTGGATGCCCATGGCAGAACCTCAAGCGCCCGGGGTGGTGGCAGGAATTTTTTCCGGGCTGCTTACCGCTTTGGCCCTAAGCGGGATCTTGGCCCTGGATGGGGTCGTCCACGCGGGCTTGACCTGGGGCCTCATTGTGTTAAGTCTGGGAGTGCTCGGCGCCGTAAGTTCGTCGCTTTATGGGATTTTGTCCCGTCATGTCAAGCAAGTCCTAGCCTATTCTACGTTGGAAGTCTTAGGGTTAGCATTCTCTGCCCTGGGCCTATGGACGATCGAGTCCTTGGTAAATCCCCACAACGTCGCCGCCACCATGGCCATGGATGCGCTGGTGATTCTTTTGGTTTCGCATGCGGGAGCCAAGTTTGTGCTGTTTGGCTCTAGCGACTATATTGAGCAATTTGGGCACACCCTGGATCGGCTGGGGGGCTTGGTGCACCGGGCCCCGAAAACGGCGATGTATACGTTGGGCGCCGTGATTGCCCTAGCCGGGATTCCCCCTTTGGGAGGCTTTGTCGGCGAGTGGTTATTGCTGGAGGCCGTTATTAAGCCTCTGGGTCATGCGGGCGATCACGCGGCGATGCATTTGGCTCTGATGGTGGCTGGCGCAATGCTGGCGCTGGCCACGGCCCTGGGGGCTACGCTGTACCTGCGCTGGTATGCGTTTAGCTTCTTGGGGCGGATGCATCAAAGGAACCCTGATCCCGCCATCGGTGAGCCGCCATGGCTGATGCGCGTGGGTCTGGCTCTGCCTTGGGCCTTGCCATTAATTGGGGGACCGGGGGTGGTGTGGTTTTTGCCCTGGGTCAACGCTGTCTTAGCCACCTTCTTGTCCACCCCCACCCGGGTCATCGCTCCAACCCTAGGCGACCCCAAGAGCGCGCTCGCCTTGGTAAAGATCGGCGCCAATCTGATTCCTGCTCCGCATGCGCGGGGAACGGTGTTCTATCCCCAGGCATTTTTGGTAGGCGACCCCTATGTGCTATTGATGATGGGACTCTTTTTCCTCGCGGCCATTAGTCTCCTGCGGAGATGGGCTCGGCGCGGTCATCCGGTGCGCTTGGTCGAACCCTGGACGGGCGGCGCCGAACGTTATTCGGACAAAACCAGTTACTCAGCTGAAGGCTTTGTGCAGCCTCTACGCCTAGCCTTTCAACGATTTTATGGGCTTAAGCGGGATCGCTATGACACCAAAGGAGCTCGGTTCTATCGCCACACCATCGTCTTTCGGGTGGAACAGGGGCTCTACCTGCCCATTATGCGGGCGGGGGAGGCGATCGGCTGGTGGCTTCGCAAGCTGCAGTCAGGACAGCTCACCCAATACGTGGCCTACCTCTTAGTGGCCCTTGTCATCGCCCTTGTGATGGCGCTGAGTGTGCGGGGATAAATGCGTGCGCGAGCAAGGGCAGAGCGTAAAACAAGGCCATTTTCCGAAAGGAAAGCGTTAGCCCAAGGACGGGCGAAGCATGCGTTGCATGATCACCACGTCCAGCCAGGTATCGAATTTATAGCCTACCTCGCGGAGCCGACCCGCTTCGACGAACCCGCAAGCTCGGCTCATGCGCAGGCTGGCTTGGTTGGAACTCACAATATAGGCGACGATGGTGTGAACTCCGCTAGATTGTCCCCGCTCGCACAGGTGTTTCAACACAGCCGTGCCCAGTCCCTGGGATCGCGCTTGTTGGTGAACGTACACCGAGACCTCCACCGTGTGTTGATATGCAGGGCGCGGCTTATAGACGGAGAGGCTGCCCCACGCCACCACCTGTCCGGCGCGTTCCCCGACCACGACCGGATGCAAGCCTTCTTGATGTTCTAAAAACCAGGCGTGCTGAGCTTCTTGGCTTCGCGCCCTAAGGTCGAAGGTGGACGTGCTGGTTAGCACTTGTTCGTTATAGATGGCTAACATGGCACCAAGGTCATCAAACGTCGCATCGCGGATGAAAAGGTCCACCATCGTGGCCATTGATACATTTTCCCCTCGTGGTTGAATGTGGCTCGCCAAACTTGTCATGGGCCGGGCCAATGCGTCTCGCTATCGCTACTGTATCATCCTAGAGGCCTGGCTGGATCACGAAATTTGAAATGGCCGATCGTGCAAGATCGTCGCCATCCCGGAACGGGCCTAGAGCTTGCCAGCGGAGGCAAGAACTGAGCGGCTGGCGCATAGTCTGGTATTACCTTCTGTAGGGAGGTGGCGCGATGTCACCATTCATTCCGGACTGGTCCCTGCAGCAAAAGGGGACCTCAGACCAGCGGCGCCACCAGGCGAAAGTCAAGGAGGCGCTCAAGCGGCAACTGGGAGACTTAGTGACCGAGGAGAGCATCTTGACCTCAGAACGCGGTCATCGTGTAAAGATTCCCATCCGAAGCCTGCAACAATTCAAGTTTCGCTTTGACCCATGGCAAGGAGAGCGGGTGGGCCAAGGTCAGGGCTCCGCCAAGCCTGGCGATGTCTTGGGGCGTTTGCCGGAGCGGGCATCCGGCTCGGGAAACGACGGCCCCGCAGGCGATGCGCCTGGGGTGGACTATTTCGAGGCGGAAATTAGCATCGAAGACGTCGAAGACATGCTATTTAGAGAATTAGGCTTGCCCTACCTAGAATCTAAACCGGAGGCGCGCGTCGTCCAACCGCAATGGATGTTCAAAGATATTGCGCGCCGAGGGCTGATGGGGAATTTGGATAAACGGCGGTCGCTTAAGGCCAATTTGTTGCGCAACGCCAAGGCTGGCCAAATCGCGGTGGGCGGATGGACCCCCGAGGACCTACGCTTTAAAACGTGGGTTCCCGAAGAAGTGCAAGAGCATAACGCCGTGGTGGTTGCGATGCGCGACATCTCTGGATCGATGGGTGACTTTAAGAAAAAGATGGCCCGAATGTTTGCCTTTTGGATGTTACGATTTCTCCGCAGTCAATATCAGTCCGTGGATGTGGTGTTTTTGGTCCACCACACGGGCGCCCGCGAAGTATCGGAGCAGGAATTCTTTGAGTTAGGTGAAAGCGGGGGCACGAAAGTTTCATCGGTCTACGAATTATGTGAAGAAGTGGTTCGCCAGCGTTATCCCGCCGCCTATTGGAACATTTATCCGATACACTTTTCCGATGGCGACAATTGGTCCGATGCGGACAATCGCAGGACCGTGGACTCTATCCGCAGGTTGTTAAGCGTGTCTAATGTGCTAGGCTACGCTGAAATTCGGGAGGGAGGATACTCCAGCACGTTGATGTCGCAATTC
Organism: Bacillota bacterium; assembly: GCA_021797635.1. Classification (GTDB taxonomy): domain Bacteria; phylum Bacillota; class Sulfobacillia; order Sulfobacillales; family Sulfobacillaceae; genus JAJZZI01. The sequence continues at coordinate 2,512 of JAJZZI010000210.1, read as the reverse complement.
TCGAAGATCCAACACCCTCGGTTCAAGATCGTGACCATTACTAAACGCGAAGACTTGTATCCTGCCCTGAAGACATTTTTTCCTCGAACGGACGGAGGTGAAAGCGGTGCTTAGCCCCTATCCCGACGACCAAGACCTCTGGCAATTGGCCGTGGATCACGGGCTTGAGCCATGTCCCGTCATTTTCGACCAGGTGCCCGCGGCGGTGCTCTATGAGCACGCCGCCTACCTCATCCCTGGGCGCATGGCCCATTGGTCGTTTGGTAAACAGTACCAGATGCTCAAGATGCGCCATGATTACGGCGTGGGCAAGTTGTATGAAATGGTGGTCAATACGAATCCCGCCTACGCATTTTTACTCGACAGCAATTCTCCGTTGGAGAACACCTTGATCCGCTGTCATGTGATGGGGCACGTCGATTTCTTTCAGACCAATCAAGCGTTTTCCGAGAGCCCAGATAACATGATCGACGTGGCGGGTCACCACGCCGACCGTATCCGCCAATACGAGTTTCAGTTTGGCAAGAATGTGGTCGAAGACTTGTTGGATAGGGTGATGGCCATTGAAGAGCACGCAGACTGGTGCCATCCCTTTCGCCAGCCGGAGAACCGTCAGGTGCCGGAGCGACGACTAGGTCTTCGGGATAGTGGTGGCGATTACGAGGATCTGTCGCCGAGCCCAGCAGATCGCCCGCGACGCCATTTGACCAAGCCTCGAACCTACCCGACGTTCGACCTGCTCGAGTTTCTGATGAACGAAAGTGAGCATCTTGAGGATTGGCAACGCGATGTGATTGGCATGGTGCGGGAAGAGATGCGCTATTTTTGGCCGCAGATTCGCACCAAGATCATGAATGAAGGCTGGGCCACCTATTGGCATCTGCGCCTAATGCATGAATTAGAATTGGATGACCGCGACTTTGTGGACTTTGCCAGGCTGCATGCCTCGGTCGTCGCTCCCAACGGCTGGCAAATTAACCCTTACGGGCTGGGCTCCAGCGTGTTTCAGTCTATTCACCAAAAAGGGGGCGACCGCGAGTTGTTCTTGGTACGCGAAATCGAGGAGGACACCTCGTTTCTTCGCAATCATTTGACCACCGACTTGGTACAGGAGCTCAATTTGTTTATCTTCGGCCCCGATCAACGCGATCTGGTCATAAAAAGCCAGGATGCCAAAGCCGTGCGTGATCAGTTGGTCCGGGAACTGACCCATGGTGGGATTCCCGTGATTAGTGTGGTGGACGGCGACTTCCATAATCGTGGCGAACTCTATCTTCGTCATCATCATGATGGTCTGGACTTAGACATACGGTATGCCGAGGAGACGCTTCGCCATCTCTATTGCCTGTGGGGACGGCCAGTTCATATCCAAACCGTGGCCAATGAGCGCCCGATGGTGCTAAGCTGTGACGCAAAAGAGGTCACTAAATCCACTCTCTAAGTCGGGATTCCCTCCTTTCTAGGAAGGCATGAGAGCGGAATTTATGCTTGGGCCACGGATGGACTTGAGGTTTTTAGAGGGGGAGTCAATGTGGATTTGTGGACGCGCTTGCACGACTATCACTCCCAAGAGAGTGAACTCAAATGGACGGGAACCTTCCGTCAATATTTCCAGATGGTGTGCGAACATCCGGAATGGACGGAGTTAGCCCACGCTCGCATTTACCGGATGATCATGGCAGCCGGAGTCCGCACCGACGATGAGGGGCCGGCCTATCAATTTTTTACCCATGATCTATTTGGCTTGGCGCATCCCATCGAGCAACTTGTCGACTATTTTCATTCGTCGGCCCAGCGCTTGGAGGTTCGTAAGCGCATCTTGCTTTTGATGGGCCCGGTGGGCGGTGGCAAATCCACCTTGGTGTCACTATTAAAGCGAGGCTTAGAACAATACTCTCGAACCGACGAGGGCAGAGTCTTCGCGATTTTAGGCTGCCCGATGCATGAAGAACCTTTGCATCTGATTCCTCCACCGCTGCGGGCTGAGATTTATCGCGATACCGGCTTATACATCGAAGGCGACCTTTGTCCCGTCTGTCAACAGCGAGTCCAGGACGTGTATCAGGGAAGAACGGATGAGGTGGTTGTGCAACGTGTGCTCTTTTCAGAAAAAAGTCGGGTGGGGATTGGAACCTTTTCCCCAAGCGATCCCAAGAGTCAAGATATCTCTGAGCTCACCGGCAGCATTGACTTGGCCACGATCGGAGAGTACGGCAGTGAATCCGATCCGCGCGCCTATCGCTTTGACGGGGAATTAAATATTGCTAACCGCGGACTGATGGAGTTCATCGAAATGCTCAAGAGCGACGAGAAATTTCTATACGGACTCTTGACCTTGTCCCAGGAACAAAACATCAAGACCGGCAGATTTTCCATGATTTATGCCGATGAAGTCATTGTCTCTCACACCAATGAAGCGGAATATCAACGCTTCATTGAAAACAAAAAGAACGAGGCGCTCCGCGATCGCATGATCCTGATCCGCGTTCCCTATAATCTTCGCGTTCACGAT